>JAGXIR010000145.1 GCA_024635605.1 Sunxiuqinia sp.
AAAAAAAGGGGAGATAATAATTAGTTAACATGCTCGTTTTGGGGCGCTCTTCCCTGATTGTATGTTTTCCGGCATCTTGAAAATAAGATGGTTAAGTCTTTTTATAAAAAAATCTTTGGATCCCCACTTCCCGTAAAAATCACGTGTTAACACTCGTTTAATAATTTATACATCTATATTGATAGATATATAAATATAAACTATTATTTTTGTCCTCTTCAGAAAACGAAAAAGACTAAAAAGTATGAAACGAAGATTACACCTTTATGTTTTATTCCTGGGGCTTGGGTTGCCACTGATCAACGTGGCACAAATAAGGTCACTTAGTTTAGATGAGGCACTTGAGCTGGCAAAAGACAATAACCTGTCAGCAAGGAGCGCCGAAGCCCGGGAAAAAGCAGCGCAGGGAGCCTATAGGATGACCAACTCCGTTTTCCTACCCGGTTTGTCTGTAAGTCATACCGGAGTGAAAACAAACGATCCCCTGTCGGCTTTCGGCTTTAAATTGAAGCAGGAGACTGTCGCTCAGGCTGATTTCAATCCGGCTACCCTGAACGATCCGGATGCGATCGAAAATTACAGTACGAAAATCGAGCTTCAACAGCCGATTTTGAATGTGGATGGAATTTATGCGCGTAAAGCCGCCAAAAACCAATACGAAGCCACGTCGCTGCAAAGCCAACGTACGCACCAGCAAATTCGTTACGAAGTGAAACGGGCCTATTACCAGTTGGAGCTGGCTCAATCAGCCGTTGAAGTATTGGAACAGTCGGTTGAAGTGGCTGCTGAAGCGCTGAAGTTGACGAAAGATAATGAAGCTCAGGGTTTTGTAAAACATGCGGATGTGCTGGAAGCATCGGTTCGGATGGAAGAACGTCAGAACCAGCTGCTGGAAGCTGAAAATCAGTTACAATCGGCCAATGAGTACCTGGCTCATTTGTTGGGACTAGACTTGGGAACACGCATTCAACCCACCGATTCGATGACGCAATCACCAACCTTATTCACCTGGAATGTCAATCCGGCTGAACTGGAACAGCGTTCCGACGTCAAAGCCGTTCAGAAACAAATTGAAGCTGGAGAAAATATGCTTCGTTCAGAAAAAATGAAATTCATTCCACGGCTGAATGCTTTTGGTGCATACGAATGGAATGACCGAGAAATCTTAGGCATGTCGGCCAACAATTACATGGTGGGCGCCAGTTTAACCTGGGATTTGTTTAGCGGATATAAGAACATAGGAAGTGTTCAGCAAGCCAGCTCACAGCTCGACGAGGCCGAATTGAACTACCAGAATTATCTGTCTCAAAGCCAAATACAATTAAACAAAGCCAAACGAAAGCTGGAATTGACCTTTAAACAAATTCAATCGGGCAAACTGGCCCGCGAACAAGCGCAGGAATCACTTCGCATTCGCACCGACCGGTTTGAACAAGGACTGGAAAAAACCACCGACCTCTTGGTTGCCGAAGCCCTGGCTTCACAAAAAAACCTCGAATACATTCAATCAATTTACAACTACAAACAAGCAGTGTTTGAAATGGAATTGCTGCTTGAAAAAGATATCAACGAATAAAAACCATGACCAGAATGAAAACAAATCGTATAAAAAAAGCTCCGTTATTAGCAGCCTTGGCGTTGGGAATTTTGATTTCCGCCTGTGGCAATAAAGACCAGAAAGAAGTGGTTTCTGAAACCAAAATTCCGGTTCAGCTTGCGGTGGCCGAGTTGACAGAATATCCTGTTGTTTACAGTTTTTCGGGTAAGCTGGAAGCTGAAAAGCAATCCAATTTAAGTACCCGCATGATGGGACAAGTGAGCCGGATTTATGTGAAGCCCGGACAAAAAGTGAAACAAGGTGATTTGTTGCTGCAAATCCGCAATCAAGATATTCTGGCTAAAAAAGCCCAGGTTGAAGCCAACAAGGTAGAAGCCCAAACGGCTTTTGAAAGTGCCGAAAAAGACCTGAAACGCTTTGAAGCCTTATACGCCGTAAACAGTGCATCGGACAAAGAAATGGATGACATCCGCACCCACTATCAAATGGCAAAGGCCCGGCTGGAAGCCGCTAATCAAATGGAAAAGGAAGTGGGAGAATCGCTTCGCTACGCTTCGATTCGTGCACCATACAGCGGTGTCATCACCGGCAAATATGTTCAGGAAGGCGACATGGCCAATCCCGGCATGCCATTGCTGAGCATCGAAAGCCCTTCGCAATGGAAAGTGATTGCCCGCATTCCCGAGGCTGATATTGCTCGCCTGAAGTTAAATGATTCGGTTAAGGTGCGGTTTAATGCCCTTGACGGAAAGGAAATGGATGGGGTAATTGCAGAAATCAACCCTTCGTCGGCCAACACCGGCAACCAGTTCGAAGCCAAAGTGATTTTGGCTGAAGAGCCGGAACAGAAGGCCAATTTATATAGTGGCATGTATGCAACCGTATTTTATGAAAAAGGAAGCCAGCCTTTGGTATTGATTCCGAAAACTGCCTTGGTCAATAAAGGCCAGTTGGTTGGTTTGTATGCGGTGGGCCAAACCGGAAATGCCTTGCTTCGCTGGGTTAAAACCGGGAAAACCTATGGTGATTCCATCGAGATTCTTTCCGGCCTGGCGGATGGCGAAACTTATATTCAATCTTCAAACGGAAAATTGTTTGATGGCGCATTAGTGGAAAACAAATAAGAAAGAAACATGAAGACAGGATTTGCAGGCGGTATCGCCAAACAATTTATAAATTCGAAACTAACTCCGCTGTTGATGATTGCTTTTTTGGCAATTGGAATCTACAGCTCTTACTTAACCCCGCGGGAAGAGGAACCCCAAATCGACGTTCCTATTGCCGATATTTTCTTTCGCTACCCCGGGGCGAGTCCCAAAGAAATTGAATCGCGCGTGATGCAACCACTCGAAAAAGTGGTCTCCAATATTCCCGGTGTAGAGTATGTGTATTCTACCTCGATGCCCGGACAAGCCATGCTGATTGTCCAGTTTTATGTAGGCGAAGATATTGAGCGCTCGTTGGTGAAAATGTACAACGAGATCATGAAACATATGGATCAAATGCCCAAGGGAACCAGTCTGCCGCTGGTAAAAACCCGTTCAATTGACGATGTTCCGGTACTTGGTCTGACTTTCTGGAGTGAGAATTACGACGATTATGAACTGAAACGAATAGCGCAGGAAGTCAATAATGAAATTGCACAGGTAACCGATGTGTCGGAAACCAAGATTATTGGAGGCCGTTCGCGCCAGATTCGGGTAGTATTGAACAACGAACAGATGGCTGGTTTTCATGTCGATGCATTAAGTATCGCCCAAAAAATTCAATTGGCCAACGAGCAATTCAATGCCGGATCATTCAATAATAATGACACGGAATACCTGGTTGAAGCCGGTGCTTTTTTAAAGAACTCCGATGATGTCGCCAATTTGGTTGTCGGCATTCACAACGGCAGCCCGGTTTATTTAAAACAGGTGGCCGAAGTGCTTGATGGCCCGCAGGAACCCATTCAGTATGTAAATTTTGGTTTTGGAGAAATCCATGAGAAAAAAGCAGAATTTAAGGGTGAATATCCCGCTGTTACAATTTCGGTTGCCAAGCGCCGTGGTGCTGATGCTATGAAAGTGTCGGATGCCATTCTCGAAAAAATCGAGATTTTGGAGAGCAGCCTGATTCCGGCTGATGTGCAGGTCGATGTGACCCGTAACTACGGTGAAACCGCTTCGCATAAAGTGGCAGAACTGTTGATGCACTTGCTGGGGGCAATCGTCGCCGTTACCTTTGTGGTGATGCTGGCCATGGGCTGGCGTGGTGGTTTGGTCGTTTTCCTTTCGGTGCCCATCACTTTCGCCTTAACCATGTTTAGCTACTACTTTCTGGACTACACGCTGAACCGGATTACCCTGTTTGCCTTGGTGTTTGTAACCGGAATTGTGGTGGACGATTCCATCATTATTGCTGAGAATATGCACCGGCATTTCAAAATGAAGAAATTACCGTTTATCCAGGCGGCGCTGCGTTCCATTGATGAGGTAGGCAACCCAACCATTTTGGCGACCTTCACCGTTATTGCAGCGGTGTTGCCCATGGTTTTTGTGTCCGGACTAATGGGCCCTTACATGAGCCCCATGCCCATTGGCGCATCCATAGCCATGATTTTCTCCTTGCTGGTGGCGCTAACCATTACTCCCTATCTGGCTTATCGCCTGCTTCGGTTTAACGTGAAAGAAGACAAGCACGAGAAAGCGTTCCGGTTGGAAGATTCTATCATTTACAAGCTATACGCCAAAACGATGGAACCCATGCTGGAGTCGCCGTGGAAACGTTGGACTTTTATCATCGGTGTTACCGTGCTGTTATTGGCTTCAACCACCTTGGTGTATTTCAAAATGGTTGCCGTAAAAATGCTTCCATTTGATAATAAAAACGAGTTTCAGGTGATTGTCGATATGCCCGAAGGAACAACCCTGGAGCGCACGGCTGTTGTTGCCAAAGAACTGGCGGCCTACATCGCACAACAGGAGAATGTGGTGGACTACCAAACGTATGTGGGCACCGCTTCCCCGATGAATTTTAACGGTTTGGTTCGTCATTATGATTTGCGAAGCGGATCGAATGTGGCTGACATCCAGGTGAACCTGACCGATAAAGGGGATCGGAAGCTGCAAAGCCACGACATTGCCAAACTGATGCGCCCTGAACTGCAACTTTTGGGTGAAAAATATCAAGCCAACGTAAAAGTTGTGGAAGTTCCGCCAGGCCCTCCGGTCATGTCAACGTTGGTTGCCGAAATTTACGGGCCGGACTACCAAGGGCAGATGGAAGTGGCCAGCCAGGTGAAAGATTTATTTGCTCAAACAGCTGATGTCGTTGATATAGACTGGCATATGGAAGGTGACCAGGCAGAATACAAATTCAATGTCCTGAAAGAAAAAGCAGCTTTGCTTGGATTGTCAACCCAGCAAGTTGTGCATAGTTTGCAAATGGCGTTAGGTGGCCACGAGGTGACTCAGCTTTATCAGGAAAAAGAGCACGAGCAAATTGGCATTGTCGTTCGATTCAAGGAAAATGAACGGTCGGATATTAACGATCTGAAAAAAGTAAATATCCTGAGCCAGACAGGGCAGGTGGTCGCGTTAGGCGATGTGGTTGAAATTGAAGAAGGCTTGCAGGACAAAAGCATCTACCGGAAAAACCAAAAACGGGTGGTTTATGTTACGGCTGACATTGCCGGAGAACTGGAAAGCCCGGTTTATGGAATTCTGGATATGTCGGACAACCTGAGCCAGATTCAAATGCCCACAGGATACACCTTAACGGAAGAGTTCACCCAGCAACCGTTCACCCAGGATGATTATAGCTTGAAATGGGATGGCGAGTGGCAAATAACCTATGAAGTGTTCCGCGATTTGGGAACCGCTTTTGCCGTTGTTCTGCTTGTCATTTACTTGCTGATTATTGGTTGGTTTCAGAATTTCAAGGTGCCGTTTGTGATGATGATTTCTATTCCGCTGTCGTTGGTCGGAATCCTGATTGGCCACTGGCTGATGGGTGCCTTCTTTACCGCAACTTCCATGATTGGTTTGATTGCCCTGGCGGGGATCATGGTTCGGAATGCCATTCTGCTGATTGACTTTATCAATCTCCGATTAGCCGATGGAGTACCCTTGAAAGAAGCAGTGATTGAAGCCGGAGCTGTGCGGACTACGCCAATTCTGCTTACTGCCGGAACGGTCGTCATTGGCGCGGTGGTTATTCTGTTTGACCCGATCTTCCAAGGGCTGGCTATCTCGCTGATGGGTGGATCGATTGCATCGACCTTTTTGACCCTGATTATTGTTCCACTAATTTATTACATGACCGAAAAGAAAAATTACCCAACTGAAGAGCCGGTTGTAAAGACACAGGAAATTCAGGAGAATGAGAAAGAATCGAACGAACCTTTAAATTAAAAACAATGATGAAATTTGTAATTATCCAATGTGTCAAAGCCTACCATCCTGAGCTGGAGAAGATTTTTAAGGCCATTAAAATCAATACTTACAGCGAAATGGACGTGGAAGGTTTTATGGAGCAAGCCGATGGGAACACCGATTTTTCCAACTGGTTTGTTGCCAGCAAGAACCCATACAACTACATGGTTTCCTTTATGTTTTTGGCTGGCGACAAGGCTGATAAGTTGCTGGAACGAATTGATGAATTCAACCAGACCGTTGAAGGAATGAGCCCGATGAATGCCTATGTCGTTGGAGTTGAAAAATTTGTCTAATCAAAAATTGAATGTTATGAGAGAACGAGTTGTACGCGCTGTTGCAGGATTTTTGGTCTCCGTTAGCGTGCTGTTAGCGGTGCTGGTCAATATGAACTGGCTGATTTTAGCGGCCTTTGTGGGTTTAAACCTGTTTCAGTCATCCTTTACCAAATTTTGCCCTTTGGAAATTATCCTGAAGAAAGCAGGTGTGAAAGAATAGTCAAAAGGGATTGTAACCAATGGGTTGCAATCCCTTTTATTTTTGCAGTTCGCGGACGGTCTCAACTCATCCGTTGTCAGCTGGGTGAAGCCAGTGCGGATAAAAAAAGCAGGCTTCGTGGAACAGCGGATGCAAAGCATTGTTATCTTTGCCGGAGTAATTTCGAACGATGAAACAGCTTTTACGGCTTATTTTGATTGTTTTGGCAGCTTACCTGTTGGCGTATGCTGCTGTGGAAAAGCAAGCCGACTGTGCGCCAACAGTCGTTCATGAGATTACTTTTGCCGATGATCAAGGGGCCATTCAGAAACCCGGGCTGCCACCCATTTATCTTTTGGGACAGGAAAACGGTAGCTTCGAAAGTGTGACGGAAGAGGGACGTTCTCACGTTCAACAATTGCACACAACTCGGGTTGTTCCCCGCGATTTTAGTTTCAGAAATACCATTCGTTTAAGCTTCTGTTTAATTGATCATAAGGCCCCTGTTCCGGTCTTTATCCGAGGACATGCCTTGCTCTGTTAGCCTTCATTTTAAATACAAACACCCCTCGGCCTGAACCGGTTGGTAAACCTCAGGCTTTTAAAATTTCCGGTCTCAAGCTGGATCAAAAATGAAGTTGAAAAATTAAATGAAAAAATTATGGAAACGATCGATAAAACACCTCAAAAGAAAAACAAAGATTTTATTTGGTTTGGCATAGGAATGGTTGGCTTTATTGCTGCCTTGGTCTTGCTGAAAGTTTTGATGAAACATTTTGGATTGATTGGGTAAATAAAACGAGACGGTCTTTTGTGGCCGTCTCGTTTCTTTTTTTTAGTGCGCTTCCATCCAGTTCGAAGCGGCATTCATTTCCACGGTCAGTGGCAGGCCGATGTCGACCGCTTGTTCCATTTGCTCTTTCACAATGGCTTTCACCTGGTCCAACTCTTCCTTGGGAACGTCGAAGTTCAATTCATCATGCACCTGCAAAGTCATTTTGGCCTTCAGGTTTTGCTTTTTCAGCTCATTCCAGATGTTGATCATGGCCAGCTTGATGATATCGGCAGCTGAGCCCTGGATGGGCGCGTTGATGGCGTTTCGTTCAGCCACGCCACGAACCACGGCATTGGCCGAATTGATGTCTTTCAGATAGCGGCGACGTCCCCGGATGGTTTCTACAAAGCCTTTGTCGCGGGCAATTTGGATGCTTTCATCCATAAATTCCTTGACCCGGAAAAAGTTTTCAAAATAACCGTCAATTAACTCTTTTGCTTCGGTACGCGAAATATTCAAGCGGTCAGAAAGGCCAAAAGCCGAAATGCCGTAAATAATTCCAAAGTTGGCTGTTTTAGCCTTGCGTCGCATCTCGGAAGTGACTTCATCCAGCGGGACTTTAAATATTTTCGAAGCCGTTGTGGCGTGAACATCCTGCTCGTTGCGGAACGCTTCCAGCAGGTTTTCGTCTTTGCTTAAAGCGGCCATGATGCGCAATTCAATTTGCGAGTAGTCAGCCGACAGAAACAGGTGACCATCGTCCGTCGCTGTAAAAGCCCGGCGGATTTCGCGGCCGTTCTCATCGCGGATTGGAATGTTTTGCAGGTTGGGGTTGGTCGAACTCAGCCGGCCGGTTGCCGCGATGGCTTGGTTGTAGGAGGTATGCAATTTGCCGGTTTTAGAATTCACCAACAATGGCAAGGCTTCCACATAGGTCGACAGCAATTTTTTCAATCCCCTAAATTCCAGAATCTTCGGAACAATGGGGTGTTTATCCATCAACTTGCTCAGCACTTCTTCGGAAGTGGAATACTGCTTGGTCTTGGTTTTACGGGCCTTATTAACGATGTTCAGTTTCTCGAACAAAATGAGGCCCAGCTGTTTGGGTGATGACACATTGAATTCTTCGCCCGCCAGCTCAATAATTTCCTTTTCCAGATCGATAATTTGCAGACGTAATTTTTCAGCAAAAACATCCAGCTCTTTGGTGTTCAGACTGACACCAGCCATTTCCATATCGGCCAAAACTGGAATCAGCGGCATTTCAATTTCTTCGAAAACGGAGCGAACGCCGGTTTTATCCAATTCCGGATCCAGCGCAAGTTTCAACTGCAAAGTCAGGTCGGCATCTTCGCAGGCGTAGTCTTTCAGCTTGTCAACCGGGGCTTGGCGCATGCTTTGTTGCTTTTTACCTTTCTTGCCAATCAGGCTTTCGGTTTCCACTTTTTGATAGCCCAAGTAGGTTTCGCACAGGTAGTCGAGGTTGTGGCGCAATTCGGGCTGAATAAGGTAATGTGCAATCATCGTATCGTACACCGGGCCTTTCACTTCCACGTCATAGTGCTTCAGCATCAGAATGTCGTACTTGATATTTTGCCCGATTTTACGAACGTTTTTATCTTCAAAAATCAAGCGAAATTCTTCCACCACCTTTTGGGCTTCTTCCCGTTTACGAGGGAGCGTTACGCAGTACGCTTCGCCTTTTTTGAAGGCAAACGACAGGCACACCAATTCCGCTGAATGGGTATCCAGCCCGGTGGTTTCGGTGTCAAAGCAAAACTCTTCCTGAACCGATAATTCCGCCCGCAGACTGGCCCGTTGCATGGCATTTTCAACCAGATAATAGTTGTGCGGCGTATTTTCAATGTTGGCCAGGTCTTTCCGAAGAACCGGTTCTGTTCCTTCGCTGCCACCAAACAGGCTGCCCTGTTCAAAACTGGCTTCGGCTTGTTGCTTTGGCGCGTCCAGCTTTTGGGCCAGGGTGCGGAACTCCAGTTCGTTGTATATTTTTCGCAGCGCTTCAATGTTGGGTGCATCCTTGGTCAGCGACTTTTCATCAAATTCAACCGGAACATCCAAAATAATGGTGGCCAGCTTGCGCGACAAGCGAACCTGCTCTTCGTGATTAACCAGGTTTTCTTTCTGCTTGCCTTTTAATTCATCAATATGCTCATAAATCCCATCAATCGAGTGGTAGGTCGAAATCAGTTTCATGGCCGTTTTTGGGCCAATGCCGGGACAGCCGGGAATATTGTCCGACGAGTCGCCCATCAAGCCAAGAATATCAATTACCTGCTCCGGGCGCTCGATTTCAAATTTCTCTTTTACCTGGTCTACACCCCAAATTTCCACGTCGTTTCCGGCCCGCCCGGGTTTATACATGAAAATGTTGTCCGAAACCAACTGGGCGTAATCTTTGTCAGGCGTCATCATAAAAACCTGGTAGCCTTCTTGCTCCCCTTTTTTTGCCAGTGTTCCAATCACGTCATCCGCTTCAAAGCCTTCCTTTTCCAAAATGGGAATGTTGTAAGCTTCAATAATTTTGCGAACCCAGGGAATGGCTTTGCGAATGTCTTCCGGCATTTCGTCGCGGGTGCCTTTGTAGGCTTCAAACAACTCGTGCCGAAAGGTTGGCGCATGCACATCGAAAACGACCGCGATGTGGGTGGGGTTTTCGGCATTCAACAATTGCTCCAGCGAATTGACAAAACCCAGCATGGCCGATGTGTTGAGCCCGTTGGAGTTATAGCGTGGGTTTTTAATGAATGCGAAATACGAGCGGTAAATTAACGCGTAGGCATCGAGCAAAAAAAGACGGTTATTGGTGTTGTTTTGTTCAGGCATGCGATTCAGTTTTAGTTGTTATCCGAAGCAAACCACTCAGCGTAAGAGTTGCTGGTTTCATAAAGCCGAACACTGAATAATTCAAGATGTTCAGGCAGAAGCTTCTTTAGTTTATCAGCTATAAAAATAACCATATTTTCGGTAGTCGGTTGAAAATTTACGAGGTGCTGCCGTTCATACAACTCGCCCAACTCAAGCAGCTTGTTATGAGCCGAAAGGTTGTTGATGACCAGCGAATGGTCAAATGGTTCCACAATTTCCTTTTTGACCAGCTTTTTCAAGATGCTGAAATCGATGACCATCCCGTCTTTCGGATCGCCTTCCTTAAAAAGCGGTTCGCCCAGGATGGTAATTTGTAACTTGTAGGAGTGTCCGTGAATATTGCTGCACAGCCCATCGTAATTCGCCAGGGCATGCGACATTTCGAAACCAAATTGCTTGGTTACTCTGATCTTTGTCATCGTCTGATTTTAATGGAGCAATTCAAATTCTTGTGAAAAATTTGCGCTATCCAGTTCAAAAAACCTTATTTTTT
>JAGXIR010000146.1 GCA_024635605.1 Sunxiuqinia sp.
CACACATCCTGACAAATATCGCAGCCAAACACCCGGTTTTCGAATTGATCCTTCAGATTTTCATCCAGCTCGCCTTTTATCTCAATGGTTTGATAAGAGATACAGCGCCGGGCATCCACCACTTGCGGGGCAACAATGGCCAGTGTGGGGCAGGCGTCGATGCAGCGCGTACAGGTTCCGCAATGGTCGCGGACCGTTTTGTTGTCAGCGGGGAGCTCCAAATCGATGATCAGCTCGCCAATAAAAAAGAAGCTACCATGTTCCACCGAAATCAGGTTGGTGTGTTTACCCACCCAGCCCAGGCCTGCTTTGGCTGCCCAGGCTTTGTCGAGCACGGGCGCCGAATCAACAAACGGACGTCCGCTACATGGTGCGATTTCATTCTGAATGAATTTCAGCAGTTCATTCAACTTGGCTTTCATCACAAAATGATAATCCTTGCCGTAAGCATATTTCGACAGTACCGGAGCATCATCAACCTGCTGTTTTTCTTTTGGGTAATAATTCAGCAAAACAGAAATCACGGATTTGGCGCCTTCAAAAATCAAGCGTGGGTCAAGCCGCATATCCACATTTCGGTCCATGTAGCCCATTTCGCCATGCAGTCCTTGATCCAACCAGCTTTCGAGGCGGGGCTTTTCTTTAGCTAAAAAATCAGCTTTGGAAATCCCGCAATCCAAAAATCCTAACTCAAAAGCCTTTTTCTTAATTCTTGCCGCTTGCTCTTGCTGTTCCATGTTCTTTTTAAGTTTTTCCGGGTATAAAAATACCCGGTTTTGGCCGGGTATTCAATTTATCTCGTTGTATATTTTAAAAGAATCCCAGTTCGAGCCTGGCTTCTTCGCTCATCATCGACTTGTCCCATGGCGGCTCAAAGGTTAGTTCCACATGGGCATCTTCCACTCCTTCGGCTGTCAACGCAGCCTGCTTGGTGTCTTCCACCAGCATATCGGCCACCGGGCATCCGGGAGCAGTCAGGGTCATAATCACATGGGCCTTGTTATTTTCGTCCACGTCAATGTTATATATCAGGCCCAAATCGTATATGTTTACCGGAATCTCCGGGTCATAAACTTCTTTTAAGTTGTCTATAATTAAATCAATTCTCGCGTCCATGGCTTGTCCTCCTTAACTTGAAATTCTGTTATAAGCAACAGCATATAACTTAATTTGTTTGATCATGGCTACCAATCCATTGGAGCGGGTTGGCGAGAGGTGTTGTTTCAACCCAATATCATCAACAAAGTGTAAGTCACTTTTCATAATCTCCTCGGGCGTGCGTCCCGAAACAACCCGTAGCAAAAGCGCGACCAGCCCTTTTACAATCACGGCATCACTTTCCCCTTCAAAATAAATTTTCCCGTCTTTGAATTCCGGAACCAGCCAAACCCGCGACTGGCATCCTTTAATCAGATGCTGGTCGTTTTTTTGTTTCGAATCCATATCCTGTAAATCATTACCCAATTCAATCAGGTAGCTGTATTTGTCCATCCAGTCTTCATACATGGAGAACTCAGCAACTATATCCTGTTGTATATTTTCTATCGTCATCATATCCTTAAATAAGGATGCAAATGTCGTAATTTTTTTACTAACCACACAATCATAGCACGGATCGAATGAAAGACTTAAGGAAAAGAAAAGCCAGCCGGCCTATTTTTGAATCATTCTAAATTTGGTTCCGCATTCTGCCAATCCGTGACAATTAATTATCTTCAACATTCCAAAAAATCAAAAAATTCTAATTTTAAAATACACCCGAATGGATTCAATTATTGGAACAAAGACAGAGAGAAATTTACTGAAAGCTTTTGCCGGCGAATCGCAAGCCAAAAACCGCTACCAGTTTTTTGCCAAGCAAGCTAAAAAAGAAGGATTGCATCAGATCGCCGCTATTTTTGAAGAAACAGCGATCAATGAGGAAGCACATGCCAAACGGTTTTTTTGCTTCTTAGAAGGTGGCATGGTTGAAATTACAGCCAGCTATCCTGCCGGAGTGATCGGAACCACCATGGAAAACCTGAAAGCGTCTGCGGATGGCGAAAATGAAGAATGGAACGAACTGTATCCGGAATTTGCCCGCATAGCCGAGGAAGAAGGGTTCAAGCAAATTGCCGTGGTTTTTAAAACCATTGCCAAAATTGAAAAGCACCACGAAGAGCGTTACCGCAAGCTGTTCCAAAACCTGGAAGAAGGAAAAGTGTTTGAACGCGAAGACAAAGTGATTTGGAAGTGCCGGGTTTGTGGCTTGCTGCATGAATCAAAACGTCCGCCAAAAAAATGCCCGTCGTGTGAGCACGAGCAGGAATATTTCGAAATTGAAGCAACAAATTATTAAGGGGAACGAAACAGCTTTTTGAAGCTGTTTTTTCTTTTTTCCTTGCTACTTTTGCCACGATATGCAACAAGTTCGATCGATATTGAACCGCCGTTTTCCGTTTTTTGGAAAAGAACTGCTGGATGAAATTCAGCAACATGGCTTGATTCAGGAAGTGCAAGTGGGAGCAGAAATTCTTCGTGAAGGCCAGATTATTAAGTCCTTTCCGTTGATTTTGGAAGGAAGACTGCGCGTGATCAGAACCGAAAAGGATGGACGCGAACTTTTGCTGTATCTTCTGAATCCCGGCGACGTATGCAGCATGGCGCTTACCTGCTGTATGGGTCAGCAGCAAAGCAATGTGAGCGCTATTGCCGAAAAAGACAGCCTGATTGTCCGTATCCCGGTCGATTTGCTCGATGACTGGATGACGCGTTTTCCAGAGTGGAAATCATTCATGATGTACGCGTATCGCAAACGATTTGACGAACTGCTGGAAACCATCGATGCCATTGCTTTCTTAAATCTGGATGAACGGCTCGAACGGTTTTTTCGTTCCCGTTTTGAAGCCACTGGCGAAAAGCAATTTCACGGAAAACATCAGGATATTGCTTATCAACTGAATACCTCGCGCGAAGTCATATCGCGCTTATTGAAAAAGATGGAGCAAAAAGGAATGGTCAAGCTTAGCCGGAACGAAATTGACTTCGCCCCTTTGATTGATCCAAACGCCTGACTTTTCCTTCCCGGTAAAATCTGCTTCAAACTTGTGTGACCCAAGTCACTTGACAAATCCCGATTTTCCTTTTTCTTTGCTAAAAAATTTGAACGATGAGAAATTTTTTCCTGAAACATAAATGGCGGCTTGTTGGAATCGTAGTTGGAGCTTTTGCCGGATTTTTATACTGGCACTACATTGGCTGTAATTCCGGAACCTGCCCCATTCAATCGAATTGGCATACCAGCTCGCTGTATGGCGGACTGATGGGGTTTCTTGTTAGTGATTTGAAAAAGACCAAGGAGAAACCAGCGGAAGATGGAAAAGTTTAACCAGATTATTCAGGGTACAACGCCCGTGTTGGTCGATTTCTCGGCCGAATGGTGCGGTCCGTGTAAAATGATGGCTCCCATTCTGAAACAAGTGAAAGAACAATTGGGCACCCGGGTACGAATTTTAAAAATTGATGTAGACCGGAACCAGGAATTGGCTATGAGATACCAGGTTCGGAATGTTCCCACTCTGATGATTTTTCAGCATGGTGAGAAAAAATGGAGTGGCAGCGGGGTCATGCAGGCCGACCAACTGGCTTCGGTAATTCAACGAGCAGCAAATCTTTCCTAATACATCATCCAGGTTCAAGAATAATCACTTCACCTCATTTTTGAGTGAAGAAGAAATTGATGCCAGCAAAATCAATAAAGAAATTAACGGGCAACCTGATCAAAAAGGGAGCAACAAAAAGGGGAGAGAAGAGGAGTAGAGATCCAAACGGGTTTCTGCTTTTAAAAAGAAAAATCCGGCTTTCGAGCCGGATTTTTATGTATCATTTGTTTTACAAAGATCTTTATAATGATTTAGCGACTTCAATTTCGTGGAAGGCTTCGATCATGTCTCCGGCTTCAATATCGTTGTATCCATCAATATTCAATCCACATTCGTAGCCTTTTTGAACTTCTTTCACATCGTCTTTAAAGCGTTTCAACGAACCGAGTGTTCCGGTGTAAATCACAATTCCATCACGAATCAATCGCACTTTGTTGTTTCGGTGAATTTTTCCGTCGCGTACAATACAACCGGCAATGGTTCCGACTTTGGTAATTTTGAATGCTTCCATAACTTCGGCTGTTCCAAGAATTTCTTCTTTGATTTCCGGAGAAAGCATTCCCTCCATGGCCGACTTGATTTCGTTGATGGCATCGTAAATAATCGAGTACAAGCGGATGTCCACTTCTTCTTTTTCGGCTAGTTTACGTGCATTCAGACTTGGTCGTACCTGGAAGCCAATCACAATCGCGTCGGATGCTGTCGCCAGCATCACATCGGATTCGGAAATGGCACCTACAGCCTTATGGATAACGTTCACCTGGATTTCTTCGGTCGACAGCTTGATCAGCGAATCTGAAAGCGCCTCGATTGATCCATCCACGTCACCTTTCACAATCAGGTTCAATTCCTGGAAGTTTCCAATAGCGATCCGGCGTCCAATTTCATCCAGCGTAATGTGTTTCTGCGTACGTAAACCCTGCTCACGTGCCAGTTGCTCGCGCTTGTTGGCAATTTGACGGGCTTCGCGTTCGTTCTCGAAGACGTTGAACTTATCACCTGCCTGGGGGGCGCCATCCAACCCAAGGATGATCACCGGCTCTGACGGTCCAACCGATTCAATGCGCTGGTTCCGTTCGTTAAACATGGCTTTGATGTGGCCATAATATTTACCTGCCAGCATGATGTCGCCCTGGTGCAGGGTTCCGTTTTGAACCAGCACAGTGGCCACATAACCCCGTCCGCGATCGAGCGATGATTCGACGATCGTTCCGGTTGCCCGGCGGTCTTTATTTCCTTTCAGCTCAAGCATCTCGGCTTCGAGCAGTACTTTTTCAAGCAGCTCATCGATGTTAGTACCATTTTTTGCTGAAATATCCTGACTTTGGTATTTACCGCCCCATTCTTCCACCAGGAAGTTTAGGTTGGCCAGTCCTTCTTTTATTTTGTCGGGGTTGGCACCCGGCTTATCAATCTTGTTAATGGCAAACACAATTGGTACCCCAGCAGCCTGTGCGTGGTTAATGGCCTCTTTGGTTTGCGGCATAATGTCGTCGTCAGCTGCTACAATGATGATGGCGATATCGGTCACCTGAGCACCACGTGCACGCATGGCGGTAAACGCCTCGTGACCCGGAGTATCCAGAAAAGTGATCATCCGGCCGTCTTCCAAACTTACGTGGTAAGCTCCGATGTGCTGGGTAATACCACCAGCTTCACCGGCGATTACGTTGGCACTTCGAATGTGGTCAAGCAGCGATGTTTTACCGTGGTCAACGTGTCCCATAACCGTAACAATTGGGGCTCTCGGATGAATTTCGTCTGGTTCATCATCATCATCAACACCATCCAAGATATCGGCACTGACAAATTCCACTTCGTAGCCAAATTCTTCAGCAACAATCGACATGGTTTCTGCATCAAGCCTTTGGTTGATGGATACAAAAAGCCCCAGGCTCATACACGATGAGATCACTTCGGTGACACTTGCATCCATCATGGTTGCCAACTCCGAAACGGAAACAAATTCCGTTACTTTAAGAATGTTTTGATCAGCACTTTCTTTTTCGTGAGCAGCCGATGCTTTGTCGCTGGCAGCTTGCCGCTTGTCACGACGATATTTTGATCCTTTTGATTTTTGCTTTCCGGAAGTCAGGCGAGCCAGAGTATCTTTAATTTGCTTTTGTACATCTTCCTCGCTAACCTCTTTCTTAATGATTTTTCGTTTTCCCTTGCCTCCCTGCTGTTGCAGACGGCTACGTTGTCCTTGTCCCTGGCCTTGCGGTTGTCCTTGACCGGGTTTGATTACACTAATACGGGAATCGGAATCTTTTTGTATGCGGCGGCGTTTCTTTTTCGCGTTTTGCGCACTGGTGTCGGCAGATGAAGCGACCGGTTTCTTTTTCTTGATGTCGATTTTACCAACAACATTTGGGCCTGAAAGCTTTTCGACATTGGTTTTAATGTCTTTGTTCTGATCACGGCCCTGATCTTGGGTAGTCTGACGTTTTTGTTTTTCCCGTTCTTTGCGTTCGTCCTCTTTTTGTTTTTTTGTTTTTTTGGTCGGACGTGTTTTTTGGTTGATTGAAGAAAGATCGATGCGACCAACGACTTTTATTTCATCAACTTTAGGAATATTAGTCTGAACATCTTCGATGGGTTCAGCTTGTTTTTCTTCTTTTTCTTCTTTCTCGGGTTTTGTTTCTTCCGGGGCTGGCTTGGGTTCAGCAGGTTTGCTTAGCTCGGCTTTCGGGGCTTCCTGCTTTTTTTCTTCTTCTTTTGGCTTGACTGGCTTTGGTTCTTCCTGCTTCTGATCACCCTTTTTAACCACGGTAGGTTTTCCTTCCCGTTTTTTGGGTTGAATACTGTCGAGGTCTATTTTACCTACAACTTTGGGTTTGTCCATTTCGGGCAAGCTGTCTTTTTCTTCTTCAGGTTGAGGTTTCGTCTCCGGCTTGGCTTTAGGAATTTCCTTTTTTGGAGGGTTCATATCCTTAATCCGTACTTCCTCCACTTCGTCTTCCTCATCATCCTGATCAGCATCCTCAGCGTCCACATCAGCATTTTCAAGCGAAATAGATTCGTTTTTACTACGGTGACTCATCAGGTTGATTTTTTCGGACTCCTTTTTCAGCGAGATATCACTTTTATACTCTTTTTCGAGCATGTGATATGCATCTTCTGAAATTTTAGAGTTTGGATTTGCATCAATATCAAATCCTTTTTTATGCAGGAACTCAACGATGGTGTTCGTTCCTACATTAAATTCTCTTGCTACCTTACTAAGTCGCGTACTTTTATTGCCAATTGCCATATACCCAATCTATTTTTGTCTTTTTTTAAATTTTGCGCAAAAAACTATGCAATTTTAAATCCAATTTATTTAAATGCCAATAGTTTAATGTTATTTGTTTTTGATTACTCAAACTCGGAGCGCAAAATCTTTAATATGTGATCAACTGTTTCTTCTTCCAAATCTGTTCGTTTAATCAGATCGGCACGGCTTAAACCCAATACGTTTTTAGCTGTGTCACAACCAATTGATTTTAATTGATCCAAAATCCAAGCATCAATTTCATCTGCAAACTCTTCCAGATTAACATCTTCGTCGTCGGTTGCCATTTCACGGTAAACGTCAATTTCGTAGCCGGTTAACTGGCTTGCCAGACGAATATTAAGCCCGCCTTTTCCAATGGCAAGCGATACTTCGTCGGGTTTCAGATAAACGTCGGCACGCTTGGTGTCTTCGTGTAACTTGATCGATGATATTTTTGCGGGGTTCAAAGCCCGCTGAATAAACAGTTGTACATTGGATGAAAAGTTGATTACATCAATATTTTCATTCCGAAGTTCACGAACAATGCCGTGAATACGTGATCCCTTCATTCCTACGCAAGCGCCAACCGGGTCAATTCGTTCATCGTATGACTCAACGGCAACTTTGGCCCGTTCGCCGGGAACCCGGACAATCTTTTTGATGGTAATTAGTCCGTCAAAGATTTCAGGAACTTCCAGCTCAAATAAACGTTCAAGGAACACCGGTGAGGTACGCGAGAGAATAATCAGCGGATTGTTATTTCGCAGTTCTACTTTGTAAACCACGGCTCTCATGCTGTCTCCCTTGCGGAAATAATCCGAAGGAATTTGTTCTGTTTTTGGAAGAATCAGTTCATTGCCTTCATCATCCAAAACCAGGATTTCCTTTTTCCAAACCTGGTAAACTTCACCGGTTACGATATCGCCAATCTTGCTTTTATATTTTCCGAAGATGTGGTCTTTCTCCAGTTCCAGAATGCGGCTGGCCAGGTTCTGACGTAAATTAAGGATGGCTCTCCGGCCAAAGTCCTTTAATTTAACCTCGTCGGTAACCTCTTCGCCCACTTCATACTCTTCGTCAATTTTTTTGGCTTCAGTAAGTGTGATTTGCCTGTTGGGGTCTTCAATATCAGCATCTTCCACCACCTCGCGGTTGCGCCAAA
This sequence comes from Sunxiuqinia sp., assembly GCA_024635605.1. Lineage (GTDB taxonomy): Bacteria > Bacteroidota > Bacteroidia > Bacteroidales > Prolixibacteraceae > Sunxiuqinia. Next base: position 8,060 of record JAGXIR010000146.1, read on the forward strand.
TTTCAAAGTCACCCTTGTCGATATTAATAATGATGTCGAAGTTTTCATCTGTTCCGTATGTTTTTTCCAATACATTACGGAAAACGTCTTCAAGAACGCTCATCATAGTGACCCGATCAATGTTTTTAAGGTCTTTAAATTCAGAAAATGTATCGATAAGATTAATCGTATCCATCTTGCGCTCGTTTTAGAATTTTATAATGTTTTTAACTGTTTTTGCTTCGTCGAACGCTATACTGTGGAGACGTGTTATAAGTTGCTTTTTCTTATGTCCCTCAACCTTTTCGCGTTTGGTTGTTTCCAATTCAAATCCATTCTGATCCGCTGTTTTCAGCAGGCCTTCCAGTTTTTCACCGTTTGTAAGCACAACTTCCATTTCCTGGCCGATGTTTTTTACAAACTGGCGATCCACTTTTAATGGTTGTCCCAGTCCGGCAGAAGAGACCTGCAATTCAAAATCGTCTTCCTCCCGGTCAAGACTTCCTTCAACCAGCCGGCTGATCTGAACACAATGATCAATGGTAATCCCGTCCAGACTGTCGAGCGTAACCATGATTTGGCTGGTCGGAGTCACGTCCAGAGATACGATAAACTGGCCTTCACTAAGTTTATCTTCAATGAGTTGTGTGATTTTGCTTTTATCAATCATAAATTTCGACTAATAAAACAGGGGACTTTGGGGTCCCCTGCAAACGGTCTTTCTTCCAATTGTCAGCGCAAAATTAGCAAAAGGAATTCAAATCTCAAAATGTGGCAGTTAACTGATCATCAGTGGATAGCTGTTTGAAAAAAAGATGGTGAGGCTCGTGAAACCTCGGGGAACGAAAAAGTTTCTTATTTTTGCCGGTAACACATTTTAAAAAAGGCAATTATTAGCTTGAAAACAAATAAGAAAAAGATCATCAACGATCCGGTTTTTGGATTCATCACCATCCAATCAGAATTTATCTTCGATTTGATTGAACATCCATTTGTGCAGCGTTTACGGCGGATTAAGCAGCTCGGACTTTCCAGTATCGTTTTTCCGGGAGTGAACCATACCCGGTTTGAGCATGCCATAGGCGCAGTACACCTGATGCGCCTGGCTATTTCAGGCTTAATAATGAAAGGAATTGAAATAAGCGATGATGAAGCGGAAGCGGTAACCGCAGCGATTCTGTTGCACGATATTGGTCATGGTCCATTCTCGCACGCTCTGGAGCATTCGTTGGTCGAAGGAATTTCGCATGAAGTGATTTCCTTGCTGCTGATGGAAGAATTGAACCGGCAATTTAATGGTCGATTGGATATGGCGATCCGGATATTCAAAAATGAATACCCTAAAAAATTCCTGCATCAGCTTGTGGCCAGTCAGTTGGACATTGACCGGTTGGACTATTTGCGCCGCGATAGCTTTTTCTCCGGCGTTACCGAAGGAACAATCGGGTCCGACCGAATTATCAAAATGCTCAATGTCCGCGATGATGGTTTGGTGATTGAGCATAAAGGAATTTACTCCATCGAAAAGTTTTTGATTTCGCGGCGGCTGATGTATTGGCAGGTGTATTTGCATAAAACCGTTTTGTCGGCCGAAAACATGTTAGTCAAGGTACTGCGACGCGCGACGGAATTGGTGATGCAGGGCCATGACTTGTTTGCAACACCGGCCTTGAGAGTTTTTTTGGCGCGAAAAATCACGAAGGCGTGTTTTACCGACCCGACTTTGGGTCATCAAAAGAATATTCTAGAGCTGTTTGTCGAGCTTGATGACAGTGATTTGATTTCGGCTATGAAGCAGTGGCAGTATCACGAAGATAAAATTTTATCCTATTTGTCGGGTGCTGTCATTCATCGCAAACTTTTTAGAATCAAAATCCAGAATACACCGTTTTCAGACAAGGAAATTACGGAGCTGGAAAACAAGATTATAGATCGGTGGGCCATGGATGAAAATGAGTTGGGTTATTTCCTGATTCATGACTCCATCACCAATTTTGCCTATGCTTCCGGGAGCGATAAAATTAACATTTTGATGAAAGACGGAAATGTGAGAGAGATCAACGATGCTTCAGATGTCAATCTTTCCAGCCTGTTACAAACGGTCAGGAAATATTTTGTCTGTTATCCGAAAGAATTGGACATTAAGTAATTTAAACCTATTTTTGCAGCGCGCCAAGAAAAAATATATGGAATTTAAAGCACTTAACATCGCTGAGTTCCTTCACGGTACGATAGAAGGTGATGAGAATGTAAGCGTAAATAATGTATCAAAAATTGAAGATGGAAAACCAGGAACGCTGGCGTTTTTGTCCAATCCCAAATACGAAAGATACATCTACGAAACAGAGGCCTCAATTGTTTTGGTCAGTAATGAGTTTAAACCGGAACAGACGGTAAAAGCAACGCTGATCCGGGTCGAAGATCCTTATCAGGCATTTGCCTCGTTACTTGATCTGTATGAGCAAGGCAAGCAATTGAAAAGTGGTATCGAACAACCGTCTTTTATTGATTCTTCAGCCAATCTTGGCGAGAATGTCTATTTTGGCGCCTTTGCCTACCTCGGACAAAATTCAAGTTTGGGAAACAACGTCAACATTTATCCTCAAACGTTTATCGGATCAGGGGTTATTATTGGAGATAATACCACGATTTATGCCGGAGCAAAAATATATGACGGATCCGTCATCGGGAACAATTGTATTATTCATGCCGGAGCGGTGATTGGCTCTGATGGATTTGGATTTGCCCCTAAACCTGACGGATCGTATAAAAAAATTCCACAAGTTGGGAATGTGATTTTGGAAGATGATGTTGAAGTTGGAGCCAACACCACCATCGACTGCTCAACCATGGGCTCAACTATTATCCGTAAGGGAGCCAAGCTGGATAATCTGATTCAGATTGCCCACAATTGCGAGATTGGTGAAAATACGGTGATTGCTGCATTGACCGGAATCGCCGGATCAACAAAAATTGGAAGAAATTGCATGTTTGGAGGCCATATTGGAGTTGCAGGACATTTGACAATAGGCGACAATGTAAAAGTAGGAGCGATGTCCGGGGTCTCAAATAATATTAAGTCCGGAAAAACCGTCCTCGGAGTACCGGCAATGGATCATGAACAAGCATTAAAGTCATTTGTGGTTTTCAGACGCCTTCCCGAAATGCGCGATCAGTTGATTGACTTACAAAAAGAAGTAACGGAACTAAAATTGAATAAACAATAAGTTTTAGAAATCGACTTGGAGATGACAGTGAAACAAAAAACTTTAGCCCGCGAATTCTCATTGAGCGGCAAAGGATTACATACGGGGGTACAGGTCAACATGACCTTTAAGCCTGCTCCTGAAAATCATGGATTTAAATTTCAAAGGGTTGACCTCAAGAGTCGGCCAATATTAGAGGCTGATGCCAATTTGGTGATTGACACCTCTCGCGGCACCGTAATTGGTGACGACGGGGTTCGCTTAAGCACGATTGAGCATGCTTTGGCCGCCCTGACCGGAATGGATTTGGACAACGTACTGATTGAAATTGACAACGAAGAAGTCCCCATTTTGGATGGAAGTGCCAAGCTGTTTGTTGAAGCCATTGAGCAAGCTGGGGTAACCGTGCAGGATGCCGAACGGGATTACTTTGAAATCACAGAGAAGATTGTTTACCGAGATCCGGAATCGGGTTCAGAGATCATTGGCTTGCCCGATAGCGGATACAGCCTGAACGTGATGATTTCCTTCAATTCCAGCGTGTTGAACAATCAATTTGCTGTTTTGGAAAACTTGGATGATTTTAAAACCCAGGTTGCGCCTTGCCGCACCTTTGTGTTTGTTCGCGAACTGGAATTCCTTTTGAAAAACAACCTGGTGAAAGGTGGCGATTTGGATAATGCCATCGTTATTATGGATAAGGAAATCAGCCAGGAAGAACTTGATCGTTTGGCGGACTTGTTTAATCATGAGCATATTGAAGTGAAGAAAGAGCAGGGAATTCTGAATAACCTGGATCTTCAGTTTGAGAATGAATGCGCCCGGCATAAATTGCTTGATGTGGTTGGTGATTTAAGCTTAGCGGGAAAACGGATTAAAGGACGAATCATCGCGACAAAACCCGGACACAAAGTAAACACGGAGTTTGCCAAGTTGCTGAAAAAGGAAATCAGAAAACACGAAGTGTGCAAAGCCATCCCTCATTATGATCCGCTGAAGGAGCCCCTGATGTGTGTGAATGAGATTAAAACCTTTTTACCGCACCGTTTTCCTTTTTTGCTGGTCGATAAGATTATTGAAATTAAAGATAACTACATTGTAGGTGTTAAAAATGTGACGGTGAATGAACCGTTCTTTCAAGGGCATTTCCCTGAAGAGCCGGTAATGCCGGGCGTTTTACTGATTGAAGCCATGGCCCAATGTGGTGGTTTATATGTTTTGCACGATAAAAAAGAAAAATATTCTACGTATTTCATTCGTATTGATAATGTGAAGTTCCGTAAGAAAGTGATCCCGGGAGACACTCTGTTGTTCCGGATTGAACTAACTTCGCCGATCAGACGAGGAATTGCCAACATGAAAGGACTTTGCTATGTTGGAGAGACTGTTGTTGCCGAAGGCGATTTTATGGCACAGATTGTAAAGGCTTGAAGAAATTATTGAAAACAATTATTATAACATGAAACAACCGTTAGCTTACGTGCATTCTGAATCACAGGTGGCAGACAATGTGGTGATTGAACCATTTGTTACCATTGATAAGGATGTCATCATTGGGGAAGGTACCCGTATTGGTTCAAACGTAACCATTATGCCCGGAACCCGGATTGGTAAAAACTGCCGTATTTTCCCCGGAGCAGTGATTGGTGCAGTCCCGCAGGATCTGAAATTCAAAGGCGAATATAGCACCGTGGAGATTGGCGATAACACCACCATTCGCGAGTGCGTAACCATTAACCGTGGTACTGCGGCAAGAGGAAAAACAGTGGTTGGCAGCAACTGCTTAATTATGGCCTACGTGCACATTGCGCATGACTGCCTTGTTGGAAGCAATGTCATTTTAGTGAACAGCACACAGCTGGCTGGTGAAGTGATTATTGATGATTGGGCCATTATTGGCGGAATGTCGGCAATCCATCAGTTTTGTCATATTGGTTCGCATGTCATGATTTCCGGGGGCTCATTGGTTCGTAAAGATGTACCTCCATTCATTAAGGCCGGACGTGAACCGCTGTCGTATGTGGGAATCAACTCGATCGGGTTGAGACGGCGGAGTTATAACAACGACAAGATTCGCGAAGTCCAGGAGATTTACCGCTATATTTATCAAAAAGGACTGAATATTTCTCAGGCTGTTGAAATTATTGAGGCAGAAATGTCGGCAACACCGGAACGCGATGAAATACTGATGTTTGTAAAAGACTCCAAGCGAGGGATTATTCGTGGTTACTTTCCGGATTAGTGAAACGGAATACTATATTAAAGCATAAACCCGGATTTATCCGGGTTTTTTTTTCAACCTTTTGGATTCACATTTTGTTCTTAACCCAACATCAAAATCTCTAACCACAATGAAGTTCCGATTACTCGTCATCTTATTATTGCTCTTCAACTTAGCCTTTGCTCAGGATCATAATCATGACCATGATCACGACGAACATCGAAGTCATATCGGCTTAGGCTTAGGGGCTGCGAGCTTATTCGCCGAAAATGAATATGCACCGATTGTTCACCTTCACTACCTGTACCGTGTGGCACCACACAGTCCGGTTTCGGTTGGCCTGGGTTTGGAATCTATTTTGGACGATCATATCCACAATACCCTTTCGGCGCTGGTTAATTATGAACTGTTGCCCCGGCTTTCAATTGTTGGCGGACCCGGAATTACCTTTGCTGAAGAGGAGGAAGAATCCCATCGGTCCATGTCAGGGCATATGGAGTTGATCTACGAATTTTCAGTTGGAGAATTTCACCTTGGTCCAATGCTGGGCTTTGGTTTCGACAAGGAAGAATCTCACGCTTCGCTGGGCATTCATATTGGTTTTGGCTTTTAGCGCCGGCTAGCTGACTATCGACGCGACGGGCTGCCCTTCGATGAGCCTCGTGAACTACTTGTTCTGTTAGAAGCATTTGAACTCCTGCTACTTGATCCACTTGAGCTTACCGCAGCTTTACGTGAACTGGATGAACTTCGTGTACTCACTGACCTTGATGACGCTTTGGTTTTAGGAGCACTGCTTGATGACCGTTGCACTTTCGGGCTGCTCTGTCTCGGAGCTGATGATTTTATTGTTCTGCTTCTGGTAACCGTGTTCGACTTCGGACTTACAGAAGTACTCTTTCTGCTGGAAGAATTTGAGCTCACGCGGGCTGGCGCATTGGTCGTGTTTGTTCTGCGGTTGACGCTTGTTCCTTTTACCGAAGCGGGGCTGCTTACCGATCTCTGTGATTGAATTGTTGTTGACTTGCTACGATTTCCACTTTGCTGTGAGATCGCCGGATTTGTTCTGGTTCGGGTTGAGGCGTTTGAAACCGATCGTCTTTCAGACCCGGAACTGCCTCTGCTGGTCGAACTGTTTTTGATGTTTGAAGAACTGTTGGAGTCACTTCTTCTTCCGGAATAGCTGGTGCGTGAGTTTGTATTTTCCCGGTTTGTGCGTGTGTAAAGCACTTCTCCTTTTCTTCTCAGGTCAGGTCGTGAATACGTTGTCCGGTAATTTCCTTCTTTTATTCTCACCGTCACTCTTGGAGAATAGGTTCGGATACTGGTGTAATAATGGTCGTTGTATCGGTGGTAGCGATGATGATCCCAGTGACGGTAATGCGCATAGTAATGGTTGTGAAAATTAGAATGGTAACCATAGTAAGTATGCCAGTAAAACGGACGCCATGGATTCCAGTAGGATGGGTAGTAACCCCAGGACCAAGAAGAATGCCAGCTCACGTAACTCGGACGATAGATATATCGGATTACTGGCCATGCAGCAACCTGGTAAGTCGTGACTGAAACCACACTCGGTCTTCCATTGTTGCCTGCATTCCCAATATAACCAGGATTTAAAGTCTCGTTGCTGTCAGCATAAATGGGTTCAACGATATAGTTTCGTCCATAAAGAGCCTCATCGCCAATACACTGTATTTGAACCGATCCGTCGTTGAAACGCTGAACCGTAAAGACAGCTACATCTTGTGTTTCGTCTCTGTTGAGTGCGGCCCGCAAAACGATGGTGTGAACATGACCATCCACATAGTCCACTACCATGATGTAATCAACCAGGTTGTCACCATTCAGGTCAAGGTTGTTAATCCGTGAATTTTCATCATTCAGGCTTCTCTCAAACCCTTCGAGGGTTTCCGATTCCTGAAACAGTTTCATGGTTGCATAGAGATTGAGGTTGTCGCCCGGCAGACCCAGATATTCATCCGGGTACGCTTCTGTTCTCGCGGTGCTCCCAACTGCTGTTAGCAGCGAGAGAATGGATATGATAATTAATTTTTTCATGACTTTATGTATTAAATGGGTTGTTTCATGCCAAGGGAATAAACAAAACCCATACCATTAATCTGAAAATCAATAATTATTACCATAACACCCTCAGAATCATCATTGTGTGAAATTATGAGTTTCTGAGATTGTTTAAACTTCAATTTATGGATATGCTTCAAAAACATATCCTACCTGATAAGTAGTTGTTGTATTTTAGGATATTTTATTCTTAATTGCACTTATTTAGAAGTAATCTAAATAGAATGGTTCGTAACGACAAGAAACTTTATTGGAAAAAGAATTTAACTTATTTAGCCATCCTCCTTTTGATTTGGTTTGTGGTTTCATTTGGCGCTGGAATTTTATTGGCCGATTTTTTAAACCAGTTTCGGCTGGCTGGCTTTCCATTAGGATTTTGGTTTGCACATCAAGGGGCGATCTACGTTTTTGTGGTGTTGATTTTTGTGTATGTGTTTCTGATGAACCGGCTGGACAAGGAATTTGAAGTGGATGAAATCTAACTAAACAATTGCTCATGGATGATCAACTATGGACCTACTTTCTGGTCGCATTCACGTTCATTATTTACATTGTTATTGCAGCCTGGTCGCGTGCCGGCTCAACGGAAGAGTTTTATGTAGCAGGCGGAGGCATACATCCGGTGATTAACGGCATGGCTACGGCTGCTGATTGGATGTCGGCTGCTTCATTTCTGTCGATGGCCGGACTGATCTCCTTTATGGGCTACGGTGGTGCACAGTATCTGATGGGATGGACAGGCGGTTATGTGTTGCTGGCGTTGTTGCTGGCACCCTATCTCCGGAAGTTCGGAAAGTACACGGTTCCCGATTTTATTGGCGAGCGTTACTATTCCCGAAATGCCCGCTTGGTAGCGCTTATTTGTGCCCTTTTTGTTTCATTTACCTATGTGGTTGGGCAGATGAAAGGTGTGGGGGTTGCCTTTGCCCGTTTCCTGAATATTCCGTTTGAAACAGGTGTTCTCATCGGCATTGGTATTGTCTTTTTTTACGCAGTACTTGGAGGAATGAAAGGCATTACTTACACGCAAGTGGCTCAGTATTGCGTATTGATTTTTGCGTTCACTGTGCCAGCTATTTTCATTTCGCTTCAAATGACTGGCAATCCGGTTCCGCAGTTGGGCTTTGGAAGCAAAACGGCAGATGGTGCCTTTCTGCTCGATAAATTAAATCAGCTTTCGATGGATCTGGGTTTTGCCGAATACACGGCTGTCAAAAAGGGCAATCTGCTCAATATGGCTTTCATCACAGCTGCTTTGATGTTTGGAACCGCTGGGTTACCTCACGTAATTGTTCGCTTTTTCACTGTTCCAAAAGTGAAAGATGCCCGTGTTTCGGCTGGCTGGGCGTTATTGTTCATTGCCTTATTATACACCACGGCTCCGGCAGTGGCTGTCTTTGCCCGAACCAATCTAATCAATACAGTGTCTGAGGCTCCCTATGATGAAGTGCCCCAGTGGTTTACCAATTGGGAGCATACGGGCTTGCTTTCGTTTACCGATAAAAATGGCGATGGAAAAATTCAGTACGTCGCTGATGCAAGCCAGAATGAATTGGTTATTGATCAGGATATTATCGTGCTGGCTAATCCCGAAATTGCTAACCTCCCCGCGTGGGTAATCGCCCTGGTAGTAGCCGGAGGATTGGCGGCAGCGCTTTCAACGGCTGCTGGTCTTTTGTTGGTGATTTCCACTTCCATTTCGCACGATTTGCTAAAGAAATATTTGCGGCCCGACATTTCGGAGCATGGCGAGCTTTGGGCGGCCCGAATCAGTATTGCTGTTGCTGTGGTTGCCGCAGGAATTGCCGGAATGCATCCGCCCGGTTTTGTTGCCCAGGTTGTTGCTTTGGCCTTTGGATTGGCGGCTTCTTCATTTTTTCCGGCCATCGTGCTTGGTATTTTCGATAAACGGATGAATCGCGAAGGTGCGATTTCCGGAATGATTGTGGGCATCGTGTTTACCGCTTCCTATATTTTTTATTTCACGCCACAATTAAACGGACCGGGAACCAGCGAAGGATTCTGGTTTGGAATTTCGCCTGAAGGGATTGGTACCTTGGGGATGCTTTTTAATTTCCTGGTTGCAATGGTGGTTTCGCGAATGACCAAGCCAGCTCCCGATGAAGTACAGGAATTAACCGAAAATATTCGGTTCCCACGTGGTGCCGGCGAAGCACATGACATTACTATTCACTAACCCGAAAAAATAAGGCATAAAAAAATCCCGCCATCGGCGGGATTTAAGGTCTTTTAAATGGTGATTTTATTTTAAACTAAGCTAGTTTAACATTTACAGCATTTAATCCTTTTTTGCCTTCTTGCAACTCGAATGTTACTTCGTCATTTTCACCAATGTTATCAACTAAACCAGATGAATGCACAAAATATTCTTTTGAAGAATCTGCATCTTTGATGAATCCAAAACCTTTAGATTCGTTGAAAAATTTTACTGTTCCTTTGTTCATGATTTTAATATATTAATTGGTTGCAAGTTAGGGTTATTTTTTTGGATAATCACAATTTTTTTCAAAATAGAATGAAAAGCTTTTGATTTTGGCTTCCGCATTTCGCTGCAATTGAGTGTGCCGGCTATGATTCAAAACTAGTCCAGCAAATGTTTTTGATCCAAAAAACCTTCGGCCACCCGAAGTGCGCGCAACGTTCCCTTCTTTTTGTGTTGATGGGCCTCCATACGGTGCAGGATGCTCGACAAAATAGAAACGGTTTCCAGCATGTTTTCCCCTTTGTTGAGCATCACACATTCAGCACGTGCCGCCATCGATGCATCGGTAATCTCGGCTCGCGTGGCGACACCTTCTTTCGAGAGTTTTTCAAGTACCTGCGTGGCCCAAATGTTTGGAATAAAAGCGGCCTCGCATAGCCACAGGATTTGTTCCTGCACCTCCGAAATACGTTCGGCACCCAACTCAACAGCCAAATCGCCACGGGCAATCATCACACCAATATTTGGGTTGCGCATGGCGGTAATCAACAGTTCGGGCAGGTTTTCAAACGCGTCGCGGTTCTCAATTTTAAGGACCAGCCCGATGTCGGACTTTCCGTATTCCTCCAGTTTTTGCTGAAGAGCCAGCACATCTGCGGCTTTTCTCACAAACGAGTACCCGATGATATCGGCCAGTTCAATCAAAACAGGCAGGAAACTCAAATCGTCGGGCGACAAGGAGGGCAGGTTCAATGTTGAATCGGGAAGGTTGATGCCTTTTTCTGCCCGAAGCTTGCTCCCTTTGTCCCGGATGGCTCGGGTAATTTCAATATCCAGGTATTCATTGGTGATGGAACGGATTTTTCCACCGATTTTTCCGTCGTCGAACCAAATACTTTCACCTGGATTAAGATCTTCAAACTGAATGAGAGATGCGATGGAAATCCTGGCGGGAGCGACTATTTTGCCAGCCGTATTGTATTGGGCATCGCGTCCCACAATGGCTTTTTGATAAAGATGCAGATGATCTCCTTTGTGAAGGGTGATGTAATCCATCTGCTTTTTTTTCTTTTTCTTCTTTTTGATTTTAACCGCCCCGGTGCGCATTTTTGGTCCGGGCAAGTCCATAAAGATTTTGCATTCGCGTTCCAGCTCCCGGCAGGCCTGTTGGATATGCGCAATCATCTTTCGCCAGTCTTCCGGACGATCATGGCTGCAATTCACGCGTGCCACTTCGATGCCCTGATTGATCAGGCTTTTTACCATTTCGTAGTCAGTAGCAGCTTCTGAAGGCAGGGTAACCATGATGCGCGTGTTCAGCGACTGGTTGCTTTTCCCCAATAAGCGGGTGGTATTGCTTTCGAGGACCATATTACTCTGGAAGTAGTTCACCGGGTGTTCGCCCAAATCGTACTTTCCACTGAAGTGCTTGCCCTGGTATAAGTGCAAAAAATACAGGATGTTCTCAATATTGGCCAGCACATAACGCTCTGAATGGCCAATGGACGACAAGCCCATGGCCGAAAGTTCTTCCTGGATTGCTCGAAGTTCGAACGTACGAAGTTTCAGGTAGCGGATGAAATTACGCACACTGTAGCGGTAGTTGGAGTGTACCGATTGAATCACCGGCTCGTATTCTTCTTCACAGGAAAGAATTGCTTCCCTGATTTTCATTAGATTGAAAATTAACTGGTCAATATCGATGGATCTTGTATTCATAACATTAGCGTTTAAAATTGGACAAGCTGACCTCCGGCTTATCTTTTCATAAATATAAGAATACCTTCGAAGTAAAGGAATAAAAGTGCGCTGAAGTCAGACAATTATTTCAAGACGATCATTCGGAGTTAACCCGCTACAGAGCAGACGGCGTCCCAGATGATCAAAATTTTATAAAACGGGCACATAATTGCATAACAGATTAAGATTTGTGCTGGCTTACCTTTGATGTTTATTAATCCTTAAAAATTAAACGCTATGATTGAGAAATATAAAGTATCGGGAATGACCTGTGCGGGTTGCGCCAGTGTGGTGAATAAGCTGTTGTCGAAGGTTGAATCGGTCAAAAATGTGCAGGTCGATTTAAGTCAAAAGGAAGTGGCACTCGAAACAGATGAACCACTTCGTTTGGAAGTACTCTCCAACGCTTTGAAAAGTTCGCCATACGAAATTGGCTCCGGCGCCTGAGCCGCGACCAACAAAGCAGGAAACCCAGCTTACTCCTGTTGGAGAACAGATATGACTGGAAAACAAAAAGTCGTCCGAAGCGAAACCAAAGCCTCGGGCGACTTTCTGCTTTGGTTGATTTCGATTCAAATAAACAAAATGGTGTATTTTGGCGTCTAATCCTCAGAAACAATCCATTCTCAAACGAAATTGTGATGGCAAATCCCGAAATCCTGCATATCAAAAACATGGTCTGTCCGCGCTGCGTAATGGCCGTGGAGGCTAGCTTGAGAGCGCTGGATATTCCCTTTCAGCAAGTGGAACTGGGACAGGTTCACCTGCTGCAGGCCATTTCCCTAAAGCAGCGGCAAGAGTTGGGAGCCAAGCTTCAAGCACTTGGCTTCGAACTGCTGGAGCCCGGCAAGTCGGCCATCATATCCAAGATCAAAACGCTGATTATTGAGCAGGTTCACCACAGCAAAGAGCCGCTGACCGTTAATTTATCCACTTACCTGGCCGAAAAGTTCGCGTATGAATATAGCTACCTGAGCCGCTTGTTCTCAGCTGTTGAGGGCATCACCATTGAGAAATACCTGACCCGTCAAAAAATCGAAAAGGTCAAGGAACTGCTGTTTTACGACGAGTTGAATTTGTCGGAGATTGCCTTTGAGCTGAATTACAGCAGTGTGGCTTATTTGTCTTCTCAATTCAAAAAAGAAACCGGGATGACTCCTTCCCAATTCAAAAAAACGCACGCGCCCGATCTCAGGCCACTCGACTCCCTTTGAGCAAAATCTTATAAATCGTGTGCAGGATTCTGTAACAGTTTGGGGCCTTGCATTGGCGAAATTTGTGGTGTACAATCAAATCCCAGACAACGATGAAAACATTGACATTAACAGAATCAAAAACAGCAGACAGCAGCCTGATTAAACAGGCGTTTCCGGTAACTGGGATGACTTGTGCTTCCTGCGCGTCGAGTGTCGAATCCATTTTAAACCATACCGAAGGGGTGAAGCAGGCCAGCGTCAACTTCGCTTCCAGCTCGGTTTGGGTGGAATACGATGAGATGCTCAGCTCGGCCGATTTGCAAAATGCGCTTCGGGCCATTGGCTATGATTTGCTGGTAGATACGGAAGATCCGACGGCGGCGCAACAGGAAATGCAGCAAAAGCATTATGCCGATGTCAAACAGCGAACGATTTGGTCGGCGTTGCTGACGCTGCCCGTTTTTGTGTTGGGTATGTTTTTTATGGAATGGGAACCCGGACGCTGGATTTCGATGGTTTTATCGGTGCCCGTTGTATTTTTCTTCGGAAGAAGTTTCTTTATTCACGCTTGGAAACAGGCTCGCCACGGAAGGGCGAACATGGATACCCTGGTGGCCTTAAGCACCGGAATTGCTTTCCTTTTTAGTTTCTTCAACACCCTATTCCCCGGATTTTGGCATGCACGCGGCATTCATCCACACGTGTATTACGAAGCCGCAACCGTGATTATCACCTTTATTTCGTTGGGAAAAGTGCTGGAAGAACGAGCCAAGTCAAACACCTCTTCAGCACTAAAAAAACTCATGGGCTTGCAGCCCAAAACGCTGAAAGCGATCATTGACGGACAGGAACAGGAAATTCCGATTGCCTCGGTACAAAAAGGTTTCCGAGTGGTGGTGAGGCCCGGTGAGAAGATTCCGGTTGATGGCACGGTCGTGTCGGGAAGCTCATTTGTTGATGAAAGCATGATTACCGGTGAGCCGGTGCCGGTTGAGAAGACCAGTGGGCAGAAGGTGTTTGCCGGAACGATCAACCAAAAAGGCAGCTTTCAGTTTGAAGCCGAGAAGGTGGGGGGCGAAACGCTGCTGGCTCAGATCATTCAAATGGTGCAGGAAGCCCAGGGAAGCAAAGCGCCGGTGCAAAAGCTGGTTGATAAAATCGCCGGTATTTTCGTGCCCGTCGTCCTGCTGATTTCCATCGCAACCTTTGCTACCTGGATGCTTGTGGGCGGCGACGATGCCTTTACCCATGCTTTGCTAACTTCGGTGGCGGTATTGGTTATTGCCTGTCCGTGCGCGCTGGGGCTGGCTACACCCACAGCCATTATGGTTGGTGTGGGCAAGGGTGCCGAAAATAATATTCTGATTAAAGATGCGGAAAGCCTGGAACTGGGGCACCGCGTGAATGCCGTGGTGCTGGATAAAACGGGCACCATCACCAAAGGTAAGCCCGAAGTGACGGACATCGTGTGGGAACCAGCAGTTGGCAGCGACCATGTGCGTGGTGTGCTGTTGGGTATGGAAGCGCAGTCGGAACATCCGCTGGCCGAAGCGGTGGTGCGCAGGCTTCAGACGTCCGGGATTCACCCGGCAGCTATTCAAGGGTTTAACAGCCTGACAGGGCAGGGAGTGGAAGCAAGCGATGAAGCAGGAGAACACTATTTCGTTGGAAACAGTCATCTGCTTCAGGAACGAAAAATTACGCTGACAGCCGAGCTGGAACGACAAAGCCGGATGTGGCAGGACCAGGCAAAAACGGTGGTGTTCTTTGCCAACGAAAAGCAAGTGCTGGCCCTGGTGGCGATTGCCGATCAGTTGAAACCAAGTTCGAAAGCAGCCATTGCCCGGCTGAAACAGATGGGCGTAGCCGTTTACATGCTTACCGGCGACAATCGTCAAACCGCTGCTGCAGTGGCGGCGCAGGTGGGCGTCACCGATTTTAAGGCGGAAGTGCTGCCAGCCGAAAAGGCCAAATTTATTCAGCAACTGCAAGCCGAAGGCAAGCTGGTGGCCATGGTGGGCGATGGCATCAACGATTCGCATGCGCTGGCCCAGGCCGACGTAAGCATTGCCATGGGACACGGTTCCGACATTGCGATGGATGTGGCTAAAATGACGCTCATCACCTCCGACCTGGAATCCATTCCCAAAGCCCTGCAACTCTCACGGAAAACCGTGCTGGGCATCAAGCAAAACCTGTTCTGGGCCTTTATCTACAACACTATTGGTATTCCCATTGCCGCCGGGCTACTCTATCCGGTCAACGGTTTTCTGCTCGATCCCATGATTGCCGGAGCAGCCATGGCCTTCAGCTCGGTATCGGTGGTTGCCAACAGCCTGAGATTAAAAGCCAGCAAACTGACCTGAGCCGTTAGGGTTCCACTTCGGGTGAAGCCCTCACTTGCAAGCTCCCGTTGGTCGCAGCAAATCACTCCAACCCGACTCAGGCATCTGGCAGTGAATGGCGCTATTACCGTTTGGCTTTAGCCAACGGATCACAGAAACAACACAAAAAGGGCTTTAGCCACATTTCTCAATGCGGCTAAAGCCTGGCTGCAAGCAACACAGCATACAAACCCGTTGGATAAATCCAACGGCAATATCCTCGCACACCCCACGGACAAGGAGTCATTCCTGTCCGGAATCTCCCGGCAGGTGGCTCGATGCTGAATACCGGATACTGGATGAAACGGATACTTGCAACTGCGACTGGAAACTGTGACTGCTCACTTTTTTCATTGTCCTCGTGCCGGACGGGCAGCTCCTTTTCTCCCGACGGGCCGGGATTTCCACTTCGTTCCAACAGTCGATGAAAAGGAGGAAAAAATCTTGAAAATTCCATCCTTCCGCCCACAAGCCAACGCCGGCCCGGGCCTCCCGAGTGCTCGGGATCGGCCTTCGCGCAATTCACCTTCCGGTGAAGTGGGGGACTTAACGGCACGCTTGCGATTGGAGCGTCATTCCTGTCTGGCAGTGGGCAACCGCCGGATCTGGATCTGCCGGCGAGTAGCGCCTGGTTGGGGTGCCGCGGTTTCCGAACCGCGGATTCAAAAAGTTAGCTTCAACTTGCTAATAATAGGGCGTTGCCTGGGGTGAACTAAACTCTAGTATTTTCAATTATTATTGCGTTCCCTTACTTTCCGAATACTGCATTCCTTTTAATACACAACGACTCACATAAGTTTGCCTGGTTCCATTGATTTATCTTTTTCGTAGAGCAAGAATC
>JAGXIR010000015.1 GCA_024635605.1 Sunxiuqinia sp.
GGATTTCGGTGACGATTTGCTTAGCCGACTGATTACGGGGGAAGAATTTTTAAGCGCGCTGAACAACTTCACCTGCCTGGAGTCGGGAACAAGCAACTATTTTCAAACCAAAAAGAAATACGAGTTTAGCACATCCGCCCAACCGGTTTTCAATAAGAATTTTGAGTTGCTGGCAAAAAGCCTGCAGGACAATTCAGCCAAAGGCTACACGAATTTTATTCTTTCATCCAACCAAAAACAAATTGAGCGGTTGCATGCCATTTTTAAGGATCAAAACTTGGATGTGGAATTTACCGACCTCAACTTCACCCTGCACGAAGGGTTTATTGATCACTCGCTTCAGCTTTGTTGCTACACCGATCACCAGATTTTTGAGCGGTACCACCGGTTTAAGTTGAAAACCCGAAAGCCTCAAAAGGAAAGCATCACCCTAAAAGAGCTGAACAAGCTTCATCAGGGCGATTACGTGGTACATATCGATCATGGTATCGGGAAGTTTGTGGGCCTGGTAAAAACGGAGGTCAACGGCAAAGTTCAGGAAGCCATTCGCTTGGTTTACCGCGACAACGACGTGTTGTTTGTGAGTATTCAATCGCTGCACCGCATTTCGAAATACAAAGGCAAAGAGGGCGTGGAGCCCAAAATAAACAAGCTGGGAACCGGCGCCTGGCAGAAGATGAAAGAGCGCACCAAGAAAAAGGTGAAGGACATTGCCAAAGACCTGATAGCGCTTTACGCTGAACGCAAAAAGGAACGGGGCTTTGCTTTTTCGCCCGATTCATACCTGCAAACCGAGCTCGAAGCTTCGTTTATTTATGAAGATACGCCCGATCAGGTGACTGCTACCCAGGCGGTGAAAGAAGATATGGAACGCGAAATGCCGATGGACAGGCTGGTTTGTGGCGACGTGGGCTTTGGAAAAACTGAGATTGCTATCCGAGGTGCTTTCAAGGCTGTTGCAGATAGCAAGCAAGTGGCCGTTTTGGTGCCAACCACCATCCTGGCACTTCAGCATTACAAAACATTTTCGGAACGGCTCAAAGATTTTCCCGTGCGAATTGAATACATCAGCCGTTTGCGGCCTGCCGCCGAAGTGAAAAAGATCCTGAAGGAAGCGGAAGCCGGTGCCATCGATATTCTGATCGGAACACATCGGTTGGTTGGTAAAGATGTCAAATTCAAGGACCTGGGCTTGCTGATTGTGGATGAAGAGCAAAAGTTTGGAGTTTCGGTTAAGGAAAAGTTGAAGCAGTTTAAAGTGAATGTGGATACGATGACCCTGACGGCCACACCCATTCCGCGAACCTTGCAGTTTTCGCTCATGGGCGCCCGCGACCTTTCCATTATTCAAACACCGCCGCCCAACCGTTATCCGATTGTTACCGAGCTGCATGGTTTTAACGAAGAGCTGATCCGCGATGCGATCAACTATGAAGTAGCCCGAAACGGACAGGTTTTTTTCATTCATAACCGGGTGCAAAATATTCATGAGGTTGAAGCGGTGATCAAGCGGATTGTTCCGGGCGTAAAAACCATGGTTGGGCACGGACAAATGGATGGCCCCAAACTCGAAAAAATCATGCTCGATTTTATCAATGGGGAAAACGATGTGTTGATTGCCACTACCATTGTTGAGTCGGGGCTGGATATTCCGAACGCCAACACCATCATTATTAATAATGCACAAAATTTTGGCTTGAGCGATTTGCACCAGTTACGCGGACGTGTAGGACGGTCGAACAAAAAGGCTTTTTGCTATTTAATCGCACCGCCACAGGCCACTCTGAGTACGGAAGCGCGTCGGCGTTTGCGAGCCATTGAAGAGTTTTCGGAGCTGGGCAGCGGATTCAACATCGCCATGCGTGACCTCGATATCCGCGGAGCCGGCAATCTGCTGGGGGCTGAGCAAAGCGGTTTCATTGCCGATATCGGTTACGAAACCTATCACAGGATTCTGAATGAAGCCATGCAGGAACTGAAACAGGGCGAATATAAGGAGCTGTTTCGAGAAGAGCAGGAATCGGCTGGTAAAGCGTTTCTGCAAACACAATTTGTCAATGATTGTCAGATTGACACCGATATGGAGCTGTTGTTTCCGGATACTTACATTCAAAGTATTTCGGAGCGGATGTTGCTTTACCGGCAACTGGATAATTTAGAAGACGAGGCCTCTTTACAACAGTTTGAATTGGCGTTAATTGATCGGTTTGGAAAGCTGCCGCAAGCCAGTAAGGAACTGCTGGAAGTGGTGCGCTTGCGTTGGAAGGCGATCGATTTGGGCATTGAGCGGATTATTTTGAAGGACAAAAAAATGATGTGCTTCTTCGTAGCCGATCAGCAATCGCCTTTTTACCAAAGTGCCACGTTTACTAAAGTTCTTCATTACTTACAGCAAAATCCGGACAAGTGCCGGATGAAGGAAAAGAAGGATAAACTCAGTCTTACCTTTTCGTATGTTCCCAATGTGGAGACTGCTGGGTATGTTCTGAAAGAGATGGCGTCCGAAAGTTGATTAACCTTACTTTTCAAACCGTATGTAACCCACCAAAATTTGGCCTTTAAAGAACCAGAAGCGAAGCGTTGTTCATTCTAGTCGAGTAAAACAAGGTCGACCCAATAGGGTAAATGATCAGATGCTGCCTGCGAAAGAGGCGTCATGATGACTTCTTCATCCAGCAGTTTGAATTGGTTGGCGGGATGGTATAAAATATGATCAATTTTACGATTTGGATTAATTGTTGGGATTGTTGGTGCAAATTTCTGGCTGGCATCTGTAAATACCTGCCTTAACAGGTTCATAGGATTTGACTCTGTTTTTGCATTGAAATCGCCACTGATAATGACGGGAGCATCAAGCTGACTGCATGCTTCATTTGTCGCTTTAGCCTGAAGTTCTCTGTTTTCCTGGTGGGAAACATCCCAGTGCGTACAAGCAAAGTAGATTGTTTTTTCATTAGGCAGGCTGATTTTCAGGATTCCCAATACGCGGTCTTCCACATTTTTGTCGGCAGCTTCGGGTAAGGCAATTTTTTGGGCTTGGCTGATGGGAAAGCGCGACAAGATGCCAACCCCGTAAGCACCACCCTGAAAGGGAATGGCACTGAAAAAGTGAAAATTCATGTTGAGTTCTTCCGCGAGGCTCTTCAATTGAAAATTTTGCTCACTGCGGTCGGCCATGCTGTCCAGTTCCTGCACTGCTACTAAATCGGCTTCTGACTGCCGAATTACTTCTGCGATAGATTTCAGATCAATCATTCCTTCTTTGTCTGGCGGATTGGCATGATGAATATTGTAGGTAAGAACACGGATGCTTTGACCAAGCGACGCTGTTTTAGTCGATACGGACTGCTGCGAGGCTTTATTTCCTCCACAGGCGTATAGCCCTAAGGAAAGTATTACAGTAAGAGCTAGAAAGAAATTAAGAGTTTTCATTGTTTAACAAGTTGATTTTATTTTGTAAAAATGATTCAGTCGCGTGAAGCAAACTTGCTGGCAAGTTGATAAATATAAAAGGTTCTGGTTAAAAAAAATAGTTTTTATTTATGGATTAACTATTTATGAGTACCTGTTTTAACCTTTTGATGTTTTGGTAGTCAAAACACATCATTTTACCTATAACCTAAAGAGCAAGCTACATAAGCCATGGCAAATAACTCAAAACAAATCATCAGGATCTCCATCTCTGTTGTATTAATCCTCGTACTTGTTGGGATTGTGATGTATCCCAAAGTCAAACCCATGTTCAGTTCGAAAGATGAGCCCGGTCCACGTGGACTAGGAGCAGGAGGCCAACAACCGTTGTTTGCAAGTGGTTATATTTTGGTTCCGACAAAAATGAATGAAATGATATACAGCACGGCCTCGCTGCTTCCGGACGAGGAAGTGGATTTAGCCTTTGAAACTTCCGGGAAAGTGGTTGGCATCTTTTTCAGAGAAGGGCGACGGGTGAAGAAAGGGGAGTTGCTGGCAAAAATTAATGACCGGCCGCTGCAGGCGCAATTGCAGAAATTGCAAGCCCAACGTAAGCTGGTTGAGGAGCGGGAATACAGGCAGCGGCAGTTGCTTGACCGCGACGCCATCAGCCGCGAGAGCTACGACCAGGTGGCGACTGAGCTGGAGACACTGGCAGCCGACATCATGCTGGTGGAAGCGCGGATTTCCGAAACTGAATTGCGGGCTCCCTTTGATGGTATTGTGGGTCTGCGAATGATCAGCGAAGGCGCTTTTGCAACGACTCAAACCAAGATTGTTCAGCTTGTGAAAATCAGTCCGCTCAAAATCGAATTTTCCATTCCCGAGCGCTATGCCGGTGAAGTGGTTTCCGGATTTCCGATCAGCTTTCAGATTGATGGCGTTCAGAAAACTTTCGAGGCTGAAGTTTATGCCATTGAACCGAAAGTAGACATCAACACGCGGACCATTGTTGCGCGGGCGCTTTATCTCAACACCAACGAAGAACTTAAACCCGGACGGTTTGCCAGCGTAAGGGCCCGGCTGTCGCAGATTGAGAATGCGGTTTCCATTCCAACCCAGGCGTTGATTCCTGAAATGGAAGGTGAAAAAGTATTTATCCTGAATAACGGTCGCGCCAAACAAATTCGAGTAGAAACCGGCTTGCGCACCGAATCGCATATTCAAATTCGCACAGGCCTTAATTTTGGTGACACCTTGCTGACTACAGCAACGCTTCAGCTTCGCGACGATCTTCCGGTTCAACTGGATACCTTGGTGACGAATCAACACTTAGTAAACGAGTAACATGAGTCTTTCATCCGTCAGCATAAAACGGCCCGTACTGGCCACGGTATTTTCACTGGTCATCCTGCTTTTCGGAGCCATTGGAATGACGTTTCTCGGAATCCGCGAGTTTCCCAGTGTTGATCCGCCCATTATTTCCGTCAGGACATCGTATCCCGGGGCGAATTCGGATGTAATTGAAACCCAGATCACCGAACCGCTGGAGCAATCCATTAACGGGATCCCCGGTATCCGGACTTTAACCAGTAGCAGTAGCCAGGGCAGCAGCCGGATTTCTGTTGAATTTGAATTATCAGTCGACCTGGAAACAGCCGCCAACGATGTGCGCGACAAAGTGTCGCAAGCTCAGCGATATCTTCCCCGCGACTGCGATCCGCCAACGGTTTCCAAAGCCGATGCCGATGCCAGTCCCATCTTAATGGTTGCAGTAAAAAGCCCTAAACGGTCACTGCTTGAGCTTTCTGAAATTGCCGAACTGACATTTAAGGAGCAGTTGCAAACCATTTCGGGCGTTAGTTCGGTTGGGATTTGGGGAGAGAAGCGATTCGCCATGCGTATTTGGCTTGATCCTACAAAACTGGCTGGTTATCAAATGACTCCGCTTGACGTTCGAAATGCCATTGTGCGTGAAAATGTCGAACTCCCGGCGGGAAGCATTGAAGGAAATACGACCGAGCTAACCATTCGAACGCTGGGGTTAATGACTACGCCAGCGGAATTCAATAGCTTGATTTTAAAGCAGTCGGGCGACCAGCTGATCCGGGTGCGCGATATTGGGCGGGCTGAGCTGGGGCCGGAAGATTTACGTGGCATTATGAAAATGAACGGGGTTCCGATGGTGGCTACCGTCATTATTCCACAGCCCGGCGCCAACCATATCGATATTGTGGATGCGGTTTACGAACGCCTGGAATTCATGAAGAAGGATTTGCCCGATGATGTGGAAGTTGACATTGGCTTCGACAATACCCGGTACATCCGTTCATCGATCGATGAGGTGAAAACAACGATTTACCTGGCTTTCTTTCTGGTGGTCATTATCATTTTTACCTTTTTGCGTGACTGGCGAACCACCATTATTCCCATTCTGGTGATCCCTGTCTCTTTGATTGGTTCATTCTTTATCATGTACATGGCGGGCTTCACCATCAACGTACTCACGCTGCTAGCCATTGTGCTTTCCATCGGCTTGGTGGTCGACGATGCCATTGTGATGATGGAAAA
>JAGXIR010000147.1 GCA_024635605.1 Sunxiuqinia sp.
TGGCTTAAGTCAATCAGCCACACTCCAAATTAACGAACGAAGTAATGAACTGATCAAGCAGGGGAAAACTGTTTACAAACTGGGATTGGGTCAATCGCCCTTTCCCGTTCCCGAGATTGTACAGGAAGCGCTCAGGCAAAATGCCCATCAAAAAGATTACCTGCCCGTAAAAGGGCTGCTGCCCCTGCGTGAGGCCATTGCCGGATTTAACTTGAGGCATCAGGGCATCGCCTGTTCACCCGATGATATTATGATTGGCCCCGGATCGAAAGAACTGATTTTTATTCTGCAACTGGTGTACTACGGCGAATTGATTATTCCAACACCCAGTTGGGTTTCGTACTCGCCGCAAGCCCGCATTGCCGGACGGCATGTGACCTGGGTGCCAACGACCGAGGAAAACGACTGGCGGCTCAGTCCCGAAAAGCTGGATCTGATTTGCCGCTCGGATCCAGACCGGCCACGGGTGGTTATTTTAAATTACCCCTCCAACCCCACCGGATCGACCTATCCCAAAGCCCGGCTTAAAAAACTGGCCGACGTGGCCCGAAAATACAACCTGATCCTGATCTCGGACGAAATTTACAGTTTGCTCGATCACTCGGGCGAACATGTTTCCATCGCTCAGTTTTATCCTGAAGGAACCATCATCAGCAGCGGCCTGAGCAAGTGGGCCGGTGCCGGAGGCTGGCGGCTGGGCACCTTCACCTTTCCCAAAAACCTGCGGTGGCTGCAGGATGCTATGGCTATTGTTGCCAGCGAAACCTTCACCTCAACCAGCGCACCCATTCAGTATGCCGCCATTACCGCTTTTGAGGATCGTCCCGAGATCGACGAATACCTTTTTCATTCGCGGCGGATTTTGAAAACACTGGGAAATTATATGACCAACCAGCTCCGGGAATATCACCTGACCATGCCGACCCCAAAAGGCGGATTTTACCTCTTCCCTAATTTCATTCGCTACCGTGCCAAGCTAGCCAAAAAAGGCATTCTGACTTCGTTTGAGCTGTGCGAAGTGCTGCTTCAGGACACGGGTGTAGCCATTCTGCCCGGCATGGAATTTGGCCGCCAGCCCGAAGAACTCACTTGCCGAATGGCTTACGTGGACTTTGACGGAAAACTTGTGCTGGACAAGGCGATGACGGAATGGAAAGACCGCGAGCTGGACGAAACATTCCTGAAGACCTACTGCCCAAGGATGGTTCAAGCCACCGACATTTTAAAAGAATGGCTGGATCGCTTGTAAATGCGAATGACCAAGGAACGACTTTTCGCTAATTGCCCAAGATCCGGGAATATTATTCCAAGCCATCCAACTGCTCCCGCAGCCAGGCCGGACGATTGGTGGTGATGCCCGAAATGCCCAGGTCAATAAGTCGTTTGGCTTCGGTCGGATCATCCACTGTCCAGCACAGCACATCCAAGCCCAGTCGTTCGGCACGATCCATAACTTCCTGGTTTACCAGGCTGTAGTGTAGGTTAACACCATTCAGCCCCAATTCAGCCGCCTGTTCCATACGTGCAGCCAGATCATCTTTATTCGAACTAAGCCAATAGCAGTCATTTTTCGGAAACTGTTTCTTCGTAGCCAAAATGGTCTCCCAGCCAAACGCGATAAACGTGACCTGATCTTTCTTGCCGCTGGCTTTCACCGCCTTGTTCAGGGCCGGAAGTACTTCGGGACCACACTTGATTTCGATGACCAGCTTTTTACCCGCAGGAACCGTTTCCAGCACTTCAGACACAAAAGGTATTTTTTCGCTGGTGTATTTTTCATCTTTCCATTGGCCCACATCCAACGTGCGCAATTCATCCGAGTGGGTTTCAGCAATCACCAAACTGTCAGTCCCCGTACGTTTAGTGTTTCGATCGTGATTCACGACTACCTCCCCGTCTTTCGACAGGTAAACATCGATTTCCACGGCATCGGCATCCAGCCCCCAGGCCAGTTTGGCAGCAGCAACCGTATTTTCCGGAGCCAGGTACGAGGCCCCGCGATGAGCGATGAACTGAACTTGCGAAAACGCCGGAGAAACGACAATCAAAAAGAAAAAAGAGAATGCTGTATTTTTCATATCGGTGTGTTTAGCATTAAAATAATTGTCCGGTTATTTGCCTTGTATTTTTTGTGACTGTCATTTCATGCTAAAATGACAATTCATGACTTTTAAGTCGTATGAATAATAAACTGTCGCATTCGTAATTTATAATTCTTTGACTCACCCCTCGCTCGCAATGCTCGCTCTTCCCCTCTCTACATGTAGAGAGGGGAGAAGTCGCCTTCAGGCGGCTTGGGGTGAGTGAACTTTTAAAATGCGACAATTAATTGGTCTTATCACTTAATGTCCGGGCAAATCTGCGGATATCGATCAATTTAGAAACAATTTCAGATCGTACAATCCAAGCCTCCAAGTTGCCGATTTCTGCTGACATATTCCCAATCGACTTCTTAAAAAAATCTTAAATTTGCATGATTTTGAAGTCAGGAACCATGCACAAATTTCTCAATAACTTAATCGTTCTCTTTCTTAAAGCATTCTCTTATTTGCCATTTTGGTTTTTGTATCTGATCTCCGATGGAGCCTTCATCTTGCTATTTTACGTTTTCAGATACCGGAAACAGGTGGTTTACGAAAACCTGCGAAATTCGTTTCCAGAGAAAACAAACCAAGAAATTGATCGGATTGCCCGAAAGTATTACCACCATTTATGCGACGTATCATTGGAGGCCATTAAACTGCATAGCATCAGCGAGGAAGAGCTGGACAAGCGGTTGAAAGTGACCGGCGTGGAAAAGATGGAAGCTTACTTTCAGCAAAAAAAGAGTATCATTGTGCTGGCCATGCATTACAACAACTGGGAATGGGGAGCCTCAGTGCAACGATTTTCCAGCCACCAGTTTATTATGCTATACAATCCAGTGCGCGACAATTTGAAAATGGAACGCTTCATTTTAAGCATGCGAGAACGTTTTGGAGGCATCACCGTTCCGGTACATAAATCGGCCCGGATGGCGATCCAGTTCGATCAAACCGATCGTCCGGGACTCTTGTGGCTTGGCGCTGATCAAACGCCCTTTGAGAACTCTAAATTCTGGACCCTATTTCTGAATCAGGAAACGCCCTTCTTTAGCGGTCCCGAAAAAATTGCCCATAAAACCAACCAGCCGGTGTTTTTTCATCACACCCGCAAGCTGGCCCGCGGAAAATATGAGATTGTTCTTTCCGAATTAATTGCCGAACCAAAGAAGGAAAAACCGGAAACGACACTCCTCCTCTACATCGACAAAATGGAAGCCATTATTCGCGAGCAACCCGAATACTGGCTTTGGTCGCATCGCCGATGGAAACACCAGCGCCCGACCGACACTCCCCTGATTAACCGTCCCAGCTAGCCCTTGCTTATGAAAAAAATATTCCAACACATTCTGATCTCTTTCCTGACAGCCCTGTCATATCTCCCGTTTTCGGTTTTGTTCGCCCTATCCGATGCGATGTATGTGCTCCTTTTCCAGGTGTTAGGCTACCGCAAAAAAGTGGTTTACACCAACCTGCGGAATGCCTTCCCGGAGAAAAGCGAAAAAGAGATTGATGCGATCGCCCGGAAATTTTACCAACACCTGTGCGACATCGGGCTGGAAGGCATCAAGCTACACAGCATTTCTGAAAAAGAACTGGACAAACGAATTACGCTAAACGGCCTCGGAAAAACAGAGGAATACTTCAGGCAAAAGAAAAGCATTATTTTGTTGGGCATGCACTACAACAACTGGGAGTGGAGCGCCAGTCTGCAACGCCTTTCCGACCACCAGTTGCTGATGGTTTATAACCCGGTGCGCAACAACAAGGAGATGGAACGCTTTATACTCGGCATGCGCGAACGTTTTGGCGCCATCTCGGTTCCGGTACACAAATCGGCCAGGACAGCCATGCAGTTTGATAAAACCGAACGCCCGGGCTGCATCTGGCTCGGCGCCGATCAAACACCAGCTCCATCCACCCGGTTTTGGACGATGTTCCTGAACCAGGAAACCCCCTTCTTTAGCGGGCCCGAAAAAATTGCGGCGAAAACCAATCAGCCGGTATTCCTTCACTATGTCCGCAAAGTGGCCCGTGGACGCTACGAAGTCAACTTTATTGAATTGTTTCCTGAGCCGGCGAAAGAAAAACCAGACGACATTTTGCTAACTTACATCGACCGCATGGAAAAAATCATCCAGGAAACTCCCGAACACTGGCTATGGTCGCACCGCCGATGGAAACACCAACGGCCCGAAGGAACCAAACTCATTGAGCGCTTACCCAATCAGTAAGGAAGACAAAAACTGCTCCAACCGATTTTGCCGGACCGACACTGTTGTCGCTCCTTCCCTGCCGGTGCTTTATGCCTTGTTCGGCATCCTTTTCGAACTGCTGACTATAACGGATGCCGTATTTTCGATTTTATCGGAATGGTTTAGTGGATCGTCTTGAATCAATTTTTAGCTTTGTTCGGAAAACAAGAGCAAGCAGAAAAACAGGCAGAAAAAACGCTAAACACAGACAAAGAAAACGTTCAACCAATGAAAATACCTGCCCTTCTTTTTATATCGATTTTGCTTCACCTCCATGTTTCAGCTCAGCAGGAGTTGAAACAAGCGCTGAGTCAAGCAATCCGCCACAGCCAACTGGCTCTTGATGCGGCAGAGGAGACCTCCGGGCACTTCAGTTTTCTAAATGGTTCTTTTGACCGTGCCGAAATAAACCGCCACCTGACCGATGCCCGGGAAGACTTGGACAGCCTGCGCCATCACACACAGGAGGCTGGCTACCAAAGTTCCGATGCCGCCTATTTTGCCAAATCCAATTCGCTGGAAAAGCCGGAACAACTGGCTACCGAAGCCAAAAAAGCGTTTCAGACCATGATGCAAACGCTGGACGACGTCGCCAAAAAGATTGATGAATTCATTATCTACGGCACATCCAATGAGGATACCTACCTAAACCAAAGGCTCGAAGATTTTGAGCGAGTTAAAAAGCAACTTCACCAGACCCAAAAAGACCTGCAGCAGGCGCGCAAGCTGTTGACGGCAGATCGTGATGACTAACATCAGATCAATTCAAATTCATGGGGAGCATCCGCGTTGTTCTATTCAAAAGTTTCCTTTATACAAAACACTATGGGTTTCAATCGCCACATGAACCGGACTTCTTATTACTCCCGTCAGGTTACCGAGAAATAGCCCAACTCGCAGCCAAGTCCCCCACTTCGCCGCGAGGCGAAAGCAGCGTGGGCCGTCAAAGTCGCCCGGGCCGGCGTTGGCAGGAGCGGTTTTTTGCGGGTGTTCAGGGATGAGGGCTGGAAAGAAAAAACCGTAACGCAGGCGGAAAGATAACTTTGACGAGATTTTTTCATCCTTTTCATCGACTGGAAAAGGATGTACCCGTCCGGTATGAGGACAAAACAGCATTGATCATAAACAAACGCTTTACGATGCGGCGCATGCCGGCTAGGAGCATGCTAGTTCCCAGTGACTGCGCCTTGTTTGCTGTTGTGCATCTCAAACCAGGGTTCCGTTTCACTACACCCTAGGCTATTAACATTTAACCCTTTCAGGGTAACTGGTTTTTCTTGCTAAAGCCTGTAAATTTAGTAGCTCTTGTGAACGATCATATTTGTGTTGGTAGTGTCTCGAATTTTGTTTGAAGGAAAAAAAACATCCCCCAAATCAAAAACACTTATTACTTTTGTTGAAACATCCTTTTTGAACAGCTTATGAAAGACTTTTTCGTTAAATCGCACGGCTTAGGCAACGACTACATCGTGATGAACAGCCACGAGATCAGCTTCGAGATGAACACCGAAAACATCCAGACCATTTGCGATGTGCATTACGGCATTGGCTCCGATGGCATTTTGCTTTTGGTTGATTCGGCGAAAGCCGACTTCGGCCTGCGCATCCTCAACCCCGACGGCTCCGAAGCGGAGAAAAGTGGCAACGGACTACGCATTTTTGCCAAGTATTTGTTTGATTACGGCTTAGCCCAGAGCAAAACCTTTAGCATCGATACTTTGGGCGGTGTGGTTTATGCCGAAGTGATGGAAACGGAAAACGAAAAAGCCCGCACCATCCAGGTGGATATGGGAAAAGCCATATTTGAAGCTGCCAAGGTTCCGGTAACCAGCGATTTGGTGGAATGTCTGGACGAGGCACTTTTCCTGAAAGACCAGTCGTACCTGATCAACTGCGTGTCGGTGGGCAACCCGCACTGCGTTATTTTAAAGGATGAATTGTCGGAGGCTGAAATCAAGCAGTACGGCAGCGAAATTGAAAATCACCCCAAGTTTCCGAACCGCATCAACCTGCAATTTGCCAA
>JAGXIR010000148.1 GCA_024635605.1 Sunxiuqinia sp.
CAAATAGGCTTTCAGGTGTTCCTCATCCAAGTTCCACTTCTGCTTTTCCCAAACTAAGGCAAACACATCCTGTACCAAATCCAAAGACACTTCTTCATTGTCCACAAATTTATTGGCATACAAAGCCAGTGGCTGGTGATACTTCTTAAAAATCGCGTCGAAATCGGACATTATGCAGTTTTTACCGGCGACAAAATAGTCAAATTAAGTCGATATTTAAAAGTAAAATAATTGGCAAGTATACCATTCCTTCTTGTTTCGTTTCGTCAAACTATTGTACTTTTGCAGCAAACCTGCGGGAAGCTCAACCAGCTGATTGCAAGGGAAAAATCACACCAAATGAAAACAGCAACAGCAACTTTTATCAACGAGCAGGAAATCAGTGAAATTCTGCAAAAATACAGTTGCCCGAGCCACGAACAGGTACGCGATGTGTTAGCCAAAGCTGCCGAAATGAAAGGCCTCAACCTAAAGGAGGTTGCGGTTTTAACTGGCATCAGCGACCCACTGCAACTGCATGAGTTGTTTCAAACAGCCAACCACATCAAAGACACGATTTACGGCAAACGTCTGGTGGTTTTTGCCCCACTCTACATTTCGAACCTGTGTGCCAACGAGTGCACTTATTGCGCGTTCCGCGCCAAAAATAAAGCCATCATCCGGCGGTCGTTAAGCCAAGCCGAAATCGAGCACGAAACGGAGGTGCTGATCAAACAAGGACACAAACGGGTGCTTTTGGTCGCCGGCGAATCGTATCCCAAACAAGGTTTTCAATATGTCCTCGACGCGGTGCAGTCGGTCTACCGGGCCAACTACAATGAGGCTGAGATCCGTCGGGTCAATGTGAATGTGGCCCCGCTCACCACCGATGAGTTTAAATTACTAAAGGCCGAAAAGATTGGAACCTACCAGCTTTTCCAGGAAACTTACCACCACCAAACCTACAAAAACGTGCATCTGGGTGGTAAAAAAGCCGACTACGACTGGCGCATTACCGCCTTGCACCGCGCCATGGAAGCCGGAATTGACGATGTGGGCATTGGTGTGCTGTTTGGGCTGTTTGACTACCGGTTCGAACTGCTGTCCATGATGCAGCATATTGCCGAGTTGGAACGCGTCTTTGGCGTTGGGCCTCACACCATCAGCGTTCCACGTATGGAGCCGGCAACCGGCTCCGATGTAGCGTCTCACCCACCCTTTCCGGTTTCGGATCTCGAATTTCGCAAGATCGTCGCCATTTTGCGCCTAGCTGTGCCCTACACCGGCATTATCATGTCGACCCGAGAAACCGCGAAGATGCGGAGCGAAACCTTTGCATTGGGCGTTTCTCAAATTTCTGCTGGCAGCCGGACAAACCCCGGTGGCTATGAGGAACAGGTGGACGATGATGTTTCCGGGCAGTTCAGCTTGGGCGATCACCGTCCGCTGGATGAAGTGATTCGTGATGTGGCACAAATGGGCTATGTGCCCTCGTTCTGCACCGGCTGTTACCGCCTTGGCCGTACCGGGCAGGATTTCATGGACCTGGCCAAACCCGGTGCCATAAAAGCGCACTGCGGACCAAACGCACTATCAAGTTTTATGGAATACCTCAACAATTACGCATCGCCCGAAACCTATAAAACCGGCATCCAACTCATAGAAAAAACCATTGCCGAAATGGAGGGATTGCCAGCGGACCGTGCCCGGAAATTGGTTGACCGGGTAAAACAGGGACAAAAAGATGTGTTTTGCTAGAAACAAAACGGAGGAAAAAACCAACAAAGTGCGCTACTTGAAATGATGACTCATGGGAACACGAACGGAAACTGATTTTTTAGGATCGAAGCAACTACCTGCTGATGTGCTTTATGGCATCCACACAACAAGAGCCTTGGAAAACTTTCAAGTGGCTCAGCGTCCTGTTCATCCGGAATTAATAAAAGCCTATGGCTGGGTAAAACTGGCCTGCGCACAGATTAATCGTCAGCTGGGCTATTTCCCGGAAGAAAAAAAAGCCGATGCGATTGAACGTGCTTGTTTGGAGATGGCCCACGGACAGCTGTCATCGTCTGTTCTCGTAGATGCACTTCAAGGCGGAGCCGGAACTTCAACCAACATGAATGTCAATGAAGTTATCGCCAACCGGGCGTTGCAGATTCTAGCGCTACCACTTGGCAACTACCAAACGGTTTCTCCACTCAATGACATTAATCTTCATCAATCGACCAACGACACCTACCCCACGGCGTTAAAGCTGGCGGCCATCTTTTCACTTCGCCAGCTGGAGCAAACGTTGGTGAAGCTGCAGGAAGCCTTTCAGCTAAAAGAAAAAGAATTTGGTGATGTGGTTAAAATCGGGCGCACACAATTGCAGGACGCCATACTAACCACCTTGGGTAGGGAAATGGCGGCTTATGCCGAGGCTTTCAACCGCGACCGCTGGCGAATCTATAAATGTGAAGAACGGTTGCGCGTCGTCAATCTTGGAGGAACAGCCATTGGCAGCGGACTGGGGGCGCCACGGCAATTCATTTTTCAGGTAACCGATCGGTTGAGAGAACTCACGAACACGTCGCTGTCCCGAGCCGAAAACTTGATGGAAAACACTCAAAATTCAGATGTTTTTGTTGAGGTGTCGGGTATTTTAAAAGCGTGTGCAACCAACCTCATCAAAACCGCGAACGACTTGAGACTGCTGAGCAGCGGCCCGGATGCAGGCTTTGGTGAAATCAATCTCCCTCCGCTTCAGGCTGGCTCTTCCATTATGCCGGGGAAAATAAATCCAGTTATTCCCGAGACCGTCATTCAGGCGGCGATGCAGATCATCGGAAATGATCAGGTTATCACACAAGCAGCTGCAGCCGGCACGCTCGAGCTCAACCAGTACCTGCCTGCTATTGCCCACAACCTGCTCGAAAATATTCACTTGCTCGAACGAGCAGCAGCAAGCCTAAACCATAAATGTGTAGCAGGAATTACAGCGAATCCTGAAAAATGCCGGGAACAGGTTTTGAATTCTACAGCCATCATTACCGCATTGATTCCTGCGCTGGGCTATGAACAATGTTCAAAAGTAATTCAGCAGGCAAAAACAACGAATACCAGCATCCAAGATATTATTGTGAATGAAAATTATTTGACCTTGCAAGAATTTGAAGCTTTGATATCCCCTGAAGCAGTTAATAAGTTAGGTTTTTAGCCGAAAAAAAAATGAACAAGTCGGAGTAATTTAGAATAATTCTAAATAAATGTTAATGTGATTTTTATTTAGAATTATTCTTAATAAATTGCCCCAGTTATAAACTTAAAAATGGAAAATATGAAAAAGTTGGTTTTAGTATTAGCGATTGTATTCACTTTTGGAATTACGTACGCTGGAAATATGGCTGCTCCTGACAAGGAAACAAAAACAGAGCAAACAGCTACCGCTGAAAAAGACAGCAAAACCAAAAAAGCTGAGAAAAAAAGCGAAAAGAAATGTTGCAGCGAGAAAAAATCTTGCGGAGACAAAGAGTAAATCGTTATTGAATAAGATTCAAAAGCCGGCCAAAAGCCGGCTTTTTTTGTATATCAGGATTTCATGGTTCTTGCTTAGCTAGTGGCTCAAATAAAGAAAATTCTTAAAGCTTACTATCCTCGTGGCAGAGCCCCGAGGAATTATTTGATTAAAGTTCTTGTGGTACAAATCCAAAACAAATCGCTTATGAACGAATGAATTATATCCGCAGGGTGTAACAATAATTTTCGTAGAAGAAACTGCGGCCACTATTATTGAATCCTTTTCAGGCTTCTTTTTCCCACAAAAATTTGATTTGATCTCAGTTGTAGCTATTTATTTCCTGAATATCAAATCATCAGTTGGACGTTCTCATATTTTGACAAAAGGTTGCATTAAAAACGGATCATTCGTACTTTTCAGGCCTAATAGCATGACCATGAAATCACCCAAATCTTTTCGTTTGCATATCGGTTTGTTTGGCCGCCGCAACGTCGGAAAATCGTCTCTGCTCAATGCGCTGACACAGCAAGAGGTCTCCATTGTTTCCGAAATCGCCGGAACAACAACCGACCCGGTTGAAAAACCAATGGAGTTGCTTCCACTCGGGCCGGTTCTATTTATCGACACGGCCGGAATTGACGACATTGGCGCGCTGGGTGAAAAGCGCATTCAGAAAACAGTCGCTGTTTTTGACCGAACCGATTTGGCAATCCTTATTTCGAACAGTAACGATTGGGGCGAATTTGAGGAAAAAACTTTACAGGAACTGAAAGACCGGGAGATTCCCGTCCTTGTGGTTTTCAACAAAGCAGACCTGTATCCGATGCGTTCGTGTATGCTCAATAGTCTTACTGGAGAACAATTGCCCGTGATTGAAACTTCGGCAACAACCCGCGCCGGTATCTCCCAGCTTCGGCATGCCATCCTGAAAAGTGTTCCGGACGATTACATTAACCGGCCAAGCATTGTCGCTGACTTGGTTGGACCGGGCGAAGCAGCCATTCTGGTAGTACCCATTGACAAAGAAGCGCCTAAGGGCCGGCTGATTCTGCCGCAAGTACAAAGCATACGCGACTTGCTGGATGGCGACTCCTTCTGTATGGTTGTCAAGGAAAGGGAATTACGCGAAGCGCTTTCCAGACTGAACAAGCCCCCCAAATTAGTCGTTACCGACAGTCAGGCTTTTTTGAAAGTCGCAGCCGATACGCCAACGGAAATTCCACTTACCAGCTTTTCCATCCTTTTTGCCCGGCATCAAGGCGATTTAACCGAAATGGTTCGTGGCGCGATGGCTATTGACCAACTAAAAACCGGCGATAAAGTGCTGATTGCAGAAGCATGTTCGCACCACCCTATTGGTGAAGACATCGGAACGGTAAAAATACCACGCTGGCTCACTCAATATGTAGGTGGAAAACTGGAAATTGACAACGTACGCGGAAGAGATTTTCCAGCTAACATTAATGACTACAAATTAATTATTCATTGCGGAGCCTGCATGTGGAACCGAAGGGAAATGCTCTCACGAATCATTAAAGCTAAACAAGCAGGTGTTCCTTTAACGAACTATGGATTAACAATTGCCTATTCTTTGGGTATTTTCGAACGGGCACTTCAGCCATTTCCCGCGGCACTGGAAGTATATAAAAACGAACGTTAAGAACTATTTTTTTTCGATTTCGACTTGTCCTGATTCTTTTTGCTGTCGTAAATAATGTAGCTAACGAATATGATCAAACTCAAAGCCGAAACCCAGATTAAACCCGATTTCAATCGATCGTTGTTTTCGCCAAAATAGCCAATCAAAACAGCCAAAGGAAAGATTCCCACTAAGGTTGCGCCGATGAACCGCCAATATCCCATGCGTAGAATTCCACCAACAAAACTAATGGCATCGTTTGACAGGAAAGGAGCCAAACGGGTGATGATCACAGCCCATATTCCGTACTTTTCAACGTAAAATTCTAATTGTTTTTCTTTCTCGCCTCCTAATAGACGAACAATTGCTACTTCCCCCAGATAGCGGCCAATGAAGTAGCCAATACTGGAAGCGACGGCTACCGCAGACACGGAGATTAAAGTTCCCCAATAAGGACCGTACGCCAACACTGAAACAACCATGAGTAAAGGAGATGGAATGATGAGCAGAAACATCTGGAGCACCATCGCTAATATGATAAAAAATGGGCTCCAAAATCCGAGTTGATCAACCCAATTTGAAATCCGCTGATTATTATCGCTGGTCAGCGTTTCAAAAGCCTCCTTGAAAAAGTTGTTTGCATCAGGAACAGCAAAATAAAGTAAAGCAAGCGAAAGCAATAGCCCTAGACTCATGTATAGCGGCCATCTACTTTGTTTTACTTGCCCTTTTTGATTATTCTGTGGCATTCAAATTCATTTTTCTGAGATGAGCCAATCGCGCTTACCAAAAAAATCCTGTAATAAAAGAAACTTCCTTGGCTTCTTTCAGTACCGATCCGCCTTCCAGCCAGTTTGGAAAAACTTCACCCAATCCTTCAACCATAAATTGAATGGCTATTGCTGTTACAATGATTCCGAAAACCCGGGTAAATACTGTAAAAACCAGCGTATCGACCTTTTTCTCTAAAAGCGGTGATGCTAAAAACACAAAAAACAGAACTGAGAAGGTAACGACAATAACGCCAACCAAAACGACATAATCAATAGCAGATGATGCTTTTGTGCCGAATAAAACCACAGTTGTAATTGAGCCAGGGCCGGCAAGCGCAGGAATACCCAAAGGGACAAAAACCTTTTTGAATCGTTGTTTGGCAATTGACATATTTGTCTCTCCATCTTCATCCCGGTCAGTCAATTGCGAAGCCGACCCTTGAACCATAGCAATCCCAGTGTACAACAACAAGATTCCACCGGCGATCTTAAAAACCTGCAAATTGATAGAAAAAAACTGAAGCAATAATTTGCCAGAAACCAGAAAAACAGACAGAATCATCACAGCAGATAAGATCAGCAGAAAGGCTATCCGATGCCTAATTGAGCTAACGGCATCATTAGTCAGGTCACTCCACACCGGCCATATTCCAATTGGGTTTACGATGGCCAACATGGCAGCAAAAAAATTTAAATAGTAATCCCAATTCATATCATTTCTTCATTTTTAAGTATTTAGAATAAAATAATGTCGTATTTTGTAGATTTAATGCAATAATTTAGTTATATTTATCTCATTATGAGATATGTAACAGTAAAAATCCACACCCAAAGGATGTGGCTTTGGGATAACCCCTGGAAGGGGTAATTTGCTTTTACCCTCAAAGAAGGTAAAAGTTGTTGTCCCCACAGGTTAATGATTATTTATCTTCTTCTCCTTTATCTTTATTTTCTTGATACTTCACGTACCTTTTGATCATTTC
>JAGXIR010000149.1 GCA_024635605.1 Sunxiuqinia sp.
ATTTTCCAAAATCTCGCGAACATTGGCCAGCCAGCTTTCCATTTCGGCGCTTGCCGATCCTCCTTTGTACTTCCAGTGAGCGGCAAGACCCTTCTCAGCAACCTCATCCATCCGCTTGGTCCGAATCTGGATTTCGACCCACTTTTTGTGCGGCCCCAATACGGTAGCATGCAAACTCTCGTAACCATTTGATTTCGGCACGGTAATCCAGTCACGCATCCGCTCGGGGTTCGATTGGTACTCGTCGGTGACAATGGAGTAAACCTGCCAGCAATCCGATTTTTCCAGTTCTTGTTTGGAATCCAGAATGACGCGGATCGCAAACAAATCGTACACTTCATCGAAGCTTACTTTTTTGTTTTGCATCTTTTTCCAGATGGAGTTGATGGATTTGGTTCGTGCTTTCATATCGAATCGAAAACCGCGAGCCTTCAGCTGTTCCTCAATTGGCTTCACAAAAGCGGCTACAAAGTTTTTACGTTCCTCTTTGCTTTCTTCCAACCGGTCGG
Source organism: Sunxiuqinia sp. (assembly GCA_024635605.1). Taxonomy (GTDB): domain Bacteria; phylum Bacteroidota; class Bacteroidia; order Bacteroidales; family Prolixibacteraceae; genus Sunxiuqinia. The sequence goes on from JAGXIR010000149.1 coordinate 510, forward strand.
CCACATATTGGTAGGCATCCGGATTCGTGTATTTCAGACATAAATCCAGCATTTCAGAGTTGATATAATACAAGCCTAAACGATGAGCCAAAGGCGCATACAGGTGTGCCGTTTCCATCGCTATTTTTTGCTGAGAATTGACTGGATAATCACCCAAGTGACGCATGACGTGCATCCGATCGGATATTTTTACCAGAATGACCCGAACATCGCCTGCCAGTGCCAGCATTAATTTGCGGTAATTCTCCGAATGCAGATCAACGGTGTCTGTTCCCAGCGCGTTTATCTTGGCCATTCCTTCCAGAATACCGGCGACCACAGGACCAAACTGATCTTCAATCGTTTGTAAATTTGGACGGTTACTGAGCTTTTCGTAGGTAACGTTGTGCAACATTCCTGCAATAATGGAGCTAACCCCCAGCCCTACTTCCTGAGCTACTACTTGGGCTACTTCAAGCGAATGGACCAAAATGATATCACCATTGGCCCAGGTATTTTCGCCAAGCGATTGCCAGGCAAAATCAAAAGCCTTCTCAATTTCAACCAACTCATCAACAGAAGGGGAATGAAGGCAGGCTTCCCTCAATTTCAACCAGGCGTTTTCAATTCGTGTATTCATCAGTCCGGATTTTCAGGATCAATCGTACAATCGGGTTAAACAAAAAAGGCCACCCAGTACAGGCAGCCTTAAAATAATCTTCAAACGAAATTTCTTATTCTGCCTGTGTTTCATCAACAAAGGAACGGGTTTGCAATTCACGGTTAAGCATGAAAACACCATTTCCTTGTCCATCGATCAAACGTAAATTATCCAATAGCTCATTGACATTGGATTCTTCTTCTACTTGCTCATCAACAAACCACTGCAAGAAACTTTGTGTCGCATGATCGCTGCTGGCAACAGCAACATCCATGAGTTCATCAATCATTTGAGTTACCTTCTGCTCGTGCTCCAAGGTCCTTTCAAAAACATCAATAATTCCGTCAAACTCAATCGGAACACCGGCAATCGGCTCCAATATCACCCGACCATTGCGTTCATTCACATAGTCAAATATTTTTAAAGCATGCGAAAGTTCTTCCTTGTACTGAACTTTCATCCAGTTGGCAAAACCGGCTAATCCTTTGTCTTCCAAATAAGCTGACATGGATAAGTAAAGGTAAGCTGAGTGCATTTCTGCGTTAATCTGTTTGTTTAGGGCGTTTAAGACTTTTTCTTTAAGCATGGTGACCTCCTTTTATGTTTTATTCAAAAATACTAAAAAATAATTGACTGGTTCTTTTTGCGGCATTATTTCATAAACCGTTAACAATGGTTTAAAATCGAACTGCCGCAGCTATTCTCCAAAATCGAGATTAAATCGCTGTTTCAGCAAAGCCAGATTCGGATTTTTTTTCACCATCTCTGCCAGCTTTTCGTTTTCTGAATACGGCTTATAACCTGATTCCTGAACAACAATATCTGTAATTAGTTCGATGCTGGTATTACGCAGTTCCTTTCGCAGCCAGGAAACCAAATCGGGTTTAATTTTATTGATCTCTTCCAGCTGCACCGAATTATCAATGGGCAATTGAAGTTTATGCTTGTCAAAAATTTGCGGTGTCTTCGAAAGGGTGGCCTTTAAGTTCGGACGATCATTGAGGCGCCCCAGGTATTCGGTCCATTTTTCTGCAAACTGTTCCTGCGTAAAGGCTTCAGTGAGCTGCTCTCCCGCGTAGTACTTCAACTTTTCCTGGGCATCTTCCTCGCCTTTTTCGGCCAGCTTACCCGACATCGCATCTTTTATTGATGGAGTATAACTGCTTCCCCGCTTTTTAATCAACCGTTTTACCGGAACTTTAGCCGGACTCTCAGTTTCGGGCGCTGCTTTTTTTTCTTCCGCTTGTTCTTTTTGTGGATTGGATGTTGGGACAAGTGCCTGTTGTATATCCGAAAAAATAGGTTCTAACTCCAGCGATTCACTTTGGTCAGCTATTTTTTTTTTAGGGTAAGCTGTGCCATTTTAATCAAGCTCAGCTCAACCAGCAAGCGTTTGTTCTGGCTGGTTTTGTATTGCATATCGCATTCGTTGCTGATTTTCATGGCTTCCAGCAAAAAGCCAGCATCGCAAATCGCAGCCTGTGCTTTGTACTTCTCCCTGATTTCGCCTCCAACCTCAAGCAGTTGCACCGTTACCGGGTCTTTGCAAACCAGCAAATCGCGAATATGGCTACTCAGCCCGTTGATAAAATGGTGCCCGTCGAAACCGTGATCCAGCACTTCGTTAAACAGCAGCAGTGCATTGGGCACATCGTTTTTCATTAACAAGTCAATCAAACGGAAATAATAGTCGTAGTCCAGCACATTCAGGTTCGAAATCACATCTTTGTATGTAATGTCGCGACCTGAAAAACTAACAATCTGGTCGAAGATTGAAAGCGCATCGCGCATGGCACCGTCGGCTTTATGGGCGATCACATTCAACGCTTCCATTTCAATTGCCACCTGCTCACTTTTAGCCACAAACCCCAGATGACCCGAAATATCGGCAATTTTGATCCGATTGAAATCAAAGATCTGACAACGCGATAAAATGGTTGGAATGATCTTATGCTTTTCGGTGGTTGCCAAAATGAAGATAGCATGTTTGGGCGGTTCTTCCAGGGTCTTCAAGAAAGCGTTAAATGCCGACTGTGACAACATGTGAACCTCATCGATAATATAAATGCTGTATTTGCCAATCTGAGGCGGGATACGAACCTGATCCGTCAAATTTCGGATATCGTCCACCGAGTTGTTCGATGCCGCATCCAGCTCGTGAATATTGTACGAGCGGTTGCTGTTAAATGCCAGGCACGATTCACATTGATTACATGGTTCCGTGTCGGCTGTGAGATTCTGGCAATTAATTGTTTTTGCGAAAATACGGGCACAGGTTGTTTTTCCAACCCCACGAGGGCCACAAAATAAGTAAGCATGCGCCAACTGATTGTTTGTAATGGCATTCTTCAGGGTCGAAGTAATCGATAATTGACCAACAACCGTTTGAAAGGTATCGGGCCGGTATTTTCTGGCGGAAACAATAAAATTCTCCATAATTTGTTTTGATGAAGCCCAAAGATAAACATTTTGGAAGGAAATTCAGGGGGAATTTATTAACAAGAATTAAGAACATCATCAGTTGCAGGCATCAAACTTTTTCCGTTTCTTACTGTTTTAGATGAAGTTAAATCAAACAACATTCAATCATGAGAAAATTAGCTTTTTTATTCACATTTATGCTTCTGGCTTCATTCGGATTTAGCCAAACAAACCTGCACGATTTCAAAGTTCAGGATATTGAAGGTTCCGACTTTGATTTGAGCCAACTGAAAGGGAAAAAAGTGCTGGTTGTTAATACCGCGTCGAAATGCGGCCTGACGCCGCAATATGAACTACTACAGAAGTTGTACGACGAATATGGTGGCGATCAATTTACAATCATCGGATTTCCGGCCAATAACTTCAACAAACAGGAGCCCGGATCGAATGATGAAATTGCTGAATTTTGCGAACGCAACTATGGTGTTACCTTCCCTATGATGTCAAAAATATCAGTGAAAGGTGATGACATGCACCCGCTTTACCAGTGGTTAACCCAGAAAGAGAAAAACGGCGTGTCGGATTCCGAAGTGGGCTGGAACTTTCAAAAATACATGATCGACGAGGAAGGCCATTTGGTTGACTACGCCGAACCCAAAACCAAACCCAACGACCCAAAAATCATGAACTGGGTGAAAGGGGATTCGTAATGAGAGCAATCTCCTTCTGAGGATGGTTAGCACAAATCGTGTTGTTGATTAACCGGGGATTGAAAGTCAACACACGGAGTTATTTCAGGCAATTTCTAAACATGAAATATCTCTGAAATCTTCGCTCATAATAAATTTCTCAATCGCTGTCTTGTTTTCCTGCACAAGCTGTGCAATTTCCGTTGTTGCTAAATTGGCGGTCCTAATCCAAATAATCTTCGGGGATGACCATTTAGCACACTTATATCATAAAAATCAGCGTCGTAAGTCACAATTGAATAATCGTTTTTCTGTGCATATTCCCATATTTCAGAATCTTCACAATCCATTAACCCGCAATCCGAAACATGCTTACAATCAGGGAAAAGGTCAAACAGTCTCTTTGTAATCCGAAATGAGATGTTTTGATCAAAAAGTAATCTCATGATGCATGCTGCAATTTATGTTCTCTATCGGCAGCATAAGCAAGACATGCCTTGATATCGCCCATTGTCAGTTCAGGAAAATCATAAATGATTTCATCATAAGTCATCCCAGATGCTAACCATCCAAGCACATCAAATACGGTAATCCTTGTATCTCTCACACAAGGTTTGCCAAACCGCTTATTTGGATTTCTTTTTATTATTGATTTGTATTCAACCATTTAATTCTGCTTTTTACAAACTTAACCAAATTTTCAATTTTCTCCTATAGCTGTTGTTTTGCACAAAACGCCATTGGACAAGTTCCTGACAAATAAGCCTTTTCGAAAGCTTCAATCTTTGAAAAAGTAAATAATCCACACCGACAAAAGCCTCAAAAAAAGTCACACGTGATTCTGGTAAAAGTCACACGTCACTTTGGATGAAACCACACGTGACTTACAACTGAAGGAAAAAACAGCCAGTAAATAAGGAGATAAAACCGCTATTAGATTCAACCAGAGGCCAGCGCTTTTTTATAGGTTTCGATGGCGCGCAACCTTGCCCGCGGATGATCGACCATTGGCCGCGGATAATCGGGACTTTCAAACTCAGGAACCCATTTGCGAATATAATTTTGGTCTGCATCGAACTTTTGGGCTTGCAGGCTTGGGTTAAACACCCGAAAATAAGGAGCCGCATCGCAACCTGTTCCGGCTGCCCATTGCCATCCGCCATTGTTGGAGGCCAGCTCGTAATCCAGCAATTTTTCGGCAAAATAAGCTTCGCCCCACCGCCAGTCAATCAGCAGGTGTTTGCACAAAAAGCTGGCTGTCACCATTCGAACGCGGTTATGCATGTAGCCAGTTGCATTTAACTGCCGCATGCCGGCATCAACCAGCGGATAGCCGGTTGTCCCATCGCACCAGCGGGCAAAATCTTTCTCTGAATTCAGCCAGGGGATAAAATCGTAAGCTGGCTTAAACGCTCGCTTTTCAACATGCGGAAAGTGCCAGAGGATATCCATGTAGAAGTTACGCCAAATCAACTCGTTCAAAAATACGGACGAATGCTGCATGGCTTTCCCGGTAAGCTGCCGGATGCTGATTGTTCCAAAACGCAGGTGAATCCCCAAATGCGAAGTACCTTCCTGACCCGGAAAATCGCGGCGGGCAGCATATTCATTCAGCAGACTCACATCAATCTCCTTCTCCGGGAATTCCAGTTTACCGCTTCGGAAACCCAGGTCGCGAAGTGTTACTTCATTCATTAGTTCGGTTTTCAACAAATTTCGAAGGTATTTTTCTGAAGGGTGACTTTCGGGCGGATTTTCGGTTAGCTTTTGCAACCACTTTTTGCTATACGGTGTAAAAACGGTGTACGGTTTACCATCAGCCTTCACCACCTCGTTCTTATGAAAAACTACATGATTCTTAAAGGTCAGAAAATTCACTTCACCCAAATTCAAAAAGGTTTTAACCCGCTCATCGCGCTCGCGGGCATAGGGTTCGTAATCCTCGTTGGAATAAACTGTATCAATTTCGTACTCCACCCACAGGCGTTTAAAGGCTGCCAGCGGTTTGCCATGAAAGATCCATAAGGTACTGTTGTTCCGTTCAAATTCGGCTTTAAGGCGGTTCACCTGCATCGCGATAAATTCCACCCGACGATCATCATCATTCAGATCATTCAAGATGTTAGTGTCGTAAATAAACACCGGCAATACCGGCTTGCCAGAGGTGAGCGCTTTGTAAAACCCATGGTTGTCGCCGATTCTCAGGTCGCGACGAAACCAAAACAGGTTAATCTTTTCTTTCATTTTGAATTTGTTCCGAACAAATTTTTCTTTTCTTTTATGCTGCCTTACAACGCCAGCACGAAATACTGTTTTATAAAAAACCCATTGCGTTGGCCGTTGTAAAGTTAAAACACGAGTACCTTTAAATTGTTAAACCCTTTACAAAAAAAATCGAATCATGAGCAGAGGCTTTGCCAGCGACAACAATGCCGGAGTTCATCCGGAAATATTGACAGCCATTGAAAAAGCAAATACCGGACACTTAGTTGGTTATGGCGACGATCCCATTACCCGAGAGGCCATCGGATTGTTTAAAAAAGAATTTGGACCTGAAACCGATGTGTATTTTGTTTTTAACGGAACGGGAGCCAATGTGCTGGCTCTTTCAACCGTCACCAATTCGTTTCATTCCATTATTTGTGCCGACACCGCCCACATTGAAGTAGATGAATGCGGTGCTCCGGAAAAATTCACGGGATGCAAGCTGTTGCCTGTTCCCAGCGAGAAAGGAAAAATTACACCGGCCGGAATCAAAAAATACCTGCATGGCTTCGATTTTGAACACCACTCCCAGCCCAAGGTTATCTCCATTTCGCAAGTCACTGAGTTGGGAACGGTGTATTCGGTGGACGAAATTAAAGCAATTGCTGAACTCGCCCACCAGCACGGCATGTTGGTACACATGGACGGAGCACGCATTGCCAATGCCGCTGTCGCACTCGGACTTTCTTTTAAGGCATTTACGAAAGATGCCGGCGTGGATATGCTTTCGTTTGGCGGAACCAAAAACGGCATGCTGATGGGCGAAGCGGTAGTTTTTTTCCACCCTGAACTGACGGCGAACACCAAATATATTCGAAAACAGAGCATGCAGCTATTCTCGAAAATGCGTTTTGTTGGCACCCAGTTTATCGCCTATTTCAACAATGATTTATGGAAAGTCAGCGCCACGCACGCCAACCAGATGGCCAAACTACTTGAGAGAGAAGTGCTGAAAACCGGCAAAGTGAAACTGACCCAAAAAACGGAAGCCAATGGGGTGTTTGCCATTCTCCCAAAAGAGGTGATTCCCCAACTTCAGGAAAAATATTTTTTCTACGTGTGGAACGAATCCACTTGCGAAGTTCGCTGGATGACCTCGTTCGATACCACTGAAGAAGATATTCACGGCTTTGTACAATTAATTGATAAACTGATTTAAATGCCCTTATTCAACTACTATCCACCAAAACATGAATCGACAGATCCGGAACTTGAAAAGAAAATTTTCAAACACAGCCTGGTGTTTCCCAGTCTGTTTCTGCTCACTTTTTGGCTGGTATTTTTAGTTGAATCCACCCTGAATATTGAGTTTGCCGTTTACGGTATTTTTCCGCTGAAGGCCGAAGGGCTGAAAGGCATCCTTTTTTCTCCATTTATCCACAGCGGATACAAACACCTGGCGGCCAACTCCATTCCTTTTTTTGTGCTTTCGCTGGCTTTGTTCTATTTCTACCGGAAGCTAGCCTACCGGATCTTCATTTTAATCTACTTTCTCTCGGGCCTTTGTGTTTGGCTCGGAGGCCGCGAAGCCTGGCATATCGGGGCCAGCGGAGTGGTTTACGGGCTGGCATCATTCCTGTTTTTTAGCGGTATCTTCCGAAACGACGTAAAACTGCTTACCATTGCCATAATTGTCGTTTTTCTGTATGGTGGCATGTTCTGGGGAATTTTCCCACTCAAGCCGGGAGTATCATGGGAAAGCCATCTGTGGGGCGCCGCCAGTGGATTATTGCTCAGCATATACTATCGCCACCAGGGGCCGCAACGACCGCACTTTGAATGGGAGGACGAACCCGACGAAGAGGATGAACAACACACTGCTTTTTTTACAAGCACCCACACCGGTGACGATTATGAGAGAAAGGATGAAAAAAACGATTAGATGTTGAACAGCAGAAAAGAAATTGTGTAACTTTGCCACCCTCTAAAGAAAACTAGTTCTAAGACAATGATTAGCAGAAGAATTATTCGCATTAAAGTTTTGCAGGTTTTATACGCCTTTTATTCCGCTCCTGACAAATCAATTAATAATACCGAGAAAGAACTCTTCTTCAGTATCCAAAAGACATACGACCTCTACCATTATTTACTGGATTTGGTCATTGAAATTAGCAAGCATGCTGAATCGGTGATTGAGCTGAGAAAGAAAAAACACTTTCCTACGGAAGAAGACCTCAACCCCAATAAACGATTTATCCGCAACCAGCTTATTGCCCAACTGCAAACGAATGAGCATCTGAATAAATACCTCGCACAGTCGAAGTTAAGCTGGGTGAATGAATCAGATTTGATCCGGAAATTATACACTGATTTGATTGCCAGCGATTTTTACAAAAGCTATATGGAAGCGGCGGATGATTCATACCAGGCTGACCGGAAATTTGTGGAGCAATTGATTGCCGAAGTCATTCTTCAGTCTGAAGACGTGGACAGCATTTTGGAAGAACAAAGCATTTACTGGAATGATGACCTTGATTTTGTGGTGAGCATGATCCTTAAAACTCTAAAAAAATTTAAGGAATACACACGCGAAGACCAGGCATTGCTTCCAATGTTTAAAGATGAAGAAGACCGGCAGTTCTCAAAAGACCTCTATCGCAAAGCAGTGCTGAACCACGATGAACTGAAAGGCATAATCACAAAATACACAGTCAATTGGGATGTTGATAGAATTGCTTTCATTGATGAATTAATTCTGGAAATGGCTATTGCCGAATTTTTATACTTCCCGTCCATTCCAACGAAAGTAACACTGAACGAATACATCGAATTATCGAAATATTACAGCACCAAGAAAAGCCGAAACTTCATCAACGGTATTCTGGACAAAGCTTTAAAAGCACTGAAAACGGAAAACAAAATTCTGAAAGCCGGCCGGGGATTAATTGGCGAAGACAATGATTCGCCTTCATGAGAAAACTGACTGCCATATTACTTCTGTCCACTATAATCAGTTGCCAAAATACCAGTAAAAAAGTACCGGACAACGTAACTGATAATACTGGCACGCCAAAGTTTGAGTTTCAGGAAGAATTCTATAATTTTGCAAACTTGCAGGCGGGTGAGGTTGTGGCCTATAATTTTCAGTTTACAAACCTTGGCGATGGAATACTTATCATTGACAAAATTGAAAGCGATTGCGGGTGCGTAACCATCCATTTTCCGAAAGAGCCAATCGATCCGGGAACATCAGACTTCATTGAAGTCGTTTTTAATAGTGCCGGCGAAACAGGACGGATTTACAAGGAAATATTGGTTCATGCCAACACGCAACCTGCAATAACCAAGCTCGCAATTGCAGCAACCGTAGATAATGAGATTATAAATTTATACAGTAAAAACTAAAGAACAAAAAGATGAACTACTTATTAATGTCCCCACAGCCGGGTGCCGAACAAAACCCAATTACAACATTTTTACCTTTGATCCTGATCATTGTTGTCTTCTACTTTTTCATGATTAGGCCACAAGTAAAACGTCAAAAAGAATTGAAAAAATTTCGCGAAAGTCTTGCAAAGGGAGACAAAGTGGTCACTACTGGTGGAATTTACGGTAAGGTTGTTGAGATTAAGGAGACTTATCTGCTACTCCAGGTGGATGATAATGTAAAACTACGTGTTGACAAAAGCGCCGTAGTGAAAGACATGTCGGATGTAACTCCGCAAAAATAATATTAGATTGATCAAAAGACGAAAGGGTCGGCTGCAAGTCAACCCTTTTTTTTATCTTTGATTTCGTGGAAAATAAATGGATAAATAAGGCAAAAAACTTTTTACAAAAGTTTCATATCAGGAATGAACGGAAACTGGTCATCTTCTTGATTTGTGTGGGAATCGCTTCCACCTTTTGGCTGTTAAATGCGCTTGAAAAGGAATATACTGTTGAGCTGACTTTTCCGGTTCGCTACACCAACATGCCCACCAACACAATGCTGGTCAACGATCCTCCAAAGCAATTTGTACTTGATGTTCGTTCGGGCGGGTTTACCTTGCTTCGGTATAAGTTAAGCATGGCGTTCTCTCCGCTGGTTTTCAATGTTGGAGAAATTGCCGGAGAAATGATGGAAGACAAAACCCGGGAAAGCTATGCCATTTCCAGTAAGCGCTATCAAAAAAATATGGCTGATCAGATTAGTAGTGAATTGAACGTGACAACCATTCAACCGGATACCGTTTATTTTCAATTCGACCAAATCGTCACACAAAAGAAAAAGGTTGTTCCAAATGTAAACTTCCAGCTAAAAAAACAACACTATTTGAATGACGAAATTACCGTCATCCCCGACTCCGTTGATGTACACGGCCCCAAAACGATACTCGATACCTTGTCGGTAGTTAATACCGTTTTGCAAAACTTCAAAGAACTCGACCGTTTGGTTCAGCGCACCACCGCCCTTGAGGAAATCAAAATATTGGGATTCACGCCGAAACGGGTGACGATTCAAATTCCTGTTGAAGAATACACAGAAAAACAGATGACGATCCCACTAGCAATCGACAGCATTCCTGACAATCTCAAGATCAACTTGTTTCCAGCCGAAGTAAAAGTCAGCTTTATGATTGGACTAAGCCGGTTTTCAGAAATCAATCCTTCAGATTTTAAAGCATCGGTTTCTTATGGCGATATCCTAAACAAGTTAGATTATTTACCTGTTAAGTTGGAAAAGATCCCCCCTCATTTGAAATCGGTCAACATTTTGCCGATGAAAATTGAGTACCTCATTGAAAAATAAAAGCATGCTTAAAGTAGGAATTACAGGCGGAATTGGCAGCGGAAAATCAACCATCTGCCATTTTTTTAGTTTGTTGGGAATCCCGGTATTTAATGCTGACCAGCAGGCCAAACGAATCATGAACGAATCGTCATTGGTTCGTAGCAAAATGATGGTCCACTTTGGCAAAGACATTTACCTGAAAAATCAGACAATTGACCGAGAAAAGCTGGCTGGTATTATCTTTAATTCGCCACCTTTGTTGCAAATGGTTAATGCGATTGTTCATCCCGAAGTACGCAACTATTTTTTCGACTGGTGTAAACGTCAGCAATCGCCTTACATTATTCATGAAGCAGCAATCCTGTTTGAAAGTGGCTTTTACGAAATGATGGACTATACAATCCTGATTACGGCACCTGAACAACAGCGAATTGAACGGGTAATGAAACGAGACCAAAGTTCTTCACAACAAATCAGAGAACGAATATCAAAACAATGGCCGGATCAAGAAAAAATGAAACTGGCCGATTTTATCATGAAAAATGACAATCGGGAACTAGTCCTTCCCGCACTAATTAAATTAGATCAAAAATTTAGAACGCATGGGTAAATTTGCAAAATGGGTAGCCGGCGGCTTAGGATGGGCATTTTTTGGCCCAATAGGAGGAATTGTCGGATTTGTAGTTGGATCGATGGTAGACAGCGAAACCAGTGCCCTGACACAAAACGGAACACAACGAACACAAACAGGAAGAACAACAACCACAGGTGGCTACGTGATGAGCTTACTGGTGCTGGTAGCTGCCGTAATGAAAGCCGATGGCAAAATATTAAAATCGGAACTGGACTACGTGAAACAGTTTTTTGTTCGCTCCTTTGGAACAAGCTCCGCACAGGAGGCCATTAAAATGCTGCGCGACCTGCTCAACCAAAACATTCCGGTTGCTGAAGTTTGCCGGCAGATTCAAAAAAATATGGACTATGCCTCGCGGCTGCAGCTCCTTCATTTTATGTTTGGCATTGCCCAAGCCGATGGACGCGTTGACAGCACGGAGCTGAACATGATCAAACTGATTGCTCAAAATATGGGGATCAGTGCAAAAGATTTGGAGTCGATCCAATCGATGTTTGTTCCTGATACCGATTCTGCTTATAAAATATTGGAGGTAGAGAAATCTGCTTCGGATGAAGAGATTAAAAAGGCTTATCGGAAAATGGCTATGAAATATCACCCTGACAAGGTTAGCTATTTGGGGACTGATTTTCAGAATGCAGCTAAGGAGAAATTTCAGAAAGTGAACGAAGCCTACGAAAATATCAAGAAAGAACGAGCTTTTGCATAGAAAAAAAGGCTACTTTTCAAGCAGCCTTTTTTTCTATACCTTTAAAATTACCGATCGCTCTTTAGGTCATCAAAATCAACGTTCGTATAATCTTTTGTTGCCATAACCTCGTCTTCATTTTCAGAAATTGTCATATCAATTTCAATCTCTGCATCTTCCATTGACTGACTGGCTTTAATAAAGTCAATGACTTCACTTAGCCCATCAGAAAACTTCTCAAAATCTTCTTTGTATAAAAAGATTTTGTGTTTCTCGAAGTGAAAATTACCATCCTGATCGTAACGCTTTTTACTCTCAGTCATCGTCAAATAGTACTCATCTTTTCGAGTCGCTTTTACATCGAAAAAATAGGTTCTTTTCCCAGCTCTTACAGCCTTTGAAAAGATTTCTTCTCTAAATTTGCTGTCACCCTCTTGCATTTCATCTTTTTTATCAAAGCCTTCCATCTTTCACGTAATTAAGTTATATCCTAATTTGAACTATCAAATGTAAAAAATTATTTTGAGAATAGCCTAAAACTGTTAATAAACAGTGATTTATTTTTTTTCAGAAACGATTTTTCCAATTACTTATTTTCCTGATAATATTTCATAGCTTCTGGCATAATTTCATTCAAAGCCTCGATACGCTTGCCGTCTACAGGGTGAGTACTCAGAAACTCCGGGGGTTTTTGTCCGCTGTTTTCAGCCATTCGTTGCCAAAAAGCGACTGCCTCTTGTGGGTCGTATCCAGCAATAGCCATGAAAATCAAGCCCATTTTATCGGCTTCGTACTCATGCTGTCGCGAAAATGGCAGCATCACTCCTACCTGCGAACCCAAACCATAGGCCGCCGAAAAGATTGCCTGGGTCTCATTTGGTTTATCTTTGATCGCCTCTCCCAGCGCAATTCCGCCCATTTGAACCAACATGGAATGGCTCATACGCTCGTTTCCATGCCGTGCTACCGCATGAGCGACCTCATGCCCCATAACGACAGCCAAACCTGCTTCCGTTTTAGTAAGAGGCAAGATTCCGCTATACACAACAACTTTCCCTCCAGGCATGCACCAAGCATTGGGCACGTCATTTTCAACCAGGTTAAATTCCCATTGAAAGTGCTTCAAATAGCTTTCATAACCATTATCCTTAAGATATTGCTCAACAGCCCTGGAGATATTTACGCCAATTCGCTTGACCATTGCAACCTGTTGCTGGTTAGTCGATACCTTATTAGTATCGAGAAATTGATCGTAGCTTGTCAGACTCATCTCAACAAGATTGGATTCAGGTAACAAATTAACCTGGTTTCGGCCTGTTAAAGGAACAGTACTGCACGATTGCACAAAAAGTGCTAAGAAAATCACGAGTATAAAATTCAGAAAATTTATTTTTTTCATGTTGATCTTTGTCTGTATTTCGATATAAAGTTAAACAATCCAATTAAAAAAAGGTGACTGAGTGAGCCACCTTTTTGAAAGATATCTGGAAAATAAGTTACTTGTAAATCGCCCGTTTTGCAGCTAAAAGCGTATTCTTCAACAAGGCAACACGCGTCATTGGCCCTACTCCTCCCGGAACCGGGGTGATATAAGTGCATTTATGGGCTACTTCGTCAAAAGCAACATCGCCTTTCAGTTTAAAACCCGATTTGGTTTGATCGGATGGAACCCGGGTTGTTCCTACGTCAATCACCACAGCGCCCTCCTTAACCATATCTCCCTTGATAAACTCAGGAGCTCCAAGGGCTGCAATCAATATATCGGCATTGGCGCATAGTTCCTTCAAATTTCGGGTGCGGCTGTGAGCAACCGTAACCGTTGCATTCATGGCTTTTTGTGACATTAGCACACTCATGGGACGCCCCACGATGTTGCTTCGTCCAACCACAACACAATCTTTCCCCGAAGTTTCAATGTTATACCGTTTCAGCAATTCAACAATGCCTTCGGGCGTGGCCGATACAAAACAAGGCAAGCCAATCACCATGCGTCCAACATTGATGGGGTGAAAACCATCCACATCTTTC
>JAGXIR010000150.1 GCA_024635605.1 Sunxiuqinia sp.
TGCTTTGGCAAACACCGAAACACGCCAACTTTGAACCAACACACAAGACAATGGAGCCATTTAACTGGAAAGTTTGTCCGGTGAATTACGCCCGCTACCAAAAAGCCTTTGAGCTCGTGCAGCATCACCTGCACAATGGCGACAGCTATTTGTTAAACCTCACCATGCCCAGCCGCGTTGAGACCGATCTTTCGCTCGGTGACATTTTCCACTCCAGCCATTCGCCTTATAAACTCCTACTGAAAGATGAGTTTATCTGCTTTTCGCCCGAGATTTTTATTCGTATTGAGAGCGGCAACATCTCATCGTTTCCGATGAAAGGAACCATTGATGCGACGCTGGAAAACGCGGCCTTCATCTTGAAAAACGACAAAAAGGAACTGGCCGAGCACAACACCATTGTTGACCTGATTCGAAATGACCTGAGCATGGTGGCCGACCAGGTGCAGGTAAAAAAATACCGCTACCTCGACCACATCAAATCGAACCGGAACGAGTTGTTGCAAATGAGTTCGCAGATTACCGGAAAACTGGCACCTGACTACCATGAAAACCTGGGCAATATCATTGCCAGGCTTTTACCGGCGGGATCGATCAGCGGAGCACCAAAAAAGAAAACGGTGGATATTATTAAGGCGGCCGAAAACTACGACCGTGGCTTTTACACGGGTATTTTTGGTGTTTTTGATGGCGAAAACCTCGATAGCTGTGTCTTAATTCGCTACCTTGAACAGCAAAATAAGCAACTGATTTTTAAAAGTGGCGGCGGAATTACGTTTCTAAGTAACTGCCAACAGGAATACGAAGAACTGGTAAAGAAAGTGTATGTCCCTCTTGCTTGAAACCATTAAAATCGAGAACGGAAAACCGGCAAATTTGCAATGGCACAATTGGCGCGTTAACAAGGCCCGGAAAGAACTTTTTTCACTGCCGGAACTGGATTTAAACGATGTGATTGTGATTCCTGATAGCTGCCAGACCGGAATTTTTCGCTGCCGGATACTATATGGTAAAACCATCGATAAAATTGAATTTATTCCACATCACCCCCGCGAAATACGAAGTTTGCAAGTGGTTTATGACGATTCGATTGAATACGCTTACAAATACGCCGATCGTTCACAACTTGAAGCTCTTTACAACCAGCGCGGGCAAGCCGATGAAATCATCATTGTAAAAAAGGGGCTGCTTACCGACTGTTTTATTGGCAACCTGGTATTTTTTGACGGCCAAGATTGGTGGACACCAGATCAACCTTTATTGCAGGGAACCCAACGTCAGAAACTGCTTGCCGAAGGTCGAATTCACGAGGCCCGAATCACTGAAAATGATTTGTTTCGCTTCAAGGAAATCGGTCTCATCAATGTTTTTTTTGATTTAAACAACATGCCCCGCATAAAACAAAGCCAAATAATAACCGGGACTAACGACTAACAATCAGAAACTTAATTGGTGATCAAAGGCGCGGGATTTGATTCACATTGATGAAAATCAAAAAAAACACAGGGAATGCTATCAAACCTATTTTTTTATTGACTCATTTTTGTATTTTTCGACAAGTTTAAAAGATAAAAAAACAGATAACAACTGCCTGATTTGGCACTAAAGATACGGAGGATAAAACGATGGCTGTCAGTAAACCAAGAGTAATTAAAGATTTCGAAAAGCTGGAAAATAAAATCCAGGAACAAATTAAGTTGGTGTATCCTGAAGGATTCAGCCAGCACCTGATTACATTTACCAACAAGGATGGTTTGCTGGTCAGCGCGCTGCCATTTGAAACGGATGAGAAATATTATTTGGTTCGAATGACGACCCAGCAGGCCGAAGACATTATCAGCGATGATGATGATTACGACGATGAGGGCACCTTAAAAGATGAGTCACGTTCTACATTCGAAGACAAATACGCAGAGCTGGATTACATTGCTGAAAATCTGGAAGACAGCTCCACTGATGATAATGACGACGACGAAGCAGATGACGAAGATGATGATATTTAAAATCTCAAAACCTTAAAAAAAATTGAGGATTGCCGGTTCGGTAATCCTTTTTTTGTGCTTGGTAGTTCTTGTTTACCCGCTATTTTATTTTGGCATCATTTTTATTTTGGTTATGTCATTATCAAAATATTCGAATACAATGCATCAATTAAAACGACTGAAAGAAAAAACAAAAGCAAACATACGATACATCATCGGTGGAATTTCATTACTACTGGGTGGACTTTTTATGTTTATCCCATTTATTCCGCTGGGTTACGTTTTTTTGGGCGTTGGAGCCTTTCTGCTTTCGCCGGCAATCCCGGCATTGAAACGGCTCATCAATTTTGCCGAAAAGAAAGATCCGACAAACAAGGTCAAAAAAATGGAAGAAAAAACAGACGAACTAATCAAAGATAAAATTGAAAAAAAATAGCCGCTCTGTCGCTAGACCACTAGTTTTCGTCTTTCAAATCTTCCTGGGCATCCAGCGCAATACCAGCCTCCGAATCAGCAGCGATTAAGTTGTTTTTAATCGCATGCCGGGCTGCTTCAACCGTATCTTCAGCCAAAATCATCGGTACATTTAGCTGATCCATTTGGTTCAAAATATCGGTCAAACGGCTTTCCCTCGATTTTCTGCGCACCACCCGGATATAAATCGCACGAATGCGGTCCGGATATTCCGAAGCAATCTGGCTATAAATTTCCGGATCGTGCTGCCCGTTATCGCCAATCAGGATAAATCGCATACCCGGATACGTTTCAAAAAGCCGCTTGATTTTCCGGTATTTATGCTGATGATCGCCACCTCCCGACTTCCAGAACTTGAAAATACTAACATGCAACTCGCGCAATAAAAATACGCCCTTTGGAAAACCGTTGTAGATACAAAAATCTTTCAGCAAATCATATAAATTCCATTCGCTGCTGGACACATAGAAAAAAGGGTTGGATCGTTTACCGTCCTGTCCAACATGCAGTGCCCGGTAGAAAGCGGCCACTCCCGGAAAAGGCTTTCGCGTACGCGAATTTCGCCACAACATCAAGCGTAACTTACGGATGGTTTGTGTCGCATGGCTAATCAAAATGGTATCATCCACATCGGAAACAATGCCAAATTCGGTATCTGCTCCCGGAATCAGAATTTCACCCCGGGTGCTCACCTCCCGCTCTTCGCCTGTAATGCCCGAGTGAAGCGTAGCCACATAAGGAATCCATTCTGAATTCTTTGTTGGAGTCAATGAAACGGAATCGAAGCTGATTTTAAACAGGCCGGTATCGCCGGTAATCACTTCCTGCCGCTCGCCGTCAACACGAACCTCAACCCGTGCGCCTGGAATTTCATCGCTGGAGTAGCGCTTGATCATGGCAAGCAGGTTTTCCCATCGGGTATGCCTCTCATCCGGCTTGGCCATTCCCTTGTCTTCGGTCACATAACCGCTGACCAACAACTGCTTACTGTTTCCATATCCGTGGTACGGGATAATGATGGGGACACCCAACCATCCCAACCGATGCTTGACGAACAGCTTGATTCGTTTATACACACTCTTGGTAATCTTCTTAAAATATCGAAATGTTTTGGGCGTCTTAACCATAAGTCCGCTTTTTTGGCATGAGTTTTATAACTTAAACGCTTAAAAGATGCATAACACATGCCAAAAAATCAATTGAATAAACCACAAAGAATCCTTTTCGTTATCAACCCCATTTCGGGTGACATTGATAAAAACTACCTCAGAGAGAGAATCACGACGTTTTCGGAAGAACGACATTTCGCTTTTGAGATTCAGTACACCAGAGGTAAACATGACGACGAGTTGATTACGGAATCGATCCAAAAATTCGCGCCAGACAAAGTCGTGTCCGTTGGTGGCGACGGAACCTGCAACTTGGTCAGCCGTATTTTGATCAACAAAAAGATTACGATGGGGATTATTCCGTTGGGCTCAGCCAACGGACTGGCCAAAGAACTGAACATTCCGCAAACACTGTCCGAAGCCTTGGAAATTATTGTGGCCGACAAAAAGAAAGCGATTGACACCGTAAAAATCAATAACCAACACTTATCGCTCCACTTGGCCGACGTTGGCATTAATGCCCAGGTTATCAAACGCTTTGAACGTGACCACATCCGTGGATTTGCAGGATATGCCAAACATTTCATCCAAGAGCTTTTTGCAGCTAAACCCCTCAAGTTCAAAGTAATTCTTGATGGCCGGAAAATCACCAAGAAGGCGTACATGGTGGTTATTGCCAATGCTACTAAATACGGAACCGGCGCCATCATCAACCCTCGGGGAAGCATCAGCGACGGGCAGTTTGAAATCATTTTTGTTCGTCCGTACTCCATTGGGCACTTGTTTCAGATGATTATTCCTTTCTTCACCCACAAAATTCACGAGCTGGACTACATTGAAAGCTACAGTGGCAAGAAAGCGACCATCTATAATTATGGCGAAAAAGAACTGCAAATTGATGGGGAACTTATTGGACGATTGAAGAAAATAAACGTGGAAATAAATCCTCAGGCCTTGGAAATATTAATCCCCGAACGCCCCAACAAACCATTTTTTTCATTATCAACTGACGAATATTGACTCATGAGCCGGATGAAACAATGTACCCTCCACACACCAAAACACCAGATTCCCGGCTGCTCCGGTAAGGGTTGCGTGCCCTCAAAAACTTAGCATGGCATGCCATTGAACTCCTATTAAAATACTAACTTTGCGATCAACTAAAAATTACCGCATGATCAAATCGATGACCGGCTACGGAAAAGCCGAATTTGAAACCGGAAATAAGAAAATCACCGTAGAGCTGAAAACACTCAACAGCAAACAGTTGGACATCAATTCGCGGATTCCTGCACTTTATCGCGAAAAAGACCTGGTGATCCGCAAGGAATTGAATGAAAAACTGGTTCGTGGAAAGATGGATTTTTCACTCTACCTCGAAAACCTGGGAACCGAAAGCAACTCAGCCATCAACGAAAACATTGTTTTGGCCTACTTCCGGCAATTGAGCAGCATTCAGGATAAACTGGGCTTGCCGGTTTCAGCCCAAATCATGGAATCGATTATGCGCCTGCCCGACACGGTAAAAACCGTTTACGAGGAGCTGGACGAAAAAGAGTGGGAAACCATTCATGTCAACATTAAAAAAGTTATCGAACGGGTAGATCAGTTTCGAACACAGGAAGGCCTGGCGCTGGAAAAAGATATCCGCGCCAATGTTCAGGAGATTATGCAACTGATGGATCAGGTGGAGCCATACGAAAAACAACGACTGGAAAATATAAAGACCCGGATTGCCGACGGATTGAACGAAATGAAACTCAATGGCAACTACGATCAAAACCGCTTTGAACAAGAGCTGATCTTTTACATGGAAAAACTCGATATCAATGAAGAGAAAGTTCGCTTATTAAATCATTGCCATTATTTTTTGGAAACGATGGAAAGCAACGAAGCCGCCGGTAAAAAACTCGGTTTTATCGCTCAGGAAATCGGACGCGAAATCAATACCCTGGGAAGTAAAGCCAACGAAAGCAACATCCAGCGGATTGTGGTACAGATGAAAGATTCATTGGAGCGCATCAAAGAACAAATGATGAACATTCTTTAGTGACATTCGAATCAACAATTGTTTGCCCTATAAACCTTTAACGGAACATGAAGAAAGGTAAATTAATCATATTTTCGGCACCCTCCGGAGCAGGTAAAACCACCGTTGTGAAGCACCTGCTGAAACAAAAATTTGGACTGGAGTTTTCCATTTCGGCCACCAGCCGGGCGCCGCGTCACACCGAAACACATGGTAAAGACTACTATTTTCTGAGTCTGGAGGACTTTCAGGAAAAAGTGGCCAACGACGAGTTTCTGGAGTGGGAAGAAGTTTACCCGGGAACCTGTTACGGATCGTTGAAAGAAGAAGTGGAACGTATCCGCAACAAAGGCAAGCATGTCGTTTTTGATGTGGATGTGGTTGGTGGTGTCAACATAAAAAAATACTATGGCGACGAGGCTCTGGCGGTTTTTATCCAGCCCCCGTCGATTGAAGAACTACGCAACCGCCTTGTCGGACGCTCAACAGATTCGGCAGAAGTGATCGAAAAACGAGTCGAAAAAGCGGCTTACGAATTAACTTTCGCCCCCCATTTCGATGTGATTTTGCTTAGTGAAGACTTGCCGGTAACATTGGCTAACGCCGAAAAACTGGTTACTGATTTTATAAACAGCTAAACCCCTGAGATGAAAGTCGGACTGTATTTCGGAACCTACAACCCCATCCACATTGGCCATCTGGCTATTGCCAATTACCTGGTTGAGTTTTCCGAAATTGACCAACTGTGGTTTGTTGTAAGCCCACAAAGTCCGTTTAAAACAAAAAAGAAATTGCTCGATAATTACCAGCGGCTGGAGATGGTTAACCGCGCCATCGATCATGATTTCCGCTTTCAGGCATCCAATATCGAGTTTAACCTGCCACGCCCCTCCTACACCATCGATACGCTGGTCTATTTGAAAGATAAATTTCCGTCCTACAAGTTTTACCTGATCATGGGGGCCGATAACCTTGTTTATATCGAAAAATGGAAAAACGTGGAAATCATTTTATCCGATTTTAAAATACTGGTTTATCCACGCCCGGGATTTGACAAGGATAAGCTATTCAATCATCCCAACATTCAATTCATCAATGCTCCTGTGATGGAGATTTCGTCCTCCTTTATCCGCAAATCCCTGGCCGACGGAAAAGACATCCGCCATTTTATTCCTCCCAAAACCTGGCAATATATCGAGGAGATGGGATTCTACAAGTAAACAAACGGACTCAACCTGGTGATGGCGCTACTGAACCCGGGAATCTGGCATTTTATACGGCTGATGAATATTCTGATGGTTCACTATTAGGGACGTTGCCCCAAAATCCAACTAGTTTTCAACTAAGCGGCGACGGTACCATGCCAAGGAGTCTTTTCAGGATTCCTTTTATCCACAAATATTTCAAGTGATCCTTCTAATTGATATTCGTGTATGAGTTCGGGTATGACAATGAAAAAGGCGCTGATAATCAGCCCCTTTTGTGCCCAGAACAGGACTCGAACCTGCACATCCAGAAGGATACTAGTCCCTGAAACTAGCGCGTCTACCAATTCCGCCATCTGGGCATTTGTGTTTAAAACTTGCGGGGTGTTTCACCCGTTTGTCAAACGTGAGTGCAAAACTAAAAAAAAATCGATAATGGAACTGGTTTTATTGAAAAATATTCTTCCAATTCATAATCTTTTGTAGCTGCTTTCATACTTGGTGCTGATGACCACCCCGTTTTCATCGACAATGAAAATGAATTGCTCCACTTTTGTAACCGATGGCGAGTGAATAGGATCCAGCGTATTTGTTCCTTGATTGATGGTGGTGCCATCCAGCCGGTCTTCTTTGGTGTAAATAACTTTGGTGTGTCCGTTTTGCATCGGAATTTTGGAAGGCGTTAAGTCAGCAAATGCTTCGGCAACTTCTGCCATTGGCTCCCCTTTAAAATTACGGTTTAGCTTGGCCTGCATTCCGCATGAAGCCGCAAAAAATAAAATAAAGAGTAGTATCAATATCCGGTTCATGTGTTCAAACGATTTTAAGGATTGAAATCAGCTTCAAAGGTAATCGAATTATAAAAACAAAAGTGGCTGCCAA
>JAGXIR010000151.1 GCA_024635605.1 Sunxiuqinia sp.
AGGGCAGGGTTTGCCCTGCCATTTTTTTTATTGAATCGTAGAGGTCTGTAAATTAGAACAGGAAGACCCCGAATAAAACTTTTATAAAAATGAATTTAAGTATCAAAGCAAATTTCACAAAATTGCTTGTTTCTATTTTTTTTATTTGTTCCATATTTCCAATTCAGAGTTATGCTGAATCAGTGTCCGAAATTCTGGATGAGCTGAATTTAAAAGCTGGGTTAGATAGCACTTCAACACAACAACAGGATGAATTTAATTTTCTGGATAGAACATACAAATTGCCAGCAGGATTAACCAAATGGGAAGCCCAATTGGTTAAAACGATTGAGAACAACCAGCTTCTTATGAGAAACGGCCTGGAACTGGTAGATTATAAATATGTACGGAACGTAGAAAACGTTTCTGATTTGGAAACGGTAAAACGTGAATTGAATGACGACAGAAGTTTTTTCGTTGTTCATAACGACGACAGCTATACCATAGGCGAAAATGAAGTAGTATCAAAAAATTATATGAAGTTTTTAGATTATCTGCTACCAACTTCAGACAGTGCGGTAACAGCAGCTCTCTATGAAAATGATGCATCTTCCTTGGCAAACTCAGTTTACATTTTTGAGAAGAAAGATATGGGAATAGTCGGTTTAACCTGGCAATACAAAGGTGAAACCCTCCATACCACATGCCTTGTTTCGGAGAATAAAGGAGTTGTTTTTGATAAAATACTATTTGCTATTCTCTTCGAAAGGTCTAAAATTAAAAATGTTAATTGAGTGGATTGTCAATCAGGTATCATTCAGTGATTAATATACTTTGGCAAGTATAGGTGATTTGGAATCCCGACACTAAACATTCCATGTAACCGGTTGTCATTTCTCCCCCCAAAATGAATAAGCTAACCCATGAAAACAATAGCCTTTATCTTATGCATCTTTTCTCTTTTTAGTGCGGTTGTTCAGGCGCAGGAAGCAAGCGGTGATTCCATCCAAAACCTCTTTCTTGAACAGCTGGCCCTCTATCCGCAGGAAAAAATTCATGTACATACTGACAAGTCTTCTTATGTTTCCGGAGAAACAATTTGGTTGCGCGTGCATCTGGTCGATGCGCTGTTTCTGAAACAAGCCAACGCAAGTCGTTATGTGTATATCGAACTGATTAACCCGCTCGCCGATGTGGTAAGCCGGGTGATGCAGCGCTCCGACAGCCTGGGCTGTTTTTATGGGAATATCAAAGTTGACGAAGCATTGCCGGAAGGCAATTATACCCTGCGAGCTTATACCCGCTATATGCAAAACTTGGGTGAGGATTATTTTTTCAGAAAATCGATTCAAGTGATTGACCCGCTATCTGCTGAAATTACTCCTGAGATTGATTTTGCTTTCGACGATAATAAGGTGAACGTAGCAATCTATTTTACAGATAAAGTCAGCGAAAATCGAATTATTCCCGACGCTTGCAGCTTATTTGTTGACGGCAACCTGAAAGGGGAAGGAGAAAAACTGTCATTTCAGGAAGATTCGGCCTATTATTCGTTTCAGTTAAAGGATGTCGATGATCAACCGGTATTTCTTCTTCAAACTGCTTATAAGGGGCGGTATTACAATCGTTTTTTCAGAATTCCCCAGGCCGATGACAGCTTTGATGTTTCCTTTTTTCCCGAAGGGGGTCACGCCTTATTGCAAACGGGGTTCCAGATGGCTTTTAAAGCATTGAAAAAAAATGGTTTGCATGAAAAAGTGAAAGGGACTGTTTATGACGACACTGGTCAGGAATGTGCAAGCTTTGAGAGCAGCCATTTGGGAATGGGGCAGTTTCGTATGTATTACTTCCCGGAACGGACTTATTATGCCGTTTGCACGAACGAACAAAATATCTCCAAACGGTTCCCGCTTCCCGTGGCTGAACCTGACAATGTTACACTGAAAGCAAACTGGGACAAAGGCAAGTTACGCCTAAGTTTGCTTAAATCACAAGATTATATAATGCCTCCGAATGTTTCCTTGGTGGCACATTTAAGGGGAGTGGTTCTTTACGCCCAACCATGGGATGAAAAGCGGGGATACATAAGTTTTGATGAGGATTTTTTCCCGGCAGGTATTGTGCACCTTTTGTTAATCGATAAAGACCGGAACATCCTGAGCGAACGTCTCGTGTTTTCAAACCAAAACAGTACAATTGCCAGGGTCAATGTAAAGCCCGATAAAATTGGCTACCAAACCCGCGATAAAATTAATCTGAAAATACAGGTTACCGACGAAAATCAAACACCTTTATCTGGTAGTTTTTCCATAGCAGTAGTGGATAAGCGAGATGTAGCTATCGATACGACTTCAAGCATTATTTCCACGCTTTTGCTTACTTCCGAGTTGAGAGGCTATATTGAATCGCCCATGAGCTATTTGCGAAACGGTGGTCCAAAAACAATTGCAGCGCTGGATGTGCTGATGATGACGCAAGGGTGGCGAAGATATAATGTGCCGGACATACTGAGGGGAAATTTGCAGAGGGAGCAGAAATATCCGGTGGAGTCAAGCCGTCAGTTTTCAGGGAAAGTAACCGGAGTTTTTTCAGCCTTAAAAGATGGCAGTATTTCCCTGATTGCTCATAAAGATTCAATTTTGGGCACTTCGTTCGTTAAACCGGAAGAGGACGGTAAGTTTGTGTTTGCCGATGTCGATTATCCGGATAGTACACAGTATCTTATACAGGCATTGAGGAAGAAGGGCTCAAGTCTTGCTTTTATTGAAATGGATTCCGTAGAAGTATTTCCGCCGGTTGTATTACCTCCCTTAGTTGTTCCCGAAAAGCGCAGATCCGAAGAAGCTTATCTGGAGAAAGCAAATGAAAAATATACCATTGAAAATGGAATGCGGCTTATTAATCTCGCGGAGGTTGAAGTGAAAGGACAGCGAAAAATTCAGCGAAAAACGGAATCGCCCTATTATTCAATTTCATCATCGTTTGTACTGGCAAGCGAGGACATCGAAAAGGCAAACTTTATGACCGTCTTTGACCTGCTGCGTCGCCTTCCGGGCGTTACAATTTCAGGTGGTGAAGTTTCTTATCGTCAGGCAACGCCTATGCTTATTCTGGACAATGTGCCAACTGAAAATTTTGATTATAGCCTACTGAATGTGAATGACATCAGCGATGCTTTTGTGTCGCCGGCCACTTCGGTAATGCCCATATTCGGGACCCGTGCGGCAAACGGAGCCATTGTAATCAACACAAAAAAGGGATTTGTGGAGAAAAACAGCTTGAATAAAAACATGCAGGTATTTACCCCGATAGGCTACCAGCAGCATGTTGAGTTTTATTCACCCACATACGAAACAGAAGAACAGCGAAGGAACTCGCCACCGGATCTGCGCTCAACAATCTATTGGAACCCAAGCGTCCGGACGGACAGCACGGGGGTTGCTCATCTGAACTTTTATTCCGCTGATTCGCCATCGCAATATGGCATTGTCCTTGAAGGGATCAGTAGTTTCGGTCATCTGATCAATTCATCGAAAGAAGTTATAGAAGTCGAAAGGTAATTCCTTTAGATATAAGTGAAAAAGAACCAGTTGCTTAACATGACAATGAAATACATTATTCGGAATGCGTTCCCTATTTTTCTGTTAACTCTTCAACTTACTGTTGGATACGGACAGGTTTTCCATGGGAGTGATACCAGTTTAGATAGTACCAACCAGGCCGTATTAGATACGATAAGGAATATTCAAAAACGCACTTCTGATATCTTTGGTGAGCAGGTTTCAATGTACGAAATGGGGGATTCGTTAGAGACTTGCGAGACAAATTTTAGGAACTTGTTGAATAATTGGCATACCGTCAATGTCACGAATGCGGAGGATTACGAATTCCTTGATCTTTCGTTTGTAGAAACCATTTCAGACTCAACAAGATATAATTATTACCGTAATTATTTTTCCGGGGGAAAGCCAGTTTATTGCTCAAGGCGGAGTAGTGGTGGAGTGGGACTTAATGGACAAATAATATACGAGCTTTATGTCATCCCTGGCTATATTCATCGGGAATTTTACGACCAAAGAGATCTGCCGGAAAAAGTACAGAAACTGTTTTCAAAAAATTTCATTCTGGAGGCGCGAGCTCTTATCGAAGAACCGTTTTGTGTTGATACCATGACGCTTAACCTATATACTTTTTCCAGCTATCAAAAGGACACAACAACTCATATTAACCCCGGTGGTTTTAATTCATTTGGCGTCAGTTGGGAGAGTTCTGTATGGAGTGCTGCATCACCAGACTCCTTATCGCAGGACTATTTTGATGTTTTTTTAAAGCATGAAAAGGACATCTTTGAATTAAATGTCGCAGATGCTCAGGACTTAATGTTGAAAAATCTTATGGTTCAAAGGATTATGATGCAGATGAGTTTTACACAACAAGTGCATATTGGTGACAATGTTTATTCAGTCAAATTCGATTATTTGGGAACACCTTATGTGGTTTACGTAATTTGCAATCCAGACAGTAAGAAAGTTGTGATGGATAGTTTTTTTAAGAATATAACCATCGATCCTAAAAGGAATCTCCTGAACAGCTATTAACAAACAATATCCAAAATAATTCTGATTTCAATATTCAATAATTAACTGATTGTGTGGTTACCTTTTCTCCCCAAGAAATAGTCAATTCTTCCGGTTGATGTTTAGCCAACTCCCCTTGTGTTTTAGAACATTTTTATTTCCCCGCAAAGCTTTGCGGAAAGCTTTGCATGAAGATAGCTGAATATGTTGTCTTTAATAAAAGGTTGATTTATTGGATATTTATATGTTTAAAGCATGGTTCGTGATGAAGATTGCTTAAGTATCTAAAATTCTTAATCATATATCTAAAATTGATATTGGGGACTTCGACAATGGTTTAATTTTACATTCATGAACCTAACAAGTAGACGATTTTCAAATAGTTGCAGTCTTAACTAAGGCGTGAGGGGGGGTGATTTGCAATGATTAAAGTGACGCTCCCGTTGCAATGAATCTGGAAAAGTCGTTGATGTACTGATGTAACCTTAGAAAACTAACACAAATTAACTATGAAACAAATCGTTCTTTCCTGTCACGTTTTTCGCGAAGGTCACCACAATCAGAGAACTGGAGAGGTTGCCTGTATCGGGAGGTCCAACTTGCGACGAAAAAAATGACATTCAATGGCGTCACTAGCAACTAATAAAATGAAAACAAAACTATTTACAGCACTCTTACTTCTAATCGCTATGTCTGCGGTTTCTCAGAAGTTGACGGTTACTTCCCCAAATCAAAAAATAAGTGTCAGTCTATTCAATGCCCGGCAGGTCAACACAGGTGAATGGTATTTGAAGGTCAGTTACCACAAAGATACCCAGCTTTCAGAAGTTATTCCCCGTATTAATTTGGGATTGATCAGAAATGATCAGGATTTTTCAAAAGATCTTAAATTTCTGAAAGCGGAAAAACCCACCACTATAAATGAAAATTATAGCGCAATACATGGTAAACGTTCCCAGTGCAGCAATGAGGGCAACGAAGTGGTTGTAGCATTCGAAAATCCCGGCAAAGCCAGAATGAACCTCATTGTCAGGGCATACAACGATGGGGTTGCATTCCGGTACGAATTCCCTGAAAGAGAAGGCGTATTCACGATTCAGGACGAACTCACTGCTTATGTGGTACCCGATACTACCGAACGCTGGCTGCAAAAATTCGATCTTTCAAACGAAGGCTTGTACAGCCATATGAAAAAGGACCAAGCGCAACAAAACTGGAGTTATCCCGCGCTTTTCCATGTTGGCAATAGTGCTTGTTGGTATCTTGTGCATGAGGCCGATGTGGACAGAGCCTATTGTGCAACAAAGCTCAGCAATCTTGACGACCAATCTTCATACAAGGTAACCCTTCCTTATCCTCACGAAGGCGAAGGAGAGGCCTTGCCGACCATTAAGCTTCCGTGGAAATCGCCTTGGCGTGTCATCATTGTGGGCGGCTTATCCGATATTGTTGAATCAACACTGGTGGACGATATTTCCAGCCCTTCGGTTTTAGCCGATACCGGTTGGATAAAGCCGGGGAAGGTGTCTTGGAACTATTGGTCAGACAATCATGGTACCCGCGATTTTAAAACAGTTTGCGAGTTTGCCGATTTGGCCGCCGCTATGGACTGGCCATACACTTTATTCGATTGGGAGTGGGATGTAATGACCAATGGTGGCAACGTTGAAGATGCTGCAAAATATGCCCTCTCTAAAGGTGTTAAACCTTTGATATGGTACAATTCAGGCATGTTTAAATGGATTACGGCAACCCCGGTAGATCGGATGAAAACCCACGAGAACAGAATGAAAGAGTTTGCTTGGTTGAAGGAGAAGGGATTTGCAGGAGTGAAAATTGACTTTTTTCTCAGCGAAAAACAATACATGATTGATTATTACCTGGATATTCTTGAAGATGCTGCCAAATTCGAAATGTTGGTTTATTTTCATGGATGCCTGGTACCACGCGGTTGGGCACGTACTTACCCACACCTGATGACCTATGAAGGTGTTCGTGGTGCCGAATGGTATAACAACAATCCGGAATTAACAACCACTGCCGCCGAGCATAACTCAATAATGCCCTTTACGCGGAATGTCGTAGGTTCAATGGACTATACCCCGGTTACTTTCACCAATTCACAGCACCCGCACATCACATCGTACGGCCACGAACTTGCCCTTAGTGTGGTGTTCGAATCAGCGCTTCAACACATGGCCGACCGTCCCGAGGGCTACGCTAATTTGCCCGATGCCGCAAAGTGGTTTTTAAAAGAAGTGCCTGCTGCGTGGGACGATACCAAACTTATTGACGGCTACCCCGGAAAAGATGTCATCATGGCGCGTCGCAAAGGAGACGATTGGTACATAGGTGGCATTAATTCAGAAGTGCGTATGGATAAGAATAAAACACTGAAATTTAATTTCTTACCCAAAGATGCAAAATACAAACTCACCTTGATTGCTGATGGTGATCACGATACGCAATTCTCGACACGCTATTTGGTTGTCGACAAAAATTCGGAAATTGAAGTAAAAATGCTCCGTCGCGGTGGCTTTGCTGCCAGTTTGAAGCCAGTACAGTAATCAAATGCAAAAGCCAGAACAAAAACCATCAGTGAACGAACCTTAAAAATCAATTGAAAATGAAACCAACATCTCTAATTCTCCTTGTGTTGTTGTACTTGTCTTTAGCAGCAGGGGCACAAACAAAAACAATTACCAATCCTGCTTATGAATTCAAGAACTCAGGAATTTACAATGTACCCAAAGTCGTTTTAACCGATACGGCTACCCTGCTCACCATCCACAGCACCTTTATCCCTCACTGGTGGGTACAGTTCAACAATGATGAGGTAATCCGTGACTCTGATACCAAACAGGAATATAAGGTCAAGGGTATAAAGGGCGCTGTCTTTGGCGAATATTTGTGGATGCCCGATTCAGGCGATAGCGCCATTGTGCTGGTTTTTCCCCCGTTGCCAGCTTCAACTAAGAAGATCGATTACCAAAACCAGATATTTGGACTGTCGCTCGACCCGAACCAAACTGATTCACGCAGACTGTCTGCGGTTTCGCCCGAGATTGACAAATGGATGACGGAGCAATTGGACAAAGCCCCCAAAACATCCATGCCCAATTATGAGCTTTCTACCTTTTTCAACGAAAAGCCAGCTCGGCTAATTGGCTGCATCAAAGGCTACGACCCACGAGCCGGGTTTACCACCGGAATGGTTTATGCGCAAAACGAACTTACCCGCGAAGATTTTCCCATTGTCATAAAGATTGAACCAGATGGCCGTTTCGAAGCCGAAATCCCGATGGTTATGCCAAAACATACGTATGCAGTGTTCAATGAACACGTTATAGTTCCTTTTTATATTGAACCGGGACAAACCCTTTGCATGGTGCTCGATTGGGACGAATTTCTCACCTTTGATCGTCGCCGAAACATCCGCTACCAATTTAACCAAATTGAGTTTCGCGGCTCATTGGCTTCAATCAATCAGGAACTGATGAACTATCCGTCCGGCGAGTTCAATTATGCTGAGTATGACAAAAAGCGGAAAACTATGGCTCCGCTCGATTTTAAAGCCGACCAACTTGCTTCCTATCAGACGAACCTAGCTAAGTTTGAAAGCTACCTGAAAGAACAGGCTCTTTCGGCTAAAGCACAGACTTTGTTGTTCAACAAAATTATGCTCGAAAATGCCAATAAGTTGTTTAACTATACTATGAGTCGTGATCATTATGCCAAACAGGATAGTGCGAACGAGATACTGAAAATGCCCATACCCGAAAGTTACTACGACTTTTTAAGACCCCTACCACTTAACGACCCAAGTTTGTTGGTGTGCAACGAATTCAGTGAGTTCATTAACAGGTACGAGTATTGCGAGATATTCAGGAGAGCGCAGTCGTTGTCTTATGAAAAATACAATAACAACAGGCCTGAACCACAAAAAAACGTGCTGGAATTTTTCGATGAAGAGAAAGTCTCGATTTCCGACGAAGAACGCGAGTTCCTGTCCATTTCCGTAAAAAAGCAATTGAGCGATGATGAAATGGCGAAAATGGAACAGATGAAAGATCTATCTAAAGCATTCTACGAGAGGTACAAAGAGCAAATTCAGAAATACTCAGACAAGTACGTTAGCCCTCTGTACAAAATAAATCAAACCCAAATGGAAATTGACGTTTGGAAGCTCAAAGACTCGATCCTCGTCAACACCCTTGGACTTCAACCCAATTTGGCATACGAAATAGCCAAAACACGTTCACTGGGGTTTGCTTTCAAAAATGCGGGATCGAAAGAAAACGGGTCAGAACTTTGGGCATTTTTGAAGCAGGGCATTAAGACCCCCTACCTCATTGGTACGGGCAATGCGCTGTTTGATAAGATGTTTCCATCCACGGCTACAATTGCAGTACAGACACTTCCAAATGGTCCAGCCACCGAGGTGTTCCGAAAAATTGTAGATCCGTACAAGGGCAAAGTGTTGTTTGTAGATTTTTGGGCCACTACCTGCGGTCCTTGTGTAGCAAGCATCAAACGGATGAAAGATACCCGTGGAAAGTATGTGGGTAATCCTGACTTCGACTTTGTTTTTATTACCGACCAACGTAGCTCGCCCGAAAAGAACTACAATGATTTGGTGAAGGAACAGGAAATGAAGAACACCTACCGCATTTCGACCGACGAGTTTAATATGTTGCGCCAGTTATTTCGTTTCAACGGCATCCCACGTTATGTAGTAATTGATCAGAAAGGCGATGTGATTAACGACAATTTCGAAATGCACAATTTTGAATTCGAATTGTGGAAAATATTGCCATCGTACAAAAAAATAAGGTTGTAACTTTTACGGGGATACCTTTTGGAATCAACTCGAATTTGTAATGGCGCTGATTAAATTTTATAAAAGTGAAAAATGAGATATCGACTTTTTTTAATAGCAGTTCTGTTCATATCAATTACTGTTAAAGGGCAAATCCTGCCTTTCCAAAATCCAAACCTAAATTCCGAAGAACGGGCCAAAGATTTGATTTCAAGGTTGACCCTTGAAGAAAAAGCCGCATTGATGTGCGACCAAAGCGATGCCATCCCTCGTTTGGGCATCAAAAAATTCAACTGGTGGAGCGAAGCATTGCACGGCTATGCCAATAATGACAGTGTCACCGTATTTCCCGAACCCATTGGCATGGCCGCCTCGTTCAACGATGAATTGTTGTTTCATATTTACGATGCGGTATCAGACGAAGCCCGCGCCAAATACCACCAATGGCTG
>JAGXIR010000152.1 GCA_024635605.1 Sunxiuqinia sp.
ACAACACAATCTTTCCCCGAAGTTTCAATGTTATACCGTTTCAGCAATTCAACAATGCCTTCGGGCGTGGCCGATACAAAACAAGGCAAGCCAATCACCATGCGTCCAACATTGATGGGGTGAAAACCATCCACATCTTTCGTCGGGTCAATGGCCTCAATCACTTTTTGTTCTGAAATATGTTTGGGCAGTGGCAGTTGAACGATAAATCCGTCCACATCTGCATCGTTGTTTAGTTCATCAACTTTGGCCAGAAGTTCTTCCTCTGTCACATCGTCTTCAAAGCGAATTAAACTCGACTTAAACCCTACTTCTTCGCAATCTTTTATTTTGAAAGCCACATAGGTTTCGCTTCCGCCATCGTGGCCAACCAGTACTGCAGCCAAATGAGGTTTTTTCGCTCCTGCTGCAATCATATCACGAACTTGAACCGCGATCTCCTTTTTGATATCCGTTGCTGTTTGTTTTCCGTCAATTAACTTCATTGTGTTCAATTACTGAATTTATCTTTTTGGTAAATTTCCCATCATACGCCCCATGTTCTTTCCTTGCGAAACCATTTTCATCATTTTTCTGGTTTCAGAAAATTGCTTGATCAGGCGGTTGACTTCCTGGATGTCTGTTCCGGCTCCGTTGGCAATCCGTTTTCTTCGTGAACCGTTAAGTAATGATGGATCATCACGCTCGGCAGGGGTCATGGAATGAATAATCGCTTCGATGTGCTTAAAGGCATCATCATCAATATCCATATTCTTCAAAGCCTTACCCATTCCCGGAATCATGGCTGCAAGATCTTTAATGTTCCCCATTTTTTTGATTTGCTGAATCTGTTTCAGGAAATCATCAAAATTAAACTGGTTTTTGGCCAGTTTCTTTTGTAGTTTCCGGGCTTCGTCGCCATCAAATTGTTCCTGGGCTTTTTCAACCAGCGATACAATGTCACCCATACCCAAAATACGGTCGGCCATCCGTTCGGGGTGGAACACATCCAGCGCTTCCATTTTTTCACCCGTACCAACATATTTGATTGGCTTGTCCACAATGGTGCGAATAGACAGCGCAGCACCACCGCGGGTATCACCATCAAGCTTGGTCAGCACAACTCCATCAAAGTTCAGCCGGTCGTTGAATTCCTTAGCGGTGTTAACCGCATCCTGTCCGGTCATGGCATCAACAACAAATAAAATTTCGTGAGGAGAAACAGCTTGTTTAACAGCACTAATCTCGTTCATCATTTCTTCATCAACCGCTAAACGACCAGCGGTATCAATGATGACCACATCGTAGCCATTGGTTTTGGCGTGTTTTATGGCCGCCTGAGCAATTTTTATCGGCTCTTTATTGCCGTCTTCAGTATAAACCGGCACATTAATCTGTCCACCCAATACTTTTAACTGATCGATCGCTGCAGGACGATAAACGTCACCGGCCACCAGTAACGGATGTTTTCCCCGCTTGCTTTTTATCAATTTGGCAAGTTTCCCGGAAAAGGTGGTTTTACCCGAACCTTGCAAACCGGCAATCAAAATGACGGTAGGATTTCCGGTCAGGTTAATATCGACAGACTTGCCCCCCATTAACACGGCCAGCTCGTCATGCACAATCTTAACCATCATCTCGCCAGGCCTCACAGCCGACAAAACATCCTGCCCCAGCGCTTTTTCCTTGACCGTTTCGGTGAATGACTTGGCTATTTTAAAGTTGACATCGGCATCAAGCAATGCACGGCGCACCTCCTTT
The DNA here is from genome assembly GCA_024635605.1 of Sunxiuqinia sp. Taxonomy (GTDB): domain Bacteria; phylum Bacteroidota; class Bacteroidia; order Bacteroidales; family Prolixibacteraceae; genus Sunxiuqinia. The sequence goes on from JAGXIR010000152.1 coordinate 1,741, forward strand.
AAAGTTTCAGCTATATTAATTTCGGTTATTCGTCCCTGCCCTTTGAGCAACTGAAATGACCGTTCCAGTTTTTCATTCAAATTCTCAAACATATTTGTAAGCGTATTGATTTATTTTCAAGTTGCAGCAAAAATACAAAAATAAAATAAAGGCAAATTTTAAAATTTAATTAAAAAAAGCGATTTAGTGGGGTTACCTTTTTCTGTAAAACAGGATAAACAGGTGTAAGTTCTTTTAGTGGATGAACAGATAAAAGGTTGGGATGATAAAAGAAGATAATTCATATTATTACGGGTTGGTATTTGGTTGTCCAATGAAAGAGGAAACCGAAACATGTGCCTACAAAAACATCCGACAATTAAGTTTACTTGAAAGAATTCAATACATTAATTCGCTCACTAGTTATGACCGGGCAGTTTTAATCAAAGAACACAAAAGCTGCTTGTGTCAACGAGAAAATAAAGTCCCTTTTTCACGAATCGCAATTTTGTAGAAATCTGGGGGTCAATTTTGACCCCCTTTTTTCTTTTCTTCTTTTACATCCGTTCCGGAACTTTAATACCGAGCAAATTCATACCTGATTTTACCACATTGGCAATGGTCTGCGAAAGCACCAACCTGAAATTCCGAATTGTCTCGTCCTGTTCACCCAAAATGGAATGATCGTGATAAAACTGGTTGAATTCCTTCACCAGACTATAAATATAGTTTGCAATAATAGCGGGGCTATATGCGTCTCCAGCCTCCTTCACCGCAGCAGGAAAAAGTGACAAGGATTTGATCAACTCCTGCTCCTTATCTGAAATTTTGATGTTGGCATCCAACTTTTCATCCAACTGAATTCCATTAGTTTCAGCCTTCCGAATAACGGACCGGATGCGGGCATAGGTGTATTGAATAAATGGTCCGGTATTCCCGTTGAAATCAATTGACTCTTCCGGATTAAAAAGCATGTTCTTTTTGGGATCCACTTTCAACATAAAATATTTCAAGGCTCCTAAGGCAATCATCTTGTACGTTTCAGCTAATTCTTCTTCCGAGTAGCCTTCAAGTTTACCCAATTCTTCGGAGGTTTTTCGGGCTACCTCAACCATTTCGGCCATCAAATCGTCAGCGTCAACAACGGTTCCTTCGCGCGATTTCATTTTCCCCTGGGGCAGTTCAACCATGCCATAAGAGAAATGGTGCAAGCCTTTTCCCCAATCAAACCCAAGTTTATCCAACAAAACCGACAACACCTGAAAATGATAGTTTTGTTCGTTTCCAACCACATAAATCATTTTATCAATCGTGTAGTCATTGAACCGCAACTTGGCTGTACCAATATCCTGGGTCATGTACACCGAAGTGCCATCACTTCGCAAGAGGATCTTTTCATCCAAACCATCCGCAGTCAAATCGGCCCAAACAGACTGATCTTCGCGCTGATGAAAAACACCCTCCTTCAATCCCCTTAAAACCTCCTCTTTTCCTACCAGGTAAGTATCCGACTCGTAATAAATTTTATCAAAATCAACGCCCAGTTCTTTGTAAGTAACATCGAACCCATCATACACCCACTGGTTCATCATTTCCCACAGTTTGATCACTTCAGGATCGCGGGCCTCCCACTTCAGCAGCATTTCGCGCGCTGCAACAATCGAAGGCGCCTGTTGTTCTGCTTCTTCCTTGCTCAGTCCTTTGGCAAGCAGCTCATTAATTTCTTCCTTGTAATGCTTGTCGAACAACACATAAAAGTCGCCAACCAAATGGTCGCCTTTCACTCGTGTGCTTTCCGGAGTTTTACCTTCACCCCACTGTTGCCACGCATACATGGATTTACAGATATGAATTCCGCGGTCGTTTACAATGTTGGTTTTTACCAACTTGTTGCCGTTGGCCTTAATAATTTCGCCAATTGAGTAACCCAACAGGTTATTTCGAATATGACCTAAATGCAGGGGTTTATTGGTGTTAGGCGATGAATATTCAACCATGACCAAAGGGGATGCTTCATCAGCTTGGGAAAAGCCAAACTGATCATTGGTGGCCGCATCTTCCAAAACTGTCAACCAGTAGGTTCTCGAAATCAAAAGGTTCAGAAAGCCTTTAACAACTGAGAAATCATCCACTGAACCGACATGAGCTTTCAGGTATTCACCCAATTCTAATGCTGTTTGCTCCGGCGATTTTCGGGATAACCTCAGAAAAGGAAAAACGACCACGGTCATGTCTCCTTCAACGTCCTTACGCGTGTTTTGAATTTGTACTGAATCGACTTCGATTTGCTGTCCATAAAGTGAATGGATAGCTTCAACAATTTTACCTTTTATGATTTGGTCAATATTCATAAGTCCCATGAATTATTTAATATCGTATTTGAAGAATTTCATGCCTTGCGATAAAAGCGATCATGAATAAAAAAGAAAACAGATCCGCGACGTTGGCCCATTTTTGAACCGCAAAGATAATAGTTTCTCGTTGAATTGCGGGCTCTTTATCTGCTCAAAAAAAAGAGCTCCACTTTCGCAGAGCCCTTTCAATTATTATCATTAATTCGTACTTATTTATCTTCTTCAATTTCGACCCGTCGGTTTTTAGCACGACCCGCTTCAGTGTCGTTCGGAGCAATTGGTTTCGCTTGTCCAAACCACTGGACTGTACCAATTCGCTCGGGAACGATGCCATTGTCAATTAAGTATTGCCTTGCCGCTTTAGCTCTGCGCTCAGAAAGGTTCATATTATATGCTGCTGCTCCAATTTCGTCAGCGTGTCCATAAAGACTTACCTTCAATTCAGGATTCTCATTCATCGCTTCAATCAAACTATTCAGTTCCTCCATTGCAGCAGGCTTCAATGTGCTTCTGTCAAAATCAAATTCCAAATTGTCAAATTCCACTTTGGCTATCGGACAACCATTATTTTCTATCGGTCCTGCTTGTGTCGGGCAGTCATCTTCTTCATCAACCAAGCCATCGCCATCGGTATCAATCGGGCAACCTTTTGAGTCAACTTTATAGCCTTTCGGGGTATCCGGACACTCATCATCTTTGTCGGCCACGCCATCGCCATCGCTATCCGGGCAACCTTTCAGCGCCTTCACTCCCGGGGTGTCAGGACAGTCGTCATCTTTATCTGCCACGCCATCGCCATCCCGGTCAGGGCAACCATTCAACGCGAGACCACCAGCTTCTGTCGGGCAATCATCTTTGTAATCAGGCACGCCGTCTCCATCGGTATCAATGGGGCATCCACGCGCATCAACAGCAACACCTTCCGGTGTATTCGGGCAATCATCTTTTCGGTCAGGCACGCCATCCATATCGGAGTCCTTCGACTTGCCAAAGCTAATTTCAACACCCCCAACACCTTTCCAAAAACTCTCGGTATAGGTTCCTTCTTCTACTGCTTTTTCGCCGCGAAGTCCTTCAACAAAGCCAGCTTCCACAAACAGGGCTACACTTGAACTTAGCGGAAATTTAAATCCCAAACCGGCGTCCCAGTTCATCCCCTCGGTTGAGTTATCGAAAATATAGCCCGGCCCCCCATACAAATAGGGCTGTACCTTGCTTTCTTCTTGAAAAATGTAGCCATTATTCAACTTATACCTCAAATTCAAAAAAGTACTATTAAAATCGATGTCATTGGATACTTCCGTATTAAACAGCCCGAAATTATTAAGCAGCATTAAGTCAAACGATGAACTTAAATACCTGCTAAAATAGAACTCGGTGATCAACCCGGTACCTTCCTTCGAATTGCCGTAATAGGCACCACCACCAAGACCAACAGCCCATTTTTTTTCTGCGGTCTGCGCATGAAGCATCATTCCAATGCTAAGAAAAAATGACAGTAAAATTATTCTCTTCATAGTGTAATGTAATTAAGTGAATGGTTAAAGATGTTATTAATTTCGAATAAAGCTAAGGCATTTTTATTATTTTCACCAAAAAAAGAGGATAACTTGTTTAGTATTGTTGATATCGAGACAACCGGTCAAAGTGCACGGGACGGAAAAATCACTGAAATAGCTATTTATGTTCACAACGGAACCGAAGTGGTTGATTCATTTGTGAGCTTAATCAATCCGGAGTGCCACATCCCATATTTCATTACCAAACTAACCGGCATTGACAACCAGATGGTGGCGAATGCGCCAAAGTTTTATGAGGTAGCCAAAAAAATTGTTGAGCTGACGCAAGGAACAACTTTTGTCGCACACAATGCCAGTTTCGACTATCGTTTCATGCAACAAGAATACCTGCGTTTGGGCTACGAATATAAGCGCAAGACCATGTGTACCGTAAAATTGAGCCGCAAATATCTACCTGGGCATTCGTCGTATTCATTGGGGAAAATTTGCGCTGATTTGGAAATCCGGATTGATGGAAGGCACCGGGCAGGCGGTGATGCCTTGGCCACGGTCAAACTTTTTGAAATCATTCTGAACAGGCACATCCATCCGGCAGTCAATGGCAACACAATTCAACCAAGACTTTTCTGACAAAACCTGAAAAACATCTCTTTGAAATTCTTTTATCCCCTTCACTTTTTCCCTACCTTGTAATCTTAACAAGAAAACACAGGCTAAAACATCATTGGAAATCAATCAATCAATCAATCAATCAATCAATCAATCAATCAATCAATCAATCAATCAATCAATCAGTCAATCAATCATATTATGACAACAAAAATAAGATGGGGCATTTTAAGTACGGCCAAAATAGGGGTTCAAAAGGTAATTCCAGCGATGCAAAAAGGCCGCCTTTGTGACGTGACCGCTATTGCTTCGCGCTTGATTGAAAAAGCCAACATGGCAGCAGATCAGTTAGGCATTGCCAAACGCTACGCGTCATACGAAGAGCTGCTACTCGATCCGGATATCGATGCCATTTACAATCCATTACCTAACCATCTGCACGTTTACTGGACCATGAAAGCGTTGGAAGCCGGAAAACATGTGCTGTGTGAAAAACCAATTGGCATGAATGCCGATGAAGCTAAAGCACTGACCGAAGCTGCCAAAAAATATCCCGGATTAAAAGTCATGGAAGCTTTTATGTATCGTTTCCATCCTCAGTGGGAAAAAGCGCTCGAGCTGGTCCAAGGTGGTGAAATTGGAAAAGTGAACACTGTTCAGTCCTTCTTTTCGTACTACAATGTCGATCCTGAAAATATCAGGAATCAAGCCGACATTGGCGGTGGAGCCTTGATGGATATTGGTTGTTACTGCATTTCTTTTCCGAGGTTTATTTTTGATGAAGAACCTGTAAGAGTTGCTGGACAAATGGATTTTGACCCGGTGATGAAAACCGACCGACTGAGCTCGGGAATATTGCAGTTTTCAGCGGGAAAAAGCGCTACTTTTACATGCTCCACGCAGCTAATACCTTTCCAGCAGGCCAACATTTTTGGCGATCAGGGACACATTCAGATTGAAATACCGGTGAATGCTCCACCAAATGAATCAACCAGAATCACCCTCCGCACCCGGGAAAAAACCGAATCGTTTACTTTTGAACCGGTTGATCAGTACACTTTGCAGGGCGATGCCTTTTCGCATGCCATCCTGCGTAACGAGCCTGT
>JAGXIR010000153.1 GCA_024635605.1 Sunxiuqinia sp.
AAATTTCAAAGACTGTTTAATAAATACGTTTTTGTTAAACTTTTGTTAAATGTGATGTGTTGTGAATTATTGTTGATTTAAACCTGAATTGGTGGCAATCTATCGGGCATTTTCATATCTTTAGAGAAAGCATTCACCTATGGAATTACCTCAATTAGTACAAAACGATCGATATCTTGAACCGCACGCGCCGGTTATTGTCGATCGAATAAATCAAGCCAAAGCAAAAGAGAAGGAACTGACACAACATGGGTCACTAAAAGATTTTGCTAGTGGGCATCATTGGTTTGGTTTGCATAAAACCAGCGACGGTTGGGTTCTTCGCGACTGGGCGCCAAATGCAACCCAAATCTTCATGATTGGCGAGTTTAACGACTGGCAGGAGCGGGAAGACTATCGTCTGCAGTCGATAGGCGACGGGCGCTGGGAATTGTTCTTACCCGAAGATAAATTGGCGCACGGACAACTGTATGCCTTTTCCATGCATTGGAATGGTGGTAATGGCAAGCGAATTCCTGCCTGGTGCAAGCGTGTGGTTCAGGATGAAGGAACCAAGCTGTTCAATGCCCAGGTGTGGATTCAGGAAAAGGATTTTGAATGGAAGCACCCGAACTACAAGCGAGCCGATGAGGCCCCGTTGGTGTACGAAAGCCATGTGGGAATGGCCGGCGAAGAAGAACGCGTGCATACCTATAATGAATTTCGTGAGCAGATTTTACCACGCATTAAGGCGGCAGGTTACAATACGGTGCAGTTGATGGCTATTCCTGAGCATCCGTATTACGGAAGTTTCGGATATCATGTGTCCAGCTTTTTTGCGCCTTCATCGCGCTTTGGAACACCCGAAGAGCTGAAACAGCTGATTGATGAAGCCCACGGAATGGGACTAGCCGTGATTATCGACTTGGTTCATTCGCATGCCGTGAAGAATGAAGTGGAGGGATTGGGAAATTACGACGGCACCCGGTACCAGTTTTTTCATTCGGGTCCAAAAGGGGAGCATCCGGCCTGGGATTCCTACTGTTTTAATTATGGGAAGAATGAAGTACTACATTTTCTGCTTTCAAATATTCGCTATTGGCTCGAAGATTTTAAGTTTGACGGTTACCGTTTCGATGGGGTGACCAGTATGCTTTATTATGATCATGGTTTGGGAAAGGCCTTCACCAAATATTCTGATTATTATGATCAAGGTGTGGATCACGAAGCAGTGAGTTATTTTTACCTAGCCAACAAACTCATCCACGAAGTGAACTCACAGGCCTTATCCATTGCCGAGGAGGTGAGTGGTATGCCCGGCCTGGCCACTCCAATTGAAGGAGGAGGCTATGGCTTTGACTACCGCATGGCGATGGGAGTACCCGATTTTTGGATTAAGATGATTAAAGAAATTCCGGACGAAAATTGGGATATGGGCCAGATTTTTCATGAGCTGACTTCGAAGCGGCTGGATGAAAAAGTGGTGAGCTATGCCGAATCACACGACCAGGCCTTGGTGGGGGATAAAACGATCATCTTCAGGTTGATTGACAAGGAAATGTACTTTAGCATGCGTAAAGACCAGCCCAACCTGCTGGTTGAGCGCGGAGTGGCATTGCATAAAATGATCCGGCTGGCTACGGTGACCTGCGCCGGCGGAGCCTATCTCAACTTTATGGGCAATGAATTTGGGCACCCCGAGTGGATCGACTTTCCAAGGGAGGGAAATAACTGGTCATATAAACACGCTAAACGAATATGGAGTCTGGCCGACAACAAAGAATTACGCTACCATTTGCTCTCTGATTTTGATCAGCAAATGATGCAGTGGGTCCGCCGGGTTGGCTTGTTGGAAAGCCCCGAAGTGATTTGGCGCTACGACAATAACGGCGATAAGGTGCTGAGCTACCAGCGGGGCGAATTCCTGATCGTGTTCAATTTTAACCCCACACAATCTTTTACAGATTATGGGATTCCGATTGAACCTTCCAAGTTCAAAATCCTTTTTAATACTGATGAGGAACGCTTTGGAGGTCAGGAACGAATTGACAAGCGGATGACCTACTACACAAGGCCGTCGGCTGGGTTAACAAGTCAGCATTACCTGCATCTGTACTTGCCTGCCCGAACCGCGATCGTTTTAAAAAAGGATGCCTTTAAACGTGTAAGATAAATGAATCAGTATTATACAGAAGTAAGCATAAAGGATTTAGGATGGAAGATTAACCACCAGTCAAAAATGATGCTGGTGGGTTCGTGCTTCGCCGAAAATATTGGGCAGCGGATGCAACGGCTGAAGTTTCAGGTTGATTTAAACCCTTTTGGAATTCTGTATAACCCGCAGTCAATTGCCAAAAGCCTGCGTTTGCTCATGGAAGGTAAAGTGTATACCCAAACTGATTTATTTGAACATGACGGCATTTGGCACAGCTTCGACCATCACAGCCGGTTTTCGTCAACCAACCGACAGCAGACGTTGGATGGAATCAATGAGCAGTTGCTTCGTTCAGCAAAGCATTTACAGGAAAGCGATTTTTTAATTCTCTCGCTCGGGACGGCCTGGATTTTCGAGTTGAAAAGTACCGGGCAAATCGTTTCAAACTGCCATAAATTGCCGGCGGCTGAGTTTAAACGACTTCGGCTAACGCCAGGCGAGATTGTGGAAGACTATCGGGAGCTGATTTTGGCACTTTGGAGATTTAACCCAAAGTTAAAGATCCTCTTTACAGTCAGCCCGATACGGCACTGGAAAGATGGCGCTGTTGAGAATCAACTGAGTAAAGCGACTTTGTTGCTGGCAGTCGATCGGCTACTTACAGGCTTTGGAGAAGAGCAATGCGGCTACTTTCCATCGTACGAAATTGTGATGGACGAATTGCGCGACTATCGGTTTTACGCGCCTGACATGTTGCATATTAGCGAACAGGCTGTCGATCATATCTGGCAAAAGTTCAGCGCTAAACTGATTGCAAAAGAGAGCATGAAGATTACCGATCAGGTACTGAAAATCGTCAAGGCAATGGAGCACCGTCCGGTGAGAAGAGAATCCAAAGCCTATGAGAAATTTCTGTTATACAACTTAAAAGAGATCGATAATTTATTGAAAATTTTTCCTTTTCTTAATTTAGGAAATGAAAAGAAGCACTTTGAACTTGAATTGAGTGGTTATCAGCAGGGAAGCATAAAATGAACAGATTTCTTTCCGTACATTTGTACAGAACCGCTTCCCCAATTTGATCACCTGTTTTTAAAATTTAATTTACTAATTTGATTAAGCCCAACGTCTGGAACTATGAGCTACCTTAAATTTGATAAAAGTCGTTTAGTTAATCTGGAATACTCCCTTTCACGGGAAGTTCTCCGGTCAAACCGAGCAGGTTCATACATTAGTACCACGATTTCCGGATGCAATACCCGAAAGTATCATGGTTTGTTAGTATGTCAGCTCGATGAACTGGATGGCGACAAACACGTGCTGCTATCCTCTTTTGATGAGACCATCATTCAACATGGAGCCCAATTTAATTTAGGTATCCATAAATATGAGGGGGACTTTTATGAACCTAAAGGACACAAATATATTCGTGATTTCGAAGTTGACCGGGTTCCAAAGACGACCTTTCGTGTTGGGGGCGTTGTGCTGGCTAAGGATCGAATTTTGGTTGAGAACGAACAGCAGGTGCTGACCCGCTATACGCTGTTGGAAGCCAATTCGCCCACTGTTTTGCGCTTTAAGCCGTTTTTGGCCTTCCGAAGTGTGCATGAATTGAGTAAAGCAAACCTGTACGCCAATACAAAATATAAGAAAGTACCCAACGGAATAAAAATGAAACTGTATGAAGGCTACCCGTTTTTGCACATGCAGTTTTCCAAGCCAGTCGAATTTATAGCAGTGCCTGATTGGTACAATAATATTGAATACCTGAAAGAGAAAAACAGAGGCTATGATTATCGCGAAGATCTGTTCGTTCCGGGGTACTTTGAATTATCAATTAAAAAAGGCGAAACCATTGTGTTCTCCGCTTCGATTGAAGAAGCAAGTCCGAATACGCTTAAAGCAAAATTTACACGAGAGCTCAATAAACGACCATCGCGTGATACATTTATGAGTTTCCTGATGAATGCAGCGCAGCAGTTCCGTGTCAAACGGGGAGAAACCCATGATATCATTGCCGGCTTTCCTTGGTACGGCTCAGTGCCACGGCAAACCTTTGTTGCACTGCCTGCTCTTACCCTTGACCTGGACGAGCCTGATCTTTTTGAAGCCGTAATTGACACCCAGGTAAAGCAGTTAAAGAATGGCCTTTTCCCGAATGTCAGCGGACAGCGACTGCCGGCCTACAACAATATGGATACCCCGCTTTGGTTCTTTTGGGCGCTGCAACAATACACCAACGAAGCTAAAAATTGCAAACACATCTGGGATAAATACGGGAGCGCGATGAAGCAAATTTTGAATGCCTACTGTGAAGGAACCAGCTTCAATATAAAAATGAATCGCCTTAGTCTGATTGAGGGCGAATCTGAAAATCTGGCGCTAACCTGGATGGATTCGTATGTGAACGGCAAACCAGTTGTACAACGAAACGGAATGCCTGTCGAAGTCAACGCCCTTTGGTACAACGCCATCTGTTTTGCCCTTGAGTTGGCTGAGGCCGTTGGCGATAAGGATTTTACCAGGCAATGGGAAGCGCTGCCCAAACAAATTGCAGCTTCCTTTATCAGTGAGTTTTGGTGCGAAGAGCATGGCTATTTAGCTGATAGTGTTAACAATGGAGTCAAAGACTGGTCGATCAGGCCCAACATGGTCATTGCCGCAGCTTTGGATTACAGTCCGCTCGATCGGGAAAAGCAAAAACAAGTTTTGAGTGCGGCCAAGCAACAACTACTTACTCCGAGAGGATTAAGGACCTTGTCGCCCCGAAACGCTGATTATGAAGGTATTTGTGCCGGAAGTATTGCCGAGCGGGAAAAAACACTTCACCAGGGAACCGTTTGGCCTTGGTTATTAACGTTTTTTGTTGAGGGATATTTAAAAATTCACAAACGCGGAGGATTACCTTTTGTGAAAAACCTTATTGAAGGCTTTGAAGAGGAAATGGCTGAGCATTGCATTGGTACCATTCCTGAGAATTATAATGGAAACCCACCTCACCAGGGAAAGGGAGCGATATCGCAAGCCTGGAGTGTGGCAGCATTGATTCGCGCAAACAAAATGACGATCAAATTTTTAGAATAATTTTTTAAACTGAATGCACATGAAAGTATTAATGTTTGGTTGGGAGTTCCCTCCACATATCTCCGGAGGATTAGGAACAGCTTGTTACGGATTAACAAGGGGCTTGGCTGAACACAAGGATGTTGAAGTCATTTTTGTTGTTCCCAAAGCTCATGGTGACGAGGATCAATCAGGCATGAAGCTGCTGGGAGCCAACGAAGTGCCCATCACCCGTAAAAAAGTTCATTTTCGTGACCTTCAAAAGAAAATTGATTACTATGAAGTTGAATCCGGGATGGTGCCCTACATGGATCCGGAGGAATTCTGGAAGCTGAGCAGTAAAAAATATTCACAGAAAACCCGCTTTGTGGAAACCGACGAAAATGGCCGGCTCGAATTTAGCGGCACGTATGGAAAAGACTTGTTGCATGAAATTTACAAATATTCGCTGGTCGCCGAAGTCATCGCCCGCGATCAGGAGTTTGACCTGATTCATGCCCACGACTGGCTGGCTTATCCTGCGGGAATTGCAGCCAAGGAAGCCAGCGGAAAACCCTTGGTAATTCACGTACATGCCACCGATTTTGACCGCAGTGGCGGGAGTGTTAATCCACAGGTGTTCGACATTGAACAACGAGGAATGCACGCGGCCGATAAAATCATCACAGTGAGCAATATGACCCGGCGGATTGTTATTGAAAAATATGGTATTGACCCGGCTAAGGTGACAACCGTTTACAATGCTGTTGAACCCATTAGCCATGAAGAGAAAGTCCGGTTGAAAAAAGGAGTGGAAGAGAAGATTGTCACTTTTTTGGGACGAATCACCATGCAAAAAGGACCCGAGTATTTTGTTGAGGCAGCGAACTTGGTGCTGAAGAGAATGAAAAATGTTCGTTTTGTCATGGCCGGGAGCGGCGACATGATGAACCGCATGGTAAAACGTGCCGCTGAGCTGAAAATATCGGATTATTTTCACTTCACCGGATTTCTGAAAGGTGATGATGTGTTCGACATGTTTCGTATGAGCGATGTGTTTGTCATGCCCTCGGTGTCCGAGCCTTTTGGAATTGTGCCTCTGGAAGCCATGCAAACCAATGTCCCGGTTATTATATCCAACCAATCGGGCGTTGCCGAAATTCTGAAGTATGCTGTGAAAACCGACTATTGGGATGTGCACGCCATGGCCGATGCCATCTACGGACTACTGAATTATCCTGGCATGTGGAATATGTTTATGAAACATGGGAAAAAGGAAGTGGACAGCTTGCAATGGAAAAACTCAGCAAAAAATGTCCGTGATGTTTATTATGAAGCTTTAAAAATCGATTAAAAAAAACAAAAGATATGAAAGCCATCTGTTTATACTTTCAAGTGCATCAGCCATTTCGTTACCGTCGTTATCGTTTTTTCGACATTGGCAACGATCATTATTACTACGATGATTATGCAAATGAAACCATTCTGAGAAAGATTGCCGACCATTGCTATTTGCCTGCGAATAAACTGATGCTTGACTTGATTAAGAAGCACAAGGGAAAATTTAAAATAGCCTTTTCCATTACGGGAACAGCTTTGGAGCAGTTTGAACTGTATGCTCCCGAAGTGTTGGAATCGTTTCAGGAACTGGCAAAAACCGGGCAGGTTGAATTTTTGGCCGAAACTTACTCGCATTCGCTGGTGGCTTTAAAAAGCAAAGAGCTGTTCAAAGAGCAGGTTGATAAACACAGCGATGCCATGGAGCACTATTTCGGACAGCGGCCCACCGTTTTCCGAAATACCGAGATGGTCTATTCCGACGAAATAGGAGCAGCGGTTGCTGACATGGGATTTAAAGCTGTTTTAACCGAAGGCGCCAAACATGTGTTGGGCTGGAAATCGCCGAACTTTCTATACTGCAACGCCATTAATCCCAGACTCAAGGTGTTGATGCGCAATTTTAAATTGAGTGACGACATTTCCTTCCGCTTTTCCAATCAAGGGTGGAATGAGTATCCTTTAACCACGGAGAAGTTCGTTCGCTGGATCAGTGCTGATAAGAAGGACGAAATCGTTAATCTGTTTATGGATTACGAAACCTTCGGAGAACACCAGTCCGAGGAAACCGGCATTTTCCGGTTTATGGAGCATTTGCCTGACACGGTTTTTAAACAGTCGGCTTTCCGCTTTGCTACGCCTTCCGAAATTGCAGACGACTTTCAACCCGTATCAGCGGTTAGCGTACCAAATACCATTTCCTGGGCCGATGAAGAACGCGACTTAACAGCCTGGCTCGGAAATGAAATGCAGCAGGAAGCGTTCGATAAAGTGTATGAGCTAAAGGACCGTATGGCCAAAGTAAGCGATGAAGCGCTGAACAAAGACTGGCACTACCTTCAGGTGAGTGACCATTTTTATTATATGAGTACCAAGTTTTTCTCGGATGGAGAAGTCCATAATTACTTCAATCCATACGAAAGTCCCTACGAAGCTTTTATTAATTTCATGAATGTGTTTAGTGACTTTAAACTAAGATTGAATACGTTTGTTCCAGAAAGTGAACTGGAAGTCAAATTGGCTGTTTTAAATAAAGCATTGCTGGAAAAAGAAGAGAAACTGAAAAAATACGAGCTTGAAATTGCCCAGCTTCAAACCAGAAAAAAAACCAGTAAAACTGCGACTAAACCTAAAACCGCTTCAACTGGAGCAAAAAGTAAAAAGTAAGTTTAACCAGAATCTTGAACATCTTAGAGAGGGGTAAAAATCTTTGATTCAAAGATTTTTATACTTTTGTATCTCTTTTCAATTCAGCATGTTTAATGTTGGAACTAAACTGGTTTTGATAATAATTTAATTTTTTTTTGATGGAGATGAATACAGAAGGTGTAAGATTTATAAAAGGACCTGTGGTGGATATGCCAAATTGGAAAAAATTGTTTGTGGAATCAAACATTCCCAAAAAACTAGCTCCTCTGAAAGAGTTGAGCAAAAACCTGTGGTGGGTTTGGAATACGGAAACACGTGAGTTATTTGCCAAAATAGATGAAGAAATATGGGAAGAATCGGCCCATAATCCCATTGTTTTGTTAGAGCAGGTAAGCTACCAGCGATTTAAAGAACTGGAAAACAACGAGGCGTTCATTCTGGAAATGGACAACATCTACGAACGCTTCCAAAAATATAAGCAAGAGCGCGAGCAAAAAATAGGCCCCAAGATCGCTTATTTTAGTATGGAATATGGGCTGCACGACAGCCTGAAAATTTTCTCGGGAGGCCTCGGAATCCTGGCGGGTGACTACCTGAAGGAAGCGAGCGACTCGAAAGCCGACCTGGTAGCTGTAGGATTACTCTACCGCTACGGTTACTTTAAGCAGGTTATTTCGTTGCAAGGCGATCAAATGGCTAATTACGAAGCTCAGCAGTTTTCGAAAATTCCGGTTCAGCCGGCATTTGACCAAGATGGCAATTGGGTGCGGATTGAAGTGGAGTATCCCGGTCGCACCTTGCATGCCCAGGTCTGGGAAGTGAAAATCGGCTCGGTTAGTCTTTATTTACTCGATGCCGACTTTGATGCCAACAACGAAAACGATCGTTTTGTCACCCATCACCTGTATGGTGGCGACAACGAGAATCGCCTCAAGCAGGAAATGTTGCTGGGCTTGGGCGGAATTCGTGCCTTGAAAAAGCTGGGACATACAGATGCCGATATCTATCATTGTAATGAAGGCCACGCAGCCATGATTGGGTTGGAACGAATCCATAATCTGGTGGTTGATAGCAAGCTGACCTATGCCGAAGCCAAAGAAGTGGTGCGGGCATCCACCTTGTTTACAACCCACACACCGGTACCTGCCGGTCACGATTCCTTTCACCAGGATCTGTTTGCCATATATATGAAAGATTACCCAGGCAAGATCAACCTGAACTGGGATGAGTTCATTATGCTTGGGAAAGTGGCGCCACACGAAGATCATTTCAATATGAGCTTTCTGGCAGCCAACCTGTCACAGGGAATCAATGGGGTGAGCATGCTGCATGGCGAGGTGTCTAAACACATTTTAAATCCACTGTTTCAAGGATATTTATCCGAAGAGTTGAATATTGGCTATGTCACCAATGGCGTGCATTATTCCACCTGGACCGCCAAAGAGTGGAAGGCCATTCACCTGAAATACTTTGGAAAAGACTTTGTCAATAATCAGTTGGATTTCGATTTGTGGGACAAGATTTATAAAGTGCCTGATCAGGAAATTTGGGAGCTGAAACAGGATTTACGTTCCAAACTCATCGATTACATCAAGGAACGTTTTACTGATAACTGGGTGAAACGCAACGAAAACCCCAAGTTAATTACCGAGGTGCTCAGTTCGTTGAATCCCAATGCGCTGACCATTGGTTTCGCGCGGCGCTTTGCAACTTATAAACGGGCGCACCTGCTGTTTCGCAACCTCGACCGCCTGTCCGAGATTGTCAACAATCCCGACCGGCCCGTACAGTTTATTTTTGCGGGTAAAGCACATCCGGCCGACAAAGCAGGTCAGGATTTGATTAAGTACATTGTTGAAATTTCAAAAAGGCCTGAGTTTTTAGGTAAAATCCTGTTCCTTCAAAATTACGACATGAACCTGGCCAAGATGCTGCTTCAGGGAGTCGATATTTGGTTAAATACACCAACCCGCCCCTTGGAAGCCTCGGGAACCAGTGGCGAAAAAGGCGTGATGAACGGCACCCTGCACTTTTCCGTATTGGACGGATGGTGGGTGGAAGGTTATAAGGAAGGCGCTGGTTGGGCTTTGCCTCTGGAGCGTTGCTACGATGTGCAGGATTTTCAGGATGAGCTGGATGCACAAACCATCTACAACCTGTTTGAAGACGAAATTGTGCCAGCCTTTTACAACCGCGATAACAATGATGTTCCGGAAGAATGGGTGGGATACATTAAGAAAACACAAGCCCAGGTGGCCCCGAACTTTACGACCACCCGCATGATACGCGATTATCAGGAACGCTTTTATGCGCCCCAGGCCGAACGCGGAAAACAGTTGAAAGCCGACGACTTTAAGTTGGCCCGTGAGATGGTGACCTGGAAGAGCAAGATCGCTGAAAAATGGGAAGATATCGAAGTCAAAGAACTTGAGATTGCTGATGGAATTACCAATGCCATCCGGATTGGTGAGGATTATCCGGCGCGGGTGGTTCTGGACTTAAAAGGGCTGTCGCCTGATGAAATTGGGGTTGAAATTGTAATGACTGAAAATGGCAAGGATTCCGATCCTGAATTGATTGAATGTAAGGAGTTTGGCATTTCAGGAGCTCAGAATGGGCTGACAACCTACAAGCTCGACCTTCATTTAACCCATCCGGGAGCTTACAACTACGCCATTCGCATGTTTCCGAAGAATAAGAATCTTCCACACCGACAAGATTTCAATTACTTACGGTGGTTGTAACAATCAAAAACAAATAGGAAAAGGCAGGCTGAAAAGCTTGCCTTTTTTTTGTGCCGTGCATGGTAAATAACTTGGTGGTGAAAGTCCACTATGAAGGTTTGTTGTTACCAACCATTATCCGCCAGATGGCGGACTACCCTGTCAAGGTAATGCTCTAAACCAACTGAGCTAACAGCCCCTCTGCGCCACAAAAATAGGAAAAATTTAAATACTTGTTTGTCTTAATTTAAATTCGTAATTTGTTGATAATAAATACTAAATCAACTATAAAATGCATTGCGGGGATATGGAGTTAATATGATATGACCACATATCCTGTTCGGTTAGATTTAGTGTTAAGAAAGAATTTTAAACAAAAATATGATGCAAACAAGTAAAATTACTACAAGTTCAGGGAAGATTAAAAATCTTGAAGAAACACGAGTGGAAGAATTCAAAGCAAATTTCAGCGGGCCTTTGTTAACGCATGTTGATGAGGATTATGATGAAGTACGCAAGATTTGGAATGGTATGCACGATAAAAAACCGGCATTTATTGCCCGATGTTCAGGTGTCGCGGACGTGATAGCTGCGGTAAATTTTGCACGTGAAAACGAGATTCTCAGTTCAGTCAGGGGCGGAGGACACAATGTTGCAGGAACTGCCAGCAATGATGGAGGGATAATGATCGACCTTTCACTAATGAAAGGAATAAAGGTTGATGCGGAGAATCGTACGGTAGATGCACAGGGCGGATGCACCATGGCCGACCTGGACAGAGAAACACAGGTATTCGGGCTGGTAGCTCCTTCAGGAGTGGTCTCAACAACTGGAATTGCCGGATTAACGCTTGGAGGAGGAATAGGATGGCTGCGCAAAAAACATGGTTTGTCAATAGATAATCTGCTTTCGGTTGATATGGTAACCGCTGAAGGAAAAGCTATTCATGCAAACGAAAATCAAAATGCCGATCTGTTCTGGGCAGTTAGAGGCGGCGGAGGAAACTTTGGTATAGTCACATCATTTGAATACCGGCTTCACCCGGTTGGGCCAATGGTGACATTATGTGCGCCCTTTTACCCTGCTGAAGAAGCAAAAAAAATACTTTCGGTCTGGAAGGAATTTATGGACAATTCTCCTGATGAGGTTTCATCAAATTTTACCATTTGGACCATACCTCCGGTACCTGATTTTCCATCCGAGCATCACGGCAGAAGAGTTTTAATTCCAGTTGCAGTGCATTGCGGTCCGGTTGAACAAGGTGAAAAGGTATTAGAACCGCTTCGAAATATAAGCACTCCATTAGTTGATTTAAGCGGACCAATACCCTGGACAGCCATGCAGAAAATGTTTGATCCATTTTTTCCGAAAAACGAGCAACACTACTATTTCAAATCAACGTACCTGAATAATCTTGATGATGAAACAATTGATGCCATAATTCCTAAAGCCAGCAACCCTCCGCAACCTATGATTTTAATTGCCATCTGGCACATTGGAGGTGCAATGAGCCGGATTGATGACAGGGCGACTGCATTTACCGGACGCAAGTCAAACTACTTATTTAGTGTAGATTGCATCTGGGATGATCCCGGTGCAGATGAAGAAGTAATTTCCTATGCCAGAAATTTCCTGAAAGACATGGAACCTTTTTCTCCAGGCGGGCTATATGTCAATTTTTCAGGATTTGGGGAAGAAGGTGAAGCTTTGGTAAAATCAGCATATGGTGATAGTTATGAGAAATTAGTGAAAATGAAACGTAAATATGATCCGGAAAATATATTCCGAATGAATCAAAACATTAAACCTTAATTTCATATCCGGCAAAGATGTTATTCTAATGGAGTTATTAGAACTTTTTGATTTATCCGAGCCAAAAATAGTGATTTATGTTATTCATTAGCTTCACAAATATTGCTTCGAATTTATTGCCGATTACTGTACTTCCAATCAAATTATATAGTATGAAATGAGCATGAGTAAGAAGACACACCAACCGATGAGTATTAAAATTCTCATGCGAATTCCATGTTATACCATTGAAAACTTACAATTTTAATAACATGAAATCGCCGCAACATGCAAATGTTAAAAACAAAAATGGAGAGTTAGAGCAATTACTTCAGGTAAAAACAAAGGAACTTGAACAGCACAAGCGTGAGCAAGATATTGCTCTGGCTTTGGAAAGGGTGCGGGAAAATGCCTTGGCAATGCGAAGCAGCAGTGATATACAGAGGGAGTTGGATTTGGCAAACTCGTTGGCTAATTCCTTTTCAATTGCCTATGCCCGGTACGAAGATTTTAAACAACTTGAAGAAGCAAAAAACGAAACTGAAAAGACACTAAACGAATTAAAAGCAGCCCAATCTCAACTCATTCATTCCGAAAAAATGGCTTCGCTCGGAGAACTCACTGCCGGCATCGCACACGAGATCCAAAATCCGCTCAATTTTGTCAACAACTTTTCAGAACTCAGCAACGAACTACTTAAAGAGATACAAGAGGAAAGAATCAAAACACAAGACAAACGGGATGAGGAATTGGAAAATGAGATTTTAAATGACATCCAACAAAACCTCCAAAAAATCAACCACCACGGCAAACGGGCCAGCGACATTGTAAAAGGAATGCTGCAACATTCACGAACTTCAACAGGACAAAAGGAGTTAACTGATATCAATGCACTCGCCGACGAATATTTAAGGTTGGCCTATCATGGAATGCGAGCCAAAGACAAAAGTTTCAATGCCGATTTCAAAACTGACTTCGATGAAAAACTACCCAAAATCAACGTCATCCCGCAGGATATTGGAAGGGTACTGTTGAATTTGATAAACAATGCGTTTTATGCGGTGGATAAACGGGCAAAATCAAATGACCCCCAGCCTCCGTCAGCTGACGGAGGTTCTGAAGAAAGGGATACAGAATTTAAACCTACTATCATTGTTAGTACAACTTCCTCAAAGTCCCCTTCAGGGGATTTAAGGGTGATAATAAGCGTGAAAGACAACGGCTCCGGAATCCCATCAGAAATCAAAGACAAAATATTCCAGCCATTTTTCACTACCAAACCAACAGGTTCAGGAACCGGTTTGGGGTTAAGTTTGAGTTATGATATTGTGAAGGCGCATGGCGGAAAAATTACTGTCATATCAAAAGAAAACAAAGGCACCGAATTTATAATTCATTTACCATTAAGTTAATTATGCCATGGATTCAAAAAAGGAAAAATTGTTAAAGAAAGCATACGACGAATATATCGACCTGATGTTATATGATTTTCCAATTGAAAAAATCAGTGAGATCGCAGTGAACGACGTAACCGGATACGGTACCACACTCGATGAAAAAGTGCTGGAAATAAAAAGACTTAAAAAAATTGTTACCGACCAGCGGGAACAGGGCGCCGGATTGGAAATGCAAATCAGTATAATGCCGGTGTACCGCAGAATAAGTCCTGATGAAGATACAGCCATTTACATGGACGAATTTGAAATATCAATGGTGGTTGACGGAGCAAAAAATGTAATCCCGGTGCGGCTTTCGTCGGTTTTTGAGTTTAGTAACAATACATGGAAACTGGTACACCTGCACGGGTCAAAAGCTGTTGAAACGGAGGAAGATACATGGCATTTGAATGAATGGAAACAAAAAAGTGAGCAACTGCAAAAACTGGTTGACGAAAAAACTGCTGAACTCTTAAAACAAAATCGGGAACTCGAAATTGAAGCAGCACTGGAAAGAGTACGCAACCGTTCACTTGCCATGCACAACAGTAATGAATTGGTTGAAGTTGTTCG
>JAGXIR010000154.1 GCA_024635605.1 Sunxiuqinia sp.
GCGACATGGCTAAGCTGGGATACGATGTAACTGTTTTTGAAGCACTGCACGAAGTCGGTGGTGTGCTGAAATATGGGATTCCTGAGTTTCGTTTGCCCAACCGGGTGGTCGATATAGAGCTGGACAGCCTTGAAAAAATGGGAGTGAAGTTCGAACGCAATTTTATTGTCGGGCGCACAGCTTCATTCGACGATTTGAAGGAAGAAGGGTTTCAAGCCTTTTTTGTAGCCAGTGGAGCAGGTTTGCCCCGTTTCATGAATATTCCAGGCGAGAATTTCAATGGGATCTTGTCTTCCAACGAATACCTGACCCGCGTAAACCTGATGAATGCAGCTAGTAAGGAGTTTGATACACCAGTACTTCGAGGTAAGAATATTGCTGTAATTGGCGGTGGAAACACAGCCATGGACTCCGTGCGAACTGCCAAGCGGCTGGGCGCTGATCGAGCCATGATTGTTTATCGCCGATCGCGCGAAGAAATGCCGGCAAGGGTGGAAGAGGTTTTACATGCTGAAGAAGAAGGTATCGAATTTCTGAATCTGAACAATCCGGTTGCGTATTTTTCTGATGAAAACGGACGGGTCAATCGCATGCGGCTTCAAAAGATGGAGCTGGGCGAACCTGATGCTTCCGGCCGTCGCCGCCCGGTGGTGATGGAAGGTTCGGAATACGATATTCCGGTCGATGTGGTGGTGGTAGCCATTGGCGTTTCTCCAAATCCGCTGGTGCCTTCCGAGTTGCCCGAGTTGAAAGTAAGCCGCTGGGGAACCATTGAAGTGGATCCGGAAACCATGCAAAGCTCCATCCCTGACTTGTTTGCCGGTGGCGATATTGTCCGCGGTGGAGCAACCGTGATTTTAGCCATGGGCGACGGGCGCAAAGCGGCAGCAGGCATGCACCATTATTTGCAAACAAAACAGAACAATTTAGTTACCGAACCATCAGAGATTAAGAAGTCGCAATAATTTCAAATCGAGCTTGCTCATCAAGCATCGAGAAACCAGTATCCAGAATTTATCATCGAGAATCCAGAATCAAAATAAAAGCATATGGCTAATTTAGCAACTCAATTTTTCGGATTAGAATTAAAAAGCCCTGTCATTGCAGCCAGCTGCAGCATGACCGGCGATTTGGAACAAATTAAACAACTGGCCAAAGCAGGAGCTGGTGCGATCGTCCTGAAATCGCTGTATGAAGAGGAAATTGATGCCCAGTTGCAGGAAGAATTGTCGCAGCGGAAAGCGCTGGAGCCCGATCCCGAATATTTGGATTACTTCGACTACATTATTAAAGATGAAAATCTGAAAGACTATACCGGTTTGATCCGGCAAGCGAAACAGGCGGTGGATGTTCCCATTGTGGCCAGCGTGAGTTGTATCAGCCAGTCGGACTGGGTAGTATTTTCAAAGAAGCTGGAAGAAGCCGGAGCCGACGCGTTGGAGCTGAACTTATTTTTGTTGCCCGCCAACCTTGAAAAAAGTGGAGAAGCCAACGAACAGTTCTATTTTAATACGGTGAAAAAAGTACTGGAGGTGGTTTCCATTCCCGTAAGCATCAAAATCAGTCATTATTTTTCAAACCTGGCTGCGATGATCAAAGCGCTTTCCGAAACCGGAATTGCCGGGATCAGCCTGTTCAATCGGTTCTATTCACCCGATATTGACATTCAACATGAGAAAATGATTTCGGCTGACGTGTTGAGCCATGCAACCGATTATTTGCTGCCCCTTCGCTGGACTGGAATCATGTCGTCGCAAACGGGTTGTCCATTAGCGGCTACCGGCGGCATTCATTCTGCTGAGACGGCCATTAAATTTCTGCTGGCCGGCGCTGCTGCTGTTCAGGTGGCTTCGGTGTTGTACAACGGTGGGCCAGAAATGGTGACCGAGATGAACCAGAAAATTGCCGCCTGGATGGATGCGCGAAACTATGCTCAAATTGGTGACTTCAAGGGCAAATTGGCGATTAAGGATAAGCATGTTGCCTTGTACGAACGCGCCCATTTTATGAAATACTTTACACAAAAAAACTTCTAAGAGAGGCCTTCCGAATTAGACAATTAAAAACTTTTTAACACGTTCTTGGGGTGTACATCGGTTGATAAACCTTATTTTTGGGGAATCAATTCAGGAAGCACCGTGCTTGGTGGTTTCTTTAAATCGAACTTAAAAATAATGAAGACACGCTTGATTATCACGCTTTTGTTGTTTTTTTATACTGTTGGTTTGCAGGCCCAAGAACGCCGGATTCAGGAGAATGGTAAAACCTATCGAATTCATGTCGTTGAAAAAGGGGAGACCATTTTTTCGCTCAGTAAAGCCTATTCGGTAGAGCAAAAAGAGTTACTGAACGCCAACCCTAATTTAATTTTTGGTCTGAAAACCGGGCAGGAACTGAAGATTCCGGTAGCCGAAGCCCAACAGGCAGAAGCCCCTCAGCAAAAAGTTACTGCCTCTGCGCAGCCCGATGAATTACCTTCGTTTAAAACCTACAAAGTGAAGCGCCGCGACGGACTTCATTTCATTGCCAAAGAGTTTAACGTTGCGGTTGAAGATATTCTGAAATACAATCCACAGCTGGAAGAAAAAGGACTGGAAAGAGGGGAAATGCTCTTGATTCCGGATGCTGCCGATTTGAAACGCATTCGTGCAGCAGCCAGAGATCGACGGGCTTTTGTTGCCGAAGAGCAATCAACATCAGGCCCTCAAAAGCATAACGTGGAGGCTAACGAAACCTTGTATTCCATATCGAAACAGTATAACCGCCCGATTGCTGATCTGATTAAAGCCAATCCTCAGGTGAAAGACGGCTTGCGTATTGGCATGGAACTGACCATTCCGGAGGCGGATTTTTCAGCGGGGCAAGTTATGCTGCCAGCCGACGGCTTTTTTACCCATTTGGTTGAGTCGGGCGAAACATTTTGGAGTTTGGAGCGAAAGTATGATGTGAGCCGCGATGTGTTGGAGAAGTACAATCCTGCTCTGGAGCACGGTCTGCAAGCTGGCTTACGCATTCGGGTTCCTGTGTCGGAGGACCTGCCCGACATTCAGGTGAGCCCCGTCAACGAAGCAGCCTTTAACAAACATACTGTTGGGAGTGGCGAAACACTCTACAGCCTTTCCAATCAATACAATGTTAGCATTGCCGCCATTAAGAAGAGCAATCCGATGCTCGGGTATCGGGGCCTGATGGCGGGTGAGACGATTTTGATTCCGAAACAAACGGACGCTGAGCCGGAGTTGGTGACCGGAAAGCAGCAGGAGATCACAGCCGATCGGGAGGAAGAGCGTCCGAAGCCACGTTTCAACCGAAACGATTACGCGGTGAAGGTTTCGGAGATGGAACGACCAGAGGGCTGCCGGCCAAATTTCGGGGCTTCCTCCGAAAAGTACGATGTGGCGCTGCTTTTACCGCTTTACCTGGTGGCTAACGATACCATTAACCGGCAGCGCATGACCAAAGAGGAAATGCTGTTGGACGAAGACCTGACGAGCAATGTTCAAAATCCGGACGATATGCCAGCGGAAGGCATCAAGCGCCGCGACCAAGAGATTATCTATCCACGTTCCGAGAACTTTATTCATTTTTATGAAGGTGTTTTGTTGGCCGTTGATAGCTTAAAGCGCGCCGGCATGAACGTGCAACTGCATGTGTTCGATACCAACCAGGAACAGGCGGTGGTCGATTCGATTATCCGGCTGAGCGTGTTTCGCCAGATGGACCTGATTATTGGTCCGGTGTATCCTGAGTTGCAGGGGCCGGTGGTTAACTTTGCCAATCTCAACCGGATTCCGATGGTTTCACCCTTGTCGGCTTCGGGGAATTTCGAGGCCAACAATCCCTATTATTTTAAAATCAATCCAACAAAAGACTATTTGGTTCGCGAAACGGCCGACTACATTGGCGAGGAATATTTCAATAAGAACCTGATTGTGCTTGAAATGGGCGAGTACAAACATTTGCCCGAAGCAACTCTGGTCAATTTGTGTCGAGAGAAGTTTTTTTCGGCCGGATTTGCTGAAGCCGACCGCGATGTCCGGTTTCATGAGTATAATTTTCTTGCTGAAGGCTACTGGGGATTGCGACGGATTTTGAGCAAAACGCGTGAGAACGTTTTTATTATTCCTTCGGCAACCGAAGCACAAGTGAGTGTGGCAGTTTCCAACATCAATTCACTGGCCGAGGATTTTCCGGTTACCTTGGTGGGCTTGTCTAATTTTCAGCGCTACAATAGTATTCAGCCTGAATATTATCATCAAAGCAAAATGCACCTGTTGAGCCCGTATTTTGTCGATTACCGGGCGCCCCTGACCAACCGCTTCATCCGAAGTTTTCGTAGTAATTTCGCAGCCGAGCCTAATCAGTTCAGCTTTCAGGGGTATGACGTGGCCTTCTATTTCATGTCGGCCTTGTTTCAATATGGGAACGATTTTACCGATTGTCTGCCTTACCACCATGTCCAGTTAACTCAGGCCGAATTTTATTTCGATAAGGTTAGCCGCAACGGAGGTTATATGAACCGGGGCTTGTTTGTGTTGAACTACAAAAAGAACTTCGAAATAGCAATTGATGGACTGGAAGGTATTCCATCGCTTCTGTTGACAGAGGAATAAGTTCACTCACCATCCAGCTAGCCTTTTAAAAAGCCATAATCGGTTGAATAAGCAAGCATTTGAGCGGTATAGTCCGGGGCGTAGTGCACTTCCACATCTGCCACGTCGTTATTGTCATTTTTGATCAGACGAAGTTCGGGATTTAAAAATCCGGCGTAGGGCGCAATGTCCAGTTTTTTAAACCGCTCCAACACTTCGGCATGCAGCTTTTTGTCAACCTTCACTCCATAGGTTTCCACTAATTGCGATGCCGCCTGCAAGTCGCCTTCCGATTTCATTCGCTGCACTTCGGCCAGCAGTTCGCCAAACAGCTCGCGCAGTTTTTGGTAATCCTTGATTTTTAGGTATGATTTGCCTTCGCGTTTCACCCAGCTTACCACGCCATCGGCCTGCCCATGCTCGAATGCCCACTTGGCAATCAACTGCCGGTTGCGCATGTGCGATTCTTCCAGGTCTTTACCCGGCTCAATGCGTGTCAGTTGAGTAATCAGCCCATTGCGCAGGTAAGCATCGTACTCCGCCTTTCCCGTCTCCATTGAAGGAACCAAGCCAAGAGCCAGCAATTTTTCGTCCAGTACATAGTATAAAGCAAACAGGTCGGCCCGAGTTTCCTCCATAGTCGAATAGTAGTTTTTCAGATCTTCGGGTTTCACCCCCGGCATCATTTTTCCGGAGCCATGCCCCAGGCACTCGTGCAAGTCGGTGTGCAGGTTGCCGGCCAGGTAGCCATAGGTTTTGGCTCGCTCAACTTCTTCGGCCGATTCGGCAAACTCCTCAAGCATGCCATTGCCCAGCGAATCCAGGAAGTAGCTTTTGGTAACGTTTTCGATGGTCACCGATTTGGAGCCATACTCTTCACGAATCCACTCGGCATTGGGCAAATTGATGCCAATGGGCGTGTGCGGATAGCAGTCACCACCCAGCATAGCCACGTGAATAACCTTGGCGCTCACTCCTTTCACTTCCTTCTTTTTAAATGAATCGGCTACCGGCGAATGGGTTTCAAACCACTGCGCATTTTCCGACAACGTGGTCGCCCGCTTGGTACCTTCCAAATCCTTGTAATTCACGATCGACTCCCAGCTTCCCTTGATCCCCAGCGGATCGCCATACACCTCAATAAAGCCATTCACAAAGTCAACCAGCCCATCCAGTTCGTTGACCCACGAAATGCTGTATTCGTCAAATTGTTTCAAGTTGCCGGTTTGGTAGTAGGTAATCAATTGACGAATGTGTTGCTGCTGCAGCTCATTTTCTGCAAAGGGCAAGGCTTTTTCCAGCCAGATGATAATCTGCTGAATGGCCTTGCCATAGCGGCCATCCGCCTTCCAAACCTTTTCATTTATCTCGCCGTTTTCCTTAATCAATTGTGAATTCAGTCCGAAAGATGGGGCATTTTCTCCGGCCGCCTGTTTTTTGGCCTTGTAAAAAGCCTCGGCTTCAGCCTGTGAAACTCCCTGGTAGTAATTCATTGCTGAAGCCTCAAGCAAATCCCCTGAACTGTCCAGGCTCACGCGTTTAGCTTCCAACGCCGGATTGGTGATCACCTCTATCAATTCATCCAATTCATGCAGAAACGGGAAGCCTGACAAATTTGATGCGTTGATCAGTTTCTGCAAGTCGCCGGCAGAAAACCCGGGCCTGATTTTATCCATCGAATAATGATGGTGAATGCCGTTTGAAAACCACACCCGCTTCAGATACACCTGGAACTGTTGAAACAAGTCCGACTGCCGATCGCCCGTATAGCTTTGGTAAATGGTCTCCAGCAAGGTGCGGATTCGCAGGTTATAGCGATTGTTCTGATCCCACAAAATATCGCGGCCGCAAAGCGCTGCCTGCCCCAGGTAATAAATGTATTGTTTCTGTTGAAGACTCAGCTGTTCAAAGTCGGTGAGTTCGTATCGCAATATTTTGATGTCCCCAAATTTTTCTGCAAAAACCTTCATGATTTTCCTTCGTTTTTTAATTCCTGATAACGTTGCTCTAACAAGTCCGACCGTTTTAAAGTTCGCTTAATCCAACTCAGTTTTATGGCTGCCTGGTCTTCGTTCGACAACTTCCAGTTAATGGCAGGATTGGCCCGCATCATCAGGGTGAGGTGATGCAGTATAATAGCGGCCGAAACCGAAATATTAAAGCTTTCGGTAAATCCATGCATGGGTATTTTCAAAAATTCGTCGGCCTCGTTTTGTATCACTTCAGAAATCCCGGTAAGCTCAGTTCCGAAAATCAAAGCTGCTTTTCCTTTTTCCAGCTTAAAGCCTTCCAGGTTGGTGTCGCCTTCATGCGGACTGGTTGCCACAATACGGTATCCCTGCTGGCGTAGATGCCTGATGGCATTCAGGCTGTTGTTTTCCTGATCCTTGTACTTTTTCACCGTCAGCCATTTCGAAGCGCCCATAGCCACCTCCCGGTCGACCGTAAACTGGTTTCGATTTTCAATGACATGCACGTCCTGCACGCCAAAACAATCGACCGTTCGCAAAACGGCACTGGCATTCTGCGGCTGAAAAATATCCTCCAGCACCACAGTCAGGTATCGGGTCCGCTGTTCCAGAACACGTTCAAACAGCTCCTTTCGCTCCGGGGTCAGGCATTCCGACAGGTATTCAATCAATTGATAATCCATAAGACGGTATAACTTGAAATTTGGTGAAGGCGTGATGCCTTTGGCCGTTAAAAATAATGAATTTTAATGATTGGTCATTGGGGATTCGTAATTGGATACTGGTGATTGGGACAATTTGGAATTTGTGCGCCAGCTGTCAGATGAAACTTGGAGCCCGAAGCTTGCGGCTCGAATCTTTGCCATCTTTTTTATAAACAGAAAAGCTGCTATATTTGCGTAAACCCTATCTCTGAAAGATGACAGTAGATTTATTTATCCCTTGCTTTATTGATCAGCTCTATCCCGACACAGCATTTAACGTGGTTAAATTGCTAAAAAAAGCGGGTGTTGATGTAGAATATAACCCAGAGCAAACTTGCTGCGGACAACCAGCATACAACAGTGGTTACTGGGACGAAACAAGCTCGTTGGCTCACAAGTTTTTGAAAGACTTTCCGGGCGACCGGCTCATTGTGAGCCCATCGGCCTCCTGCACAGGCTTTATCAAAAACTACTATTCCCATTTGTTCAGCAAAGAGGACACAGACTATGAACTTCATTTAAGCCTTCAAAAGCGCTTGTTTGAACTCACCGACTTCTTGGTAAATCACCTTCAGTTTACCGACTTTGGCGCCAGCTTCCCGCATAAAGTTTGCTACCACGACGCTTGTACCGCGCTGCGCGAATATGGCATCAGAAGTGAACCACGCTTGTTACTTTCCAAAGTTAAAGGACTTGAATTGGTGGAAATGGAAGAAACAGAAACCTGCTGTGGATTTGGCGGAACATTTGTCACCAAGTTTCAGGCGATTTCTTCGGCCATGACCGAGCAAAAAGTGGAACATGCCCTAAACACCGGAGCCGAATACATTATTTCAACCGAATCGTCTTGCTTACTAAATATTGAAGGGTACATTAAGAAAAACAAACTGCCAATAACCCCCATTCATATTGCCGACATTTTGGCCAGTGGCTGGTAGTGCCAGGCATGCTGACAGACTTGTTTAATCAAGCTCAATTTCATAGGGCAGTCAACTTTTAGTTATGTTGCAAAACGAAAGATTCGCAAGAATAACAAAAAGCGGAGTGTTAATTAAATGAAATTCCTCTAAACAAATCAAAATATCTATCAATTTTTAACAACATTTCTTTGTTTTCTCTCGTAGTCTTATATCCAGCAGAACGAAATTTATGATCTGCTGCGAGTGTTCTTAAATCTCTCAACGTTAGTTTTGCGAATTTTTTACATCAGCCTGGACAAGATTCGAAGACTTCCGCATTAAACAAGATAGATACTGCAAAATTATCATTATTAAAATGGAAGCCGTATGAAAACAAAAGTAAAAACCGACAAAGATCCATTCTTCCCGGAAGCTGCGATCGACATTAGCTACCTCAAAAAAACACGAAGACACCAGTACCAACCTTTTTCAAATGAAAAGGGATTGCAATGCAAAGGCGACAAATTTGATTTTGTTGTTGAATGGGAAATTCACGAAGAAAGTTATGAAAAATAGAGCCTCGCGAGGTTCTACTTGAACACACCTGTTTGAAACACCTCATCTGAAACCTGAAAATCTCTGTGTATTCGACTTACACGACTAAGCCATCCTGGTCGAGGATTCTTCTGTTTTCGAACTTGATGATTCGAAATGATGCGTGTCTGACTTACTCCAACCCGTTCACCCAAATAAAACAGGGGAAGGTCAGACTTACTTGAAGGTTTAAAGGTAAGCCCATGAATGTGTTAATGTTTGGATGGGAATTTCCACCAAATATTTCCGGTGGTTTAGGAACGGCTTGTTATGGAATTACCAAAAGCTTAGCCGATCGGAAAACCAAAATAACTTTTGTTATTCCCAAAACCTATGGCGATGAACCACATGATCAAGTTCGGTTAATTGGCGCTAACCAAATCGATCTCATCAAAAGTAAGATCCGGATCGAACGCCTTGAAATTCCGGTGGAATGCCTGAGTGTGGAATCACAAATGGTTCCTTATGTTGATCCGGAGATCTTTCAAAAACAGCACATCTCAATTCTGGAAAATCAAAAGAGTAGCACTACTTCGAGCCAATTGCCGGCAGTGAAATTTACGGGCAAATATGGTCCCGGCTTAATGAGCGAAATTCATAATTTCTCGGTAGTTGGTGAATACATTGCCTCACAAACCCAATTTGATGTCATTCATGCCCACGACTGGCTTACGTATCCTGCAGGAATAGCTGCAAAAAGGGTATCGGGTAAACCGCTGGTGGTTCATGTGCATGCCACTGACTATGACCGCAGCGGAGGAAAAATTAATCCACGTGTCTTTCAGATTGAACAGGACGGCATGGAGCAAGCCGATTGCGTGATCTGTGTCAGCAACCGAACCCGACAAACAGTCATTGATAAATATAAAATACCGGCTTTCAAAACGCGGACTGTTCACAACGGCGTTGATTTTAGCAAGGCAGACACCTCAAGTTCGCTTCCGCGTAAAGACAAAAGTAAAATCGTCACTTTCCTGGGGCGGATCACGCTTCAGAAAGGGCCTGAGTATTTTATTCGGGTGGCCGAACTGGTGCTGAGCAAAATGAAAAATGTCCGATTCATTATGGCCGGAAGCGGCGACATGCACCATGAAATGATTCGAGAGGTGGCAAATTCGCACCTGGCTGATCGTTTTTTCTTCACCGGCTTTTTGCAGGGCGAAGAAGTGTGCCGAATGATGAAACTATCCGATGTATTTGTGATGCCTTCCGTTTCCGAGCCTTTTGGAATTTGCCCGCTGGAAGCCATGCAAAGTGGCGTCCCCACCATTATTTCAAAACAATCAGGCGTATCGGAGGTGGTGAAGCACACGATCAAAGTTGATTTTTGGGATGTTCATGCCTTGGGCGATGCCATTCATGCGCTGCTATGTTATCCGTCGCTCTCGAAAATGATGGTTCGTTGTGGCCAAATTGAATCCGGAAACATCAAATGGGAAGACGCCGCTGTAAAGATCCAAACCATCTACCGTGAATTGATTTCATCCACGCTGCCCAAACGATCAGATCACAAACCGAGATCACGTAAAATCTGCAAACTGAGTTCGAAAGCCGGGCGCGCCATCGCTCCGTGATCAAAACCATCCAGCTCAAAAATAAAGGTACTTTCGTGTCCTGCAACCTTCATCATACGGTACAGGTAGGCATTTTCTTCGTAGCGCCCCAGCATCTCCAATTCGCGGTCGCCGGTAATCAAGAACAGCGGCGGCGCGTCATTTCGAACATGAAACAGTGGTGCAAATTCATCAACAATCGGCTGAGTGCCTGGAATGCCGCGCTCGGAGCGAATGGTAAAATGCGTGATGGTGTGTCCGCTGAAAGGGATTAGGGCGGCAATCTGGTCGGCATCTACATCATAGGCTTCCAGATAGTGTTTGTCCAGTCCCACCATGCTTGCCAAATAGCCACCTGCCGAGTGTCCTGAAACCACGATTGAACTTCTGGATCCACCATATTTCTCAATATGATTGAACACCCAGGCAACAGCGGCTGCGGCATCTTCGATATACTTTGGATTTTTTACTTTGGGACTGAGCCGGTAATTCACCGCGACAACGGCAAACCCCTTATTTTTCCATTGTTCCGGGATGAACTTTTCGCCGCCGGTAATGCCACCACCATGAAACCAAACCACGGTAGTAAATTCGGTTGTATTTTCTGGATAATACAAATCCAGGCGGCAACGTTCGCTCATGTAATCGGTAATCACACCACTTTCCCTGTAAAGAATTGACTGCTCTGTTTTATACGTGATTGTTTCTTGTGCCGAAAGCGAAAGACCATCAGCAACAAACAGGCAGCACGTGACAATAAAAATTTGAAAAAGTTTCATGGTATTCAATTTGAGGATTCAGGCATGAAGTTATAAATTCATGTACAATTAATCTTTCTAAAATCTTAAAACACCTGCATTTGGTGCAGTTTCTTGTAACGTCCGTTTTGCTCCAGAAGCTGCTGGTGCGTTCCCATTTCAACAATCTGTCCCTTGTGGAGCACACAAATCACATCGGCATTTTTAATGGTAGACAAACGATGCGCAATCACCAGCGAAGTCCGGTTCTTCATCAGGTTTTCCAAGGCTTCCTGCACGAGTTTTTCCGATTCCGTGTCGAGCGCCGAGGTGGCTTCATCCAGAATCAAAATCGGGGGATTCTTCAAAATGGCTCGGGCAATGGAAACCCGCTGTTTCTGGCCGCCCGACAGCTTATCGCCCCGATCGCCAATGTTGGTCTGGTAGCCATTCTCCGTGTTGATAATAAACTCGTGAGCATTGGCAATTTTCGCTGCCTGAATTACCGCTTCTTCCGTTACATTTTCGATCCCAAAAGCAATGTTATTGAAAAATGTTTCATTAAATAAGATCGGTTCCTGGTTAACGTTACCCATCAAGCTACGCAAATCGTGCAGCTTGATGTCACGGATGTCGGTGCTATCAATATAAATTCCTCCTTCAGTACTATCCCAAAACCGAGGCAACAGGTCGACCAAAGTTGTTTTTCCGGAACCCGATTTCCCCACTAAAGCAATAGTCTGTCCTTTCTTAATGGTGAGATTAATATCATCAAGAACTTTCTCTCTCACATAACTGAAACCAACATGTCGAAATTCAATCGAATTATTAAATTCTTCCTTCGAGACTGCATCAGGCTTATCTACAATGGTACTTTCCTGTCCCAGTATTTTGTCAATTCGTTCCATCGAAGCCAAGCCCTTTTCAACACTGTAAAGCGCCGTTGAGAATGCTTTGGCGGGGTTGATGATGTTGTAAAAGAATACAAGGTAAACGATGAACTGCTGCGGGCTCAAGGCCCCTGCATCGCCTGATAAAATCAGGTTTCCACCGTACCACAAGACCATTACAATCACAGTTGTCCCCAAGAGTTCGCTCATCGGATGGGCCAAAAAGTAACGGCTCATCAGCTTGTTCATAATCAGGCGGTAATTTTCATTTTCTCGCTCAAAACGTTCGATGGCCTTCTTTTCAGCCGTAAAAGCTTTGATGACACGTAAACCCGAAATATCTTCATCAATAATTGATAAAATATCGCCTTGTTTGTTTTGCCCTTTTCGCGACTGGCGTTTCAGGCTTTTTCCAACTGTCCCGATTACAAAGCCAGCAATGGGCAACATCACAAAAACAAAAATGGTCAACGTCCAACTGGTATAAAGCATGTAAGTTAACGAAATCAGAATCAAAACCGGGTTTTTAAAAAGCATGTCAAGTGAATTCATCACCGAATTTTCGATTTCCAGCACATCTCCGGTCATACGCGCCATGATATCGCCTTTCTTTTCATCGTTGAAAAACCCCAACGACAGCGTCAACATTTTTCGGTAAATTTTACTGCGGATATCGCGCACGACCCCATTGCGAATAAAAATCATCACGAAGCTGGCCAAATAAGTAAACCCGACTTTCAGTAACACCATCAAGATGATGAACGTGCCAATATAAATCAGGGCCGAAGATTGCCCGTAAGTGTCAATAATCCATGTAATAAAATAAGATAAATTATTTTCTATTGCATCAGCCGATAACTCTAATGGTATTCGCTCGCGAACCGCTTCATCCGTTCCAAACAAAATACCCAACACCGGCGACAGCAAACCAAACGAAAAAGCGCCAAAAATGGCAGCCAAAAGATTGAAGAGAAAATTCAGTGCAACTTTGCCTTTATATGGAGGCAGAAACCTCCGGAGTAATTTGATAAAATCTTTCATTCAAAATAATGTTTCAACGAAGTTTACCACCCAATTTCACACCACCCAAAAGCCTTTTCCTTTTTGAAATGGAATCAGAATGAGCTTCTTTCTTAAAAGATTCCGGTGTAATTATGTGGTGTAATTGTTTTGAGTTCAGCTTTCAGTTCATCACTGATTTCCAGCGTATCGATAAACTCATGAATCACTTCCTGGCTCATTTTTTTGTTGGTGCGTGTCAGGTTCCGCAAGGCTTCGTAGGGGTTCGGATAAGCTTCGCGACGCAAGATCGTTTGAATGGCTTCGGCTACTACCGCCCAGTTTTTTTCCAAATCAGCATCAATAGCATCCTTGTTCAGCAACAGTTTCCCCAGGCCTTTCAAGGTCGAACTCACGGCAATCAGCGTGTGACCCAAAGGCATACCAATGGTGCGCAACACGGTGGAGTCGGTCAGGTCGCGTTGCAAGCGTGAAACCGGCAACTTTACCGCCAGGTGTTCCAGCAAAGCGTTGGCAATCCCGATATTTCCTTCCGAATTTTCAAAGTCGATGGGATTTACTTTGTGTGGCATGGCTGAAGAACCAACCTCGCCTTCTTTAATTTTTTGTTTGAAATACTCCATCGAAATGTAAGTCCACATATCACGATCCAAATCAAGGATGATGGTATTGATGCGTTTCAGGGCATCGAAAATAGCCGCGTGATTATCGTAATTGGCAATTTGCGTGGTGTATTGTGAGCGCTCCAGCCCCAGGTATTTTTCCAAAAAATGGTTTCCAAAAGCCTTCCAGCTAATTTCTGGATAGGCAATCTGGTGCGCGTTAAAGTTACCGGTGGCCCCGCCAAACTTGGCATCGCAGGTCACTGCCTTGAGCTGTTCCAGCTGAATCTTGATCCGTTCTGAAAACACCCGGATTTCCTTGCCCAGGTTCGTTGGCGAAGCTGGCTGTCCGTGGGTTTTAGCCAACATCGAAATATCTTTCCATTCATCGGCCAACTCATCCAAGGTAGCCACCAAATCGTTAATGGCCGGGTAGTACTCGTTATCCAGGGCATCCTGAATGGATTTTGGAACGGCCGTATTATTAATATCCTGCGAAGTCAAGCCAAAATGAATGAATTCTTTATAAGCTTGAATTCCAAGCTTATCAAATTCTTCTTTCAGAAAATATTCAACGGCTTTCACATCATGATTCGTTACTTTTTCAATGTCTTTAACCCGTTGGGCATCTTCGACCGAAAAATCGGTGGCGATCTTCCGTAAGTCAGGAAAAAGGCTATGATCAAATTTAGCCAACTGAGGTAAAGGCAACTCGCACAGTGCGATGAAATACTCCACCTCAACCAATACCCGGTATTTAATCAGGGCATACTCGGAAAAATAGTTTTGCAGGTTTTCTACTTTTGATCGGTAGCGACCATCAATCGGTGTTATAGCAGTCAATAAATTCAGTTCCATGATAATAATTTTTCGCGCCCCAAAGGTAACAAAAAAATTAGTGCAGCTCTTGTCCTGCATGCGGGTTTCACTCGAAGCGAAAGGCACAATTAACAGCGACCGATCTCTCGTTTGAGCGAAGCGGCAACCAGGCGGGCGGGGGTTGCTTTACTCAGCGGGTGACTCCGAGTCACCTGCTCAATAAGCAGAACGCAAGCCCGGTTCAGAAGAGCCCGACTTGTCCTTAGTCAGGGTTTCACTCCAAAGTGAAGCCCTGACTGCTGAAAAGGAAGTGAGGAAGTGAACAGTCTCAGTCTCAGTCGCAAGTCGCAGTCTCGGTATTCAGTTTCAGTCTCAGTCGCAAGTCTCAGTTTCATTCGGTATCCAGCTTCCAACCACCCGCTGGCCGATTCCGATCCGGCGGTTGCCGGATGGGATGACTTGTTGTCCGTGGGCTGTGCGAGGATATTGCCGTTGGATTTATCCAACGGGTTTGTATGTTGTATTACTTGCAGCCAGGCTTTATCCGCATTTAGAAATGTGGCTAAAGCCCTTTTTGTGTTGTTTCTATGATCCGTTGGCTAAAGCCAAACGGTAATAGCTCTGCTTCTCCGGGTTTATACTAAAGCTGTTTAACGCGGCTGGATAGGATTTGCAAATCCGATCCAGCCTATGCCCGCTATCGTTATGGCATGTGCCGAAGAGCGGGGTTGTATTACAATCAAATTATTCGCCAGAATCCACCAATTTCATCGGGGCAGTACGTACAATTATTTTGTTCCCGTTTAAAGGCTGATCGCTCGATTGGTACATATACCAAATCTTACGTTCTCTGTCGAGATATATGGTCGTGTGACGATAGTTTGGCTGGAACATTGGATATGTCCGCACTGGACCATTCAGTTTTTCGGGATGTTCGACGGGTGCCGTCCATATTTCAATTGTATTGGAATTAAAATCTTTCACCATAAAAATGGCTATGCTGTCATTACTAATGCGAATGGGATCACAGCCCCCGATTATGTCTCTCTTTTCGTCCTGAACCTTGATGAAGCGGGAGAAATCTGAGGGGCTGTCGCCTCGTGCAACTCCTAGCCCCCATGAAGCTTCGGCAGATACGGCAAGGTAATACACGTTGTATTTTCCGCCAAACCTGAATGCGCCAACGGAAGAAAGCTCATCACCATGTCCCCATACCCGTGGATCATTCCAGGAAAAAATGTATCCCTGATTTTTAAAATGAAATCCATCGCTAGATCTGGCAAGTCCCGCGTTACACTGAACGGATTCGGTGTGAGCGTTGCTTGCACGCGTGGCTCCAAAATAGAGCAGAATGTCACCATCTTCATCCATAATAGACCCCGCTGAGAAGACTCCTTCTTCCTGGTTGTGTTGCGGTTGATGTATGAGTATGGGATTATTTTTAAATTTTTTAAAATGAATGCCATCTTTACTGGTGGCAACGCCCAGCGCACGATTTGCAGGACCCCCGTCGGTAGTTCTGTTGCCATCGGCTCCTATGTAATAAAGGAAATAGGTGCCATTTTTCTTTACAACGGTACAAGGACTAATCTGTCCGTATAATCGGTTGTCCCAGCTCTCTTCGGGACCTGCGACAAGCACAACCTGCTCAGAGCTCCATTCATCGGCCTGGGGTATGACTACTTCTGGGAATTTGTCTTTGCTGCTTGCAGCAATAGCAGTCGGCAATGATAAAAGTGTTAGAAAGACCAGGGAAAAAGTGACACTGATTAATCGTTGATTCATGTTTTAGTCTCTAAAAAATGCAATGGTTCAATTTTTTACAATTTCGCAAAAATGGGGAAGGAATGCAAATTTAGGATTTGTACCCAGTCAGCGCAAAGAGGCTGTCCCGATCCGGTTTTGGAAACCTTACCTTTGGTTTTTGCATGGTTTCTGTAGGCTTGCTTAAAGAACCTTAAGTACAAAGCATGGATAGATGTGGTAGATACTCTGCTCCTCCGGGTTTACACTAAAGCTGTTTAACGCGGCTGGATCTGATTTGTAATCTGATCCAGCCTACGCCCGCTATCGTTACTGCATATGCTGAGGAGCAGGGTTTTATTCATTTTCTTCAAAATAATCTTCAATGTTTCCTTTTTGTGTTGTTTCTATGATCCGTTGGCTAAAGCCAAACGGTAATAGCACAATTCATTACCAAATAGAACCAAAATCGCGGTTCGGAAACCGTGGTGCCCTGCCGCCAAAAAATGTTTACTTTTATCGGGTTATTTAAACTTCAAGAAAAAAAATGCGAACGAATGAAAACCAAAACACTTATCCTTTTAAGCTTATCGCTGATGATTTTTAGTTGCCGCTCAAACAAACAGATGATTGATACGACTACCGTTTCGGAATTGAATGTCGAACGCTACATGGGAACCTGGTACGAAATTGCCCGCTTTCAGCATTCGTTTGAAAAAGATTTGGTCGGCGTTACGGCTACCTACTCGTTACGCGATGACGGAAAAATTGATGTGGTGAATGCTGGCTACAAACACACACTGGACGGAGAATACAAGGAAGCCAACGGAAAAGCCAAAATCCCCAATCCGGAAGAACCCGGAAAATTGAAAGTGGCCTTCTTCCTGTTCTTTTATGCGGCTTACAATATTATGGAGCTGGACGATGACTACCAGCATGTGTTGATTGGCAGTTCCACACCCGACTACCTGTGGATTTTGAGCCGCACGCCACAACTGGATGAAGCCACGTACCAGCAGTTGGTTGATGAAGCTAAAAGTAGGGGATACGATACCAGCAAACTGTATCGAGTGCCGCAAAAATGACACGTATTCAGCGGCTGGGGTGAACTTGCCTGATGAATACAACAGGACTGTCACACGCAAACGAAAATTCCCTAACTTTGGAAAAACGCTCTAAAAAACTAAAATCATGAGATCAGCCTTTCTATACGTCATCTTTTTCCTTTTCACACTTTCAGCTGCAGGCCAGGAACAAGAAGCAGACGCACCCCGCCAAAACGCAAAAACGCTGGTGTATAAGTTCAATATTAAAGAAAATATTGCTCCGGCTATCTGGCGGCAAACCCAACAGGCTTTTGCAGCGGCCGACAGCTTAAACGCCGACCTGATACTGATCCACATGAACACTTACGGCGGCACCGTGCTCGATGCCGACTCCATCCGTACCAAAATTCTGAACAGCCCCATTCCGGTCTATGTGTATATTGATAACAATGCAGCCAGTGCCGGCGCACTGATTTCGGTGGCCTGCGACAGCATTTATATGCGTCCTGGAGGCTCCATCGGCGCGGCAACGGTGGTGAACCAAACCGGGGAGCAAATGCCCGACAAATACCAGTCGTACATGCGCTCAACCATGCGGGCAACTGCCGAAGCGCATGGCGGCGACACCATTATCAGCGGTCAGGACACCACCTTCCGCTGGTTTCGCGATCCTAAAATTGCCGAAGCCATGGTTGACGAACGAGTTTACATTCCCGGAATTATAGACACCGGTAAAGTGCTTACCTTCACGCCTTCCGAAGCCATGAAACATGGCTTTTGCCAAGGGCAGGCCGATAATGTCGCTGAAGTCCTGGAGCTGATTGGCATTTCAGATTATGAAATCGTGGAATACAAACCCACCGTACTCGAAAAAATCATTGGCTTTCTGGTCAACCCGATGGTTTCGGGCTTGCTGATTATGGCTATTCTGGGCGGTATTTATTTCGAAATGCAAACTCCCGGCATTGGCTTTCCGCTCATCATTGCCATTACAGCAGCCGTGGCGTATTTTGCCCCGCTTTACCTCGAAGGGATGGCGGCCAACTGGGAAATTCTGCTTTTCATTGTCGGGCTGATTTTAATTGCCTTGGAAATCTTTGTCATTCCCGGATTTGGAGTGGCCGGCTTGCTTGGTATTCTGCTCGCCTTTACCGGACTGGTACTTAGTCTGGTTGATAATATTGTGTTCGATTTTGGCGGTGTTCACCCCGACAAAATATTAGCTGCACTAACCACCGTTATTGTTGCTCTGTTTACGGGCTTTATGCTCAGCCTGGTCATCAGCAAAAAAATGTTCACGGCCAATTCAGGGGCGTTCAAGAATCTGTCACTCCATTCAATTCAGGATAAAAATGAAGGATTTGTAGGCGTTGACACCAGCTCGCGAAGCCTGGTTGGCAAAGAAGGTGTGGCTTACACGACGCTTCGTCCGTCGGGAAAGGTTAAAATTGACGGCAAATTGTACGATGCTGTCTCGGGTCTGGGCATGATTGACCGCGGCGACGAGATCATCGTGATCCGGACGGAATCGGCTCAACTTTACGTTGAAAAAAAATCTGACGACCAGTAGCCACGGCGCACTGTAAACGCAAAAGAGTCGACTAATTGCTCTAATGCAGCGTAGCTCCTCTCAACAACGGAACAACAATAAATATGTAGTTATTTGGATGTTTTTATACTTTTTTTTCTTTTGGAAGAAAAACAATTCTAATTTTGTATTGCTTTTAGAAGAAGAGAAACGTGGTGTTGTGAGTTTCAAGAGTCGACCAGTTTCGGCGGGACCAGATGTTGCAGGCATGCCTGCGAACACCATCAAAAAGAGAGGGAATCCACATGAAAGAGTTTATTGTCGATTATATTTCTGAGTTAATTTATTTGTTGAATGAGATGGCACCCTGGCTAATCCTGGGATTGGTGTTTGCCGGTTTATTGAAAGTGTTTTTTCCGGAGAAGAAGGTGCAGAAATACATGGGGAGATCAAACACAAAATCAGCCGTTAATGCTTCGTTGCTTGGCATTCCCATGCCCTTGTGCTCCTGCGGTGTGATTCCTACCGGAGTCTCTTTTTTCCGCAATGGCGCATCAAAAGGAGCCACCAACTCCTTCCTGATTTCAACGCCGCAAACCGGGGTCGATTCGATATTTGCCACATACTCGATGTTGGGTTGGCCTTTTGCCATCCTGCGCCCCATTGTTGCTTTTGTAACCGGCATTGTGGGCGGAGTGCTAACCAACTGGTTGGTTAAGGACAAGCCGGCACCGACAAGCCCTTTTGCCAACCTCAAACTGGATACGGCAGCACTTGGCAAAACAGATCCGACCGTGAGCTGTGCCGATGATTCCTGTGGATGTAACGATACACCCGCGCCTAAAGGAAATACTTTTGTTCGTGCCACGCATTACGCCTTTATTGAATTGCTGCAAGACATTGCCAAGTGGCTCATCATTGGTTTTTTAGTTGCTGCCCTCATTTCGGTGGCGCTTCCAGCTGATTTTTTCAGCCGTTTCCAGGGGTGGGGCATCCTCGAAATATTGATTATTCTGGCGGCATCCATTCCGCTGTACGTTTGTGCTACGGGCTCCATACCCATTGCTGCCGTGCTGCTTATGAAAGGCGTATCGCCAGGGGCTGCACTGGTTTTTCTGATGGCCGGACCCGCAACCAATGTGGCCACAATGACCGTGCTTGGAAATACGATGGGCCGCAAAGCATTGTACGTGTACCTGGGCACCATCATTGGTGGAGCCGTACTCTTTGGAATGCTCACCAACTGGCTGATTCCAACAGAGCTGATCATGAGTCAGATGGTCCACATTCATGGCGATGGAGAGCACGAAATGCTGCCCAAATGGCTGCAGGTTTCTTCAACCGTCCTGCTAATTGGGTCGCTGATTTTTGGCTACTTTTATGAACGTTTTGAAAAATCGAAAATGACAAGCACCATGAATTTAAAAACATTGAAAGTTGAAGGCATGACCTGTTCGCATTGCGAGGCCAGCATTACCCGCAACCTATCGCAACTGGACGGAATCGATGAAGTTTTTGCCGACAGAAACAGCTCGGAAGTAAAAATTAAAGGCGAGAAAATCAACCTCGGCCAAATTGAAAAAGTCATTACTGAAATTGGCTATCAATACAAAGGCGAAGTGTCATGACACTCCTGCAAGTTGGCTTGATTGTTCTCTGTGGCTTACCCATTTTGGCTACCGCTTTGCTGGCCTACCAGCTTTTACGTAACGGACAGGGCGCTTTTGGGACACCCACGATTTTACCCTGGCTTTTTTACCCAGCCAAGTTTCTGACTGGTTTTCTGATGGTCGTGCTTTTTGTGGTCAGTCTCCAAACGGATTTCTTTCTGTATTTCCCGAGGCTCGTACAAGCTGAAATACTGGAAATTCAAAAACTTCTTGCTTTGGTTTTTGTTTTGGCCGGCAATCTTTTACTGATACCGGCCTACTATTCCATGAGTATTTTTACGCGTGTTGGGTTACCCACAAAAGATCATGCCCTGCAAACAAGCGGCATATACAGAATCAGCCGAAACCCGATGTACACCAGCTTTTTTTTCTTTTTCACTGCATGTTTTTTGTTGGTTCCCAGTATTTTCATCGCCGGCATTATGCTTTTTTGCCTGGTCACCCATCATTTTATTATTCTGAATGAAGAAAAGTTTTTGCTGAAGGCATTTGGAACCGACTATGCTGAATACAGAAAAAACACCTCCCGCTATTTGTAGGTAAGGACAATTGGATCAACAAAAAAATGAGGTATTCCCTGGATAGATAACTGAAAACAACATCCGCAAATCATACGATGGAAAGCAAGGAACTGCCGTATACCGAAAGGTACGTAAGGTGGTGTGGGAGGTGCATCAGTGAGATAGTAATTATCTCACTGACCACATTCTACCCAATTTTTTATATTCTGTCAGGATTAGGCCATGTTTGGAACCTCAGAACCCGCATAGGCTCCTGATTCCAGCTTGTCTCTGACTTCTTTGAATGCTTTAATTGTAATGTCAACATCCTCCAGCGAGTGCATGGCTGTAGGAATCAGGCGAAGGATAATCTCACCTTTAGGAATCACCGGGTAAACCACAACT
Organism: Sunxiuqinia sp.; assembly: GCA_024635605.1. Taxonomy (GTDB): domain Bacteria; phylum Bacteroidota; class Bacteroidia; order Bacteroidales; family Prolixibacteraceae; genus Sunxiuqinia. The sequence goes on from JAGXIR010000154.1 coordinate 21,273, forward strand.
GAGCAGAAAATGCCGTAGTTCTCACGCAAGTCCATCACGACATTCGTCGCTTCTACCACGCCACCTTTCATGTAAACTGGTGTAACGGGCGAATTGGTGCGGCCTAAGTCGAAACCAGCTTCTTTCAATCCGGATTGCAAGGTGTTTACCACGTTCCACAGTTGTTCGCGAAGTTCAGGTTTTGTTTTCAGTAGTTCCAGTCGCTTCATTGCGCCAATAACCATCGGCATGGGAAGTGATTTGGCAAAGGTTTGTGAACGCATGTTGTAGCGCAGGAAGTTACACACATCGGTGTCGCAGGCTACAAAAGCGCCAATTCCGGCCATTGATTTGGCAAAGGTGCAGAAATGCAGGTCAACTTGGTCTTGCACGCCAAAATGCTCGGGCGCTCCGGCTCCGGTTGGTCCCATCACACCAAAACCATGGGCATCGTCAACCAGCAATCGGAAATTGAATTCTTTCTTCAAAGCAACAATCTCGTCCAGCTTACCCAAATCACCTGACATGCCGAAAACACCTTCAGTAATCACCAAAATACCTCCGCCTTGCTTTTCGGCCAATTTGGTAGCACGGCCCAACTGAATTTTCAGGTTTTCAATGTTGTTGTGTGGATAAACATAGCGTTTGCCCATGTGCAGGCGCGCGCCATCAAGAATGCAGGCGTGAGATTCACTATCGTACACTACCACATCGTTGCGGCCACAAACAGCATCAATAATCGAAACCATTCCCTGGTAACCGAAATTCAGTAAAAAAGAGTCAGACTTGCCAACATAGGCAGCCAGTTGTCTCTCAAGTTCTTCGTGTTGGTTGGTTTGTCCCGACATCATACGAGCTCCCATCGGATAGGCCAGTCCCCATTCTTTTGCTGCATCAGCATCTACTTTACGAACTTCCGGGTGGTTGGCCAGACCAATGTAATTGTTCAAACTCCAGGTCAGCACTTCCTTGCCCCTGAATTTCATGCGGGCACTGATTTCACCTTCCAGCTTTGGGAAAGCAAAGTAGCCATGGGCTCGTTCCATGTGCTTGCCAAGGTCGCCTCTATTTGATCGAAATTTTTCAAAAATATCCACTTCAAAAAGCTTTAAAAATTAACTATGCAAAAGTAATTTTTTTTAAGAAGTCTACAAATTTGTTAATTTATATTAAACCAGCGAGTAGATAAACAAATCTTCTGTATTTTGCCGTTCGTATTATCATGAAAAATGTATCTTTGCGCCATGTTTATAAAAATGAAGAATACAATCGTTTTTGCTCTGTTCGTGTTATTGGTCGGTACGGCATGTAGCGATTATAATAAAATCGCGAAAAGTACAGACTACGAGTTCAAATATAAAAAAGCGCTGGAGTATTATGAATCGGGCGAGTATGTGCGTTCTTCACAGCTGCTGAGTGAGCTTGTCAACATTTACCGCGGAACCAGTCGTGCCGATGAGGTTTATTATTATTACGCGAAAAGCCATTTTGGTTCGCGCGATTATTTAATGGCCGGGCATTGGTTTCGTACGCTGGTGAAAGATTTCCCAAAAAGTAAATATGCCGAAGAATCTCAATACATGATTGGCTACTGTCATTACCTTGACTCACCAAAGCCTCGTTTAGACCAGCAAGTTACTCAAAAGGGAATCGACGCCCTGCAATTGTATATGAATTTATATCCAAACAGCGATCGGATCGAGGAAGCCAACCGGCTGATTATCGAAATGCGCGATAAGTTGGTTTATAAATCATTTTTAAGCGGAAAATTATATTACGACTTGGAAGATTATAAAGCCGCTGTTGTAGCATTGACAAATTCATTGAGAGAATTTCCGGATACCAAATATCGTGAAGAACTCAGTTTTATGCTTTTAAGGGCCAAGTATCTTTTGGCTATCAGAAGTGTAGAAGAAAAAAAAGAGGAACGTTTAACCGATGCTTTGGATGAATATTTTACCTTTGTCGATGAATTTCCGGAAAGTGAACACCGGAAGGAAGCTGAAAAATTCTACCAGGAAACAGCAAAATTATTAAATTATAACGAAGAGGCTAATTTATAAATAGATATGGATTATAAAAAAATTAAAGCTGAAAGCTCAACCGTTCCAAGAAATTTGAATGACTTGGAAGATCAAACAGGAAACGTTTACGAAACGGTGATGATTCTTGCAAAACGGTCTAACCAGATTTCTTCAGAAATGAAAGAAGAACTGAATCAGAAACTGCAGGAATTTGCTTCTTACACCGATAACCTGGAAGAAGTATTTGAGAATCGTGAGCAGATTGAAATTTCGAAGTACTACGAGCGCTTGCCAAAACCGACCTTGATTGCTTTTGAAGAATTGAAGGAAGGACAAATCTATCATCGTAACCCAGCGAAAGAAAACCGCAAAGGACTTTAAAAATAGCCTTTATGAGGCTTGAGGGAAAACATATCATTTTAGGGATAACCGGAAGTATAGCTGCCTACAAGGCGGCTTATCTTTTAAGGGGGCTAGTCAAAGAAGGGGCCGAGGTTCAGGTCGTAATGACTCCGGCTGCCAAAGAATTCATTACCCCGGTTACCATGTCTGCTTTGTCAGGTAAGCCTGTTGCTTCAGAGTTTTTTGCAGCAAACGACGGCACGTGGCATTCGCACGTAGATATGGGACAATGGGCTGACTTAATGCTTATTGCTCCGGTTACCGCAGCCACCTTGGGGAAAATGGCACATGGTATTGCCGATAATTTGCTGGTAACAACATATATGTCGACCAAATGTCCGGTTTTTGTCGCTCCTGCGATGGATTTGGATATGTTCCGGCACCCTTCAACCCTGAAAAATCTGGACATTTTGCGTTCGTTTGGCAATGTGATTCTGGAGCCGGCCGAAGGCGAACTGGCCAGTGGGCTGCACGGCAAAGGGCGGATGCAGGAACCCGAACAACTGGTTGAAGAGGTTGTCAATTTCTTCAACTCAAAAAAAAAACTTCTGAATAAAAAGGTGTTGGTTACTGCCGGGCCTACCTACGAAAAAATTGATCCTGTTCGTTTTATCGGAAATTATTCTTCAGGAAAAATGGGCTTTGCCCTGGTCGAAGAACTGGCTGAACAGGGCGCTCAAGTGGTTTTGGTAGCTGGACCGGTAAGCTTGCAACTGACGCATCCGAATATTCAACGGATTGATGTGCAGTCGGCCAGCGAAATGTACGAGGTTTGCCTACATCATTTCCCGGAGATGGATGCGGCAATTATGTGTGCTGCCGTAGCCGATTACCGTCCCAAACAAACAGCTGCTCAGAAAATGAAGCGCCAGACGAACGAGATGAGTATTAACCTGGAAGCGACAGCCGATATTGCCGCCTCGCTGGGTAAACTGAAAACAGGCCGGCAGCTTTTGGTAGGCTTTGCACTCGAAACAAACGACGAAGAGCAAAACGCCCTGGGAAAACTTCAAAAGAAAAATCTTGACTTCATTGTGCTCAATTCACTACAGGATCAAGGAGCTGGATTTGGCGTGGATACCAATAAAATCACCATTCTTTCGAAAGACAATAATGCACAGGTATTTGAGTTAAAACACAAGACAGAGGTTGCCGCTGATATTGTTGAAAAGCTAACTCAAGAATTGGCAAAGTTGTAAGACTTCTGCAGAATTTGATTATTTTTACTCCTCAGGTATTTTTTGATTATGAAGAAATTGAGCTTCTTATTGCTGTTGGTTTTACTGCTTGCAGGTTCGGGCATGGCGCAGGAATTGCGTTGCAATATCAGCGTGTCGGGCCAGCAGATACAAGGAGCCAACCGCAACGTTTTTCAAACTATGCAAGCCGACTTGTATGAGTTTATGAACAACCGAAAGTGGACCGATCATGTGTATTCGATGGACGAGCGGATCGAGTGCAGCATCTATATCCGGCTGACCGAGCAGCTTTCCTCAAACGAATTCAAGGGAAGCATCCAGGTACAGCTGCGTCGGCCGGTGTTCAATTCCGATTACGAAACTCCGCTGCTCAATATCAAAGACAATGATTTTCACGTGGAGTATGTCGAATATCAATCCATGGAGTTTAACGAAACTTCGAACCGAGACAACCTGACCAACTTGATGGCCTATTATGCCTACATCATCTTGGGAATGGATTACGATTCATTTTCGCCAAACGGAGGCACCGAATATTTCCAGAAAGCCCAACAAATCGTAAATAATTCACAGAATGTGCGCTATGCCGGATGGAAAGCTTATGAGAGCGAACGCAATCGTTACTGGCTGGTCGAAAACATTATGAATAAGTCATACGCGCCTTTTCGCGATTGCATTTACCAATATCACCGGCTCGGGCTCGATAAGATGCACGAACAGATTGAAGAGGGGCGTGCCGCCGTCGCGGAGTCGCTTCGGTCAATTCAAAAAGTGTTTCGTTCCCGGCCTTCTCTGTATATTTTACAGATTTTTTTCGATGCTAAATCCGATGAGTTAGTCAATATTTTTTCCAAGTCGTATCCGGATGAGCGCAATCGGGTGATGACTATTTTGAATGAAGTTGATCCGTCGAATGGAAGCAAATACGAAAAAATTAACAAAGCAGCCGAAGAATTTTAAAAGCTAAAAACCGCCTCTGTGTTACAATCGCTTTACATTAAAAACTACGCCCTGATTGATAAGCTGTCGATTGAATTCAACAGCGGGTTTAATATTATTACCGGGGAAACCGGCGCTGGAAAATCCATTGTGCTTGGTGCCTTGGGGCTTATTCTTGGGCAGCGTGCCGATTTGTCGGTATTGCGTGATAAGAACAAGAAATGCACGGTGGAAGGGAGCTTTGTCGTGAAAGAGTACCGGCTCGAAGATTTTTTTGTTGAAAATGAGCTGGATTACGATGACCAAACCATTTTGCGACGCGAAATTACGCCAGCCGGAAAGTCGCGTGCATTTATTAACGATACGCCGGTAAATCTGAAAACCATTCGCGAACTCGCCTTACGCCTGATTGATATTCACTCGCAACACCAAAACCTGGAGTTAGGTAACCGCCTGTTTCAATTGAAACTGGTTGATCTGGTGGCAAAAAACCAGTCGCTTCTCAGCAATTA
>JAGXIR010000155.1 GCA_024635605.1 Sunxiuqinia sp.
CGTCGAACAAGCCAAGTGGATTGACGTTTTTCATGTTTGCTTATTTTATACAACTAAATTAAGCAATTTAATTGGCATTAAGCTAATTAAAATACTAACAATCAGATGTTTATATCAACATTAGTTTTTAGAGATGCCCTATAGTTTAATTTCTCTTCATTTTTGAATTTGAATCACGAAGAAGGGATTTCAATACACCGGAAAATTCGGTGTATTGAAATCTTTTTTGTCTTGAAAAACTAATTGAGCAGCGTTCTTTTTTCAACGCCTTCAAAGGTCATTTGTACAGGCTTGATCGTTCCATCTTCGTTGAAGTACATGCGATCGATACAAACCACGCGATGATCGCGGTCCTTGTTCGGAATCGGGCGGCGGTGATAAATGATATACCAGTCGTCGGTTCCGGGAATATTCATGACCGAATGATGACCGGCACCGGTAGCAATGGCCGGATCCTGTTCCAAAACGGTTGCCAGGCGCTCAAACGGTCCAAAAGGACTGTCGGCAATGGCATAGGCCACTTTGTAGGTGGAATTACCCCAACCACCTTCCGACCACATAAAATAATACTTGCCGTTTCGAATGAAGAAAGTAGGACCTTCCACATAACCTTCGGGCGTAATTTCCTTCACCATATCGCCATCTTCGAACGGAATCAGGTGGGTAAAATCATCGCTGATTTGTCCGATATTGCAATGTCCCCAACCGCCGTAGACTATGTAGTATTTTCCATCCAACGCTTTAAACACATACTGATCGATCGGCTGGGCTCCATTATAAAACTCCTGAATCAGCGGACGTCCCAATAAGTCAACGTAAGGCCCTTCGGGGTTTTTAGCCACGCAAACACCAATGCCACCTTGCTTATTCTTGTCGCCCAGGCTGGCATCATACATCGGGCCGCTTTCGTTTTGAATGTCGTTGCCGGCAAAGAACAGGTAGTAGTTTCCATCTTTCTCAATGATTGACGGTGCCCACATGGCTTTGTTTACCCATTCGACAATGGTGGTGTCAATTACCCGTTTGTGTTTGGTCCAGCTCACCAAATCATCCGACGAAAAGGCATCCAGGAACACCTGATCCTCGTATCTGGCCGAGTAGGTCGGAAAAATCCAGTATTGCCCATCCAAGATAGCAACTTCCGGATCAGCATACCACTCTTCTGAAATCGGGTTGCCCGAGGTTTCCGCTTCCGCTGTTTTTTCTTTCTGTTTCGTTTGGCCGCAAGCCATCATAGCTGCCATGGTCAGCAGTAAAATCGAATTCTTCATGCGTAAAATGTGATTTAGGTATTTGTAGATTGTATGAATTGTTTAATCAAACAGTTTTTTCAACTTATCGCCAACGTTTTTTATCGTCTTATCCAATTCTTCCTTAGTCGATTTTTTCATTTCATCCTGAATTTGTTTTTTGGCTTCGCTCATATCCATTGAAACTTTTGGGTCCTTCAAATTTCCGGAAATGCCGACTGTAACTGGGATAACTGTGATATTTTTCGAGCCGGGTAAAAATCCCAGGGCGCTGTTAATGTCATCGCTAATATCTTCGCGATTGACCTTGAAGTCCATTTTTAGATCCAGAATTTGAGCTACCGAGAGCTTTCCATAGATTGAAACTTCCTGATCGGCAATCTTTGTCTGAAACGGTTTCATGTCAACATTCCCGTCATTCAAGCTGAAATGAGCGGTGAAATCATCGACCCGGACATTTTTTAATTTTTCTTTTTTAATGAAATTCTTGATTTGATCAAAGGTCGGCGAATCAAGAATTTGCAGATTTTGGGTGTTGAACAGCCCGCTTCCATCCAGACTCGACGGGATGATATCGAGTTTTTCGTTGAGTTGTCCATTGAATTTCAGCTTGGTCGATATTTCTCCCTGGCTGCGCGCGGCAATGGGGAGGTACTGCTGTACTAATCCAAAAGAACGATAAAATGCCGGAATTTGAACGGTGCTTAGGTCGATATCGAAATCGAAAAGCGGCTGGTTGGCATCGTTACTTTTATACGAGCCGTCTATGGCGAGTTTGCCTTGCAAAATATCCATGTTCAGTTGCTTCAGTTCAAGCATGCGGTCTTTCACTACGATGGAACCAACAATGTTGCTAATCTCCATTTTGTCGAAACTTGCCCGGTTAATTTTCGAGTTGAAAGCCAGGTTCAGGTTGGCCGGAACCTGGAAAGCAATCACACTGTCCGTAGCAGTTGTTGCCACGGTATCTTCAGCCATCAGGTTGGCCAGTTCGTTAAAATTCAGGTAGTTTGAGTTGAGTGTAAAATCACCTTTTAAAGTTTTATCCATCAGAAAATAAGGCAGGTAGTTCGATAGTTTTCCTTTCAGCTGGAAATCGCTTTGCCCGGTTTTTCCATCAAACGAAGTCAGCGTGATCGCTGTATTATCCACTTTTAATGCGCCGGAATTAATCTCAACAGCTTGCGTGATTTGTGGCGTTTTTATTTTAAAATTACGGAAGTTGAATGCCCCGGATGAAGCAATCTTTTCGTAATCTTCGTTTTCAATGGCCGACATTCTTCCTTTAACGGACAGGTTTCCATCCATGAACCCTTGCAGCTCGATGCTGTCCATTGGGATGATCTCAGCCAGTTGTGTGAAATCAATTTTACCTTTAAAGTAGGCGTCAAACTGCGGGTCACTCATCGGGTGGGTGAGGGTTAGGCGCGCATCTACCGGGTTTTCACGAATTTGAAGGTGAGCGTTGGATACATCCACCGTCAACAAATCAAAGTCGCCCTGGGGTTTGGTAATTTGTCCATCCAGCGAAATCTGTTCTATTTTTTCCGGTGAGCCGGCATAGTTCAGCGTGGCATTTTTCACATAGATCCGTGCGTTGATTTCCGGATAAGTTTCCTCGTAATACCAACCAGTTACATTTCCTTCAAAACCAGCTTCGCCGGTTGTTTCAATATCTTCTAAATACGATTGATAGCTTTGCGGCACCATAGCCAGCAAGGTTTGAAAATCGCTTTGGGGCTGCTTGAATTGCAGGTCGAAATACATGCTGTCGGACGGCATTTCAAAGCGTCCGCTCAAATCAAGCGGCAGCTCGTTTAAATGCAGGGTCGATTCGCCAAACTCAAAATTCATTTTATCGTAGTCGGCCATCAGCTTACTTTTCACTTTCAGCACCGTGTTCGAAATGTATTGAGTTGAATCGTATTCCAGTTTGAATTCACCAATTTCGGCATCCAGATCAAAGTGGGTGATGGTTCCTTCCATCCGTCCACTGGCATCGAGATTTGAGTTCAGCAAAGCCACAACCGTTGCGGTTGACGCGTCTTTGTAGATGAGGCTCAAATCCCTCACTTCAATATCCTGAAGCGAAATGGACATGCTTTCGCCTGGTTCGTCGGCTTCGGTTTCTGCACTTTCCTTGATAATGTCCCAGTTGACCTGTCCTGCCTGGTTCGAGAGCAAATTCACTTGTGCTTGGTTTAAGCGCAGACTTTGAATCGTGAAATCTTCGCCTTTCCACAAATCGCTCAGCGAAATGTCGGTGGCCAGCGACTGCAAGGCGACGAGCGTATCGTTTTCAAATTCGCCAATGCCAACAACGGTTAAGCCTTTCAATTCCATCATCACATTGGGAAAACTTCTCCACAGGTTCAGCTTAAAATCGGCAAATTCAACTTTTGCGTTTACATTGTTGTTGATGGTTGTTTTCACCTTGGTTAGCAGTGGGCCTTTGAAAACAACAGGTAAAACAATAATCGCGGCAATTAACAGGATCAGAATTGCCCCTATGGTAATCATTACTTTTTTCATTGGATCATACTTTTTTATAAAATTCAACTAATGTCCTTTTCTTATTACAGGCAAATGGCTCGATTTAAGGTCACGGACCTATTTAATATTTTCGGTTTCGCTTCTATCACAAATTGTTAAAGACTATAAACATGACACTAAATTATTCGCAGTACTTACTTATCACCAGGCCATTTTTTCTGTTTAATTTTTTGGTCTCCTAAGTTATGAAAGAATCATGCCAAATGCGGATTTTCCATCAACAATAATTGGCGCAGCAGGTTAATGGTCGCTTGTGAGGATCGCAAAATATTGCGTTCGCGGTTGTGTGCGAAGGTATAACGTTCCAGTTTGATGTTCTGTTTACTGATCACCGCAATCCAAACCGTGCCAACAGGCTTGTCAGCTGTTCCTCCATCGGGGCCGGCAATGCCGGTTGTGGCTACCGCATAATCGGTGTTCAGCGCTTGTTGAACGCCCTGTGCCATTTCCAATGCCACTTCCTTGCTCACCGCGCCATGAGTGTCGAGTGTTTCCTGCTTTACATTCAGCAAGCCCATTTTTACTTCGTTGGAATAGGCCACGATCCCACCTTTGAGGTAAGCCGAACTGCCGGCGTTGGCGGTAAACATGTGCGCAATATTACCACCGGTGCAACTTTCTGCAATGCCCAGCGTGGCACTGGCTTTAACGAGCAAGCTGCCGGTTACACCAGCCAGCGAATCGCCGTTGTAGCCAAAAATGTGCTGTGGAATAAGCAGCTTGAGTTGATCAATCTGCCGGCTGACTTCCTGTTGCAAGCTTTCCATTTGCTTGCCGTACGCGCTTAAGCGGAGGCGAATCATGAGTTGGCTGGGCAGGTAAGCCAGTTTGATGAAATCGGGTAGGGCGGTTTCCCAAACTTCAATTTTTTCGGCCAGCATGGATTCGGGAATGCCGTAAACCAACACGGTTTGGTGATAAATAGATTTGGCTTTGCCGTTCTTGGCCAGGCGGGGCAGCACTTCCTCGCTCATGATGCTTTTCATTTCGAAGGGCACACCGGGCATGGAAACAAATAGGGTGTCGTTCTTTTCGAACCACATGCCTGGCGCCGTGCCGGTTGAATTATTTAAAACCGTGCATTTGGATGGAACCAGCGCCTGATCCTTGTTGAGTTGGTTCATGCTGACGTTGCGTTTGGTCAGCCGCCGGGTAACATTGGCCAGCACTTCTTCATTCAATACCAATTCGCAGTCAAAGTAATCGCACAATACTTTTTTGGTAATGTCGTCTTTGGTTGGGCCGAGCCCACCGGTGATGAGCACCAGGTCGGCATGTTTTTCGGCGTTTGCCAGTGCTTCCATAATGTGGTCGTGCTGATCGTGTACCGATGTGATTTGAAAAACTTCAATCCCATGCAGGTTGAGCTGTTCGCCCATCCAAGCTGAGTTGGTGTCAATGATTTGACCAATTAATATTTCGTCGCCTATGGTTATGATTTCTGCCTTCATTTTTTGAGAGTGTGAGAGTGTGAGAGTGTGAGAATATGAGAGTGTGAGAACGCGAGATCATTAACTTTTTAACATCTCATTCGCTCACTATCTCCCCATCTCACCGTCCCCCTCTTTCACTCTCAGATACTCCATTTTTTCGGGAGATCGTTGCATGTTCACCAACATACCAATAATGTTTTCGTATTCCTCATCTAATTCCTTATACTCATCCTGTGAGATATATTTACATGCTATTGCAAAATCGAGCCAATTTTGAGTTTCGGCCGCTTCTGCTTCGCTTTCATTTAACTTGTTGGCAAATGACTTTGGGTATTTCCTTCTGCGAAAAGCTTCTGAAATATTGCTGGAAACTGAACGCGAAGATCTTCGGATCTGATCTGTCAGCGAGTAGGTTTCATCTTTAGGGAAAGATCTTGATAAAACAAAAATCTTCATGGCTACTTCGAAGGATTTCTGATAAACCTTTAGTTCCCGATGCGTTTTTATTCGTTCCATCTATTTTTTATTGAATGGTTATTAACTTTTTAAAATCTCTCACATTCTCACCCTCTCCCTCTCTCACCCTCTCTCTTTCACTCCCTCTCATCTTCTCATCATCCCACCCTCTCACTTTCTCTCCTTCTCACCCTCACTCCATCTCACCCTCTCTCATCGCCGCCAGGCGTTGCAGCAGCGGTGGGTGCGAATAGTGCACAAACACGTAAGCCGGGTGGGGGCGGAGGTTGCTGAGGTTTTTCACCGAGAGTTTTTTTAGGGCCGAGGCCAGGGGTTCGCCATCGTAGTTTTGCGCGGCAAAAGCGTCGGCTTCGTATTCATTTTTACGCGAAAAGTGATTCATGCCGATGCCGATCACGGATGACAGCGGCGAGTACAACATGCCAAAGGCAATCAGTCCGATGTGGAAGCTGGGTTCGCTTACGCCCAGGGCTGCCGAGAGGGCCGGACTATCAATCAGCAGGGAAAAGATATACAACATCAGTCCGGTTTGAACGATCCCAATGAGCAAGCTCCACAGGACATGTTTTTTCTTATAATGCCCGATTTCGTGCGCCAGTACAGCCACCAGCTCCGGGATTTCCATCTCGTTGATCAGCGTGTCGTAAAGCACAATGCGCTTTTTGGGCCCCAAGCCGGAAAAATAAGCGTTGGCTTTGGTGGAGCGTTTGCTGCCGTCAATCACATAAATGTTGTCCAGTTTGAAGCCCACCCGGTTGGCGAAATTTTGAATGGCCTGTTTCAGTTCACCTTCTTCCAAAGGCGTTTGCTTGTTAAACAGCGGCACGATGAGCGAGGAGTAAAACATGGCCATAAAAATGGAAAAGCCACTGACTACCACCCATACGTAAAGCCAGAACCATTGGCCCGTTTTCAGATAAATAAAAATGATGAGCGCCAGCAAACCTCCGCCAATCAGCGCTCCCAACAACCAGCCTTTCACTTTGTCGAGCACGTAGGTTTTGGGAGTGGTTTTGTTGAATCCGTATTTTTCTTCAATCACAAAGGTGCTGTACAAATCGAATGGCGTCGTTAGTAGATCAGATGCCAGCAGCAAGATTCCGAAGAAGATTAAAGCCGACCAAACCGGGCTGGCAGACACGGCAAGGGCCCATTGATTGACAAGGGCGAACCCTTCGAAAAAAAGCATCAGTACAATCAGCACAAAGCTGAACGAGCTGGTTAGCATGCCAAAGCGGTGGTTGGTTTTTGAATATGCTTGCTGGATGCGGTATTTGTCTTCGTCGTAAATGCCTTTTACTTCGTCCGGTAGCTGGGTGCTCCAGCGGGTGGTATTCAGGTAATCGAGTACCCGTTCAACCACGAAATCCAGAATTAGAATACCAAGAATAATCCAAAATAGCATTGTCATTTTATGTGATTTTAAAAATGCTTTCAAAGGTAAGAAAAACTGGGTAGTTGCTGTTTTGGGGATGGAATGAAATTTTAGGATCAGCTTGACAGTTTTGTTGCCCTTTCAGAACACCTAAATGAAAAACCTCCGGTCTATTTGGGTGATGGCCGGGGGTTTCAAGTTTCAAGTCGAGTTTCAAGTTTCAGGTTAACCTTCCCTAAATACGGAAGGTCATCCAGCATCCAGCCCTAACAACGAAGAACAGGAAATAGACAAAGGCAAGGCCAGACATCTGCTCTTTCACGGCGTTTTTGATAAATTATGTAGATTCATTCCAGATTACCATCCTGACGAAATTTCAATTTCAATTGAACATTTTTTCAAGAAGAATAATATATTTTTGTTTAGTGTCTGAACTCGGAAAGTTGAACTGAAAAAAATCTAAATGAAACGGATCCTTGTTTCCACCTTGCTTTTGTTGCTGGTCACCAGCTCTTTTGGGCAATCGCCATTCCAAGTTGGTTTGTACACCGAAGGCGGCTTATTCTTTCCATCTGAAATCAGTTCGGAATCGGCGGCACTTAAACGGGGTTTTATGGCCGGGGGCGGTTTGTATATCGCTACTCCTGTGATTGAAAAGTTTGCTGTTTCGCTGGGTGTGGGGTATCGATGCAAAGAAAATCACCAGAAATACTCCAATACATTATCATGGTACCCACCAACTAGTGGCGGTTATAGTCCCTATGGCTACAGTCCCTATGGTTATGGCCCCACGGCTGAAGCAGAACCATTCGATGGTTTGGTCCACTCTTGGATACCTTTCCAGCAACATTACCTGGTGGTGCCGTTGCGACTAAAATACTTTGTTTGGAGGCAGCTTTTTTTCGAGCCTGGAATTGATGCGAGCTGGTTGCTCAATTACGAAAAAATCCGCGAAGAGCTTGAGCTGGACTGGACGATTGGGCTGGGATGGGAGTTTGCCCGGCTTCAGTGCTCGCTGAGCTATCGACACGGATTTAAAGACCAGGGAATGGGCGATATTGACGGCTACGAAGAAGAATTGGGACAGGCATACCGAAACCACACGTTGGCCATGAATTTGTCATATGCTTTGTGGAGAAAAAGATCGAAATGAAACTAACCACCCCATGGATCCTGCTCTGTGCTTGCTGCTTTTTGTCGACCATGGCCGTTGGGCAAACCGGATCGCCCTATTTCTCGCTGGGAGCTTATGTGCTCGACACTCGTGGTACCTCAAATGGATTGTCGCAGGTTGGTGAAGAAATTATTGGGCTGATGAGTTTGGGAGGAGGATATGAATTTCAGCTCGATGATTCCTGGTCGTTAGGACTGGATGCCGATCTTTCTTTAGGAGGTTTTGATGCTGCACACTACGAACAGATTGACCATGTGGCTAATATGCGAATCAATCTTACGGGTATCGCATTTAATCTTCGCCCAAAATACGCTGCTTTTGTGACCAGTACAGGCAATTTTTTTGTCGAAGGAATTGGAAAACTGGAATCGTTTGGCAGTAAGGCTCATTTCAGCTTTTATGACGACCGGAAAGATTTCTCGACTGCCGGTACTTCCTCCGGCTTTCATTTTTATTATGGTGGAGCAATTGGCTACCAGTCGGATTTGGAGGACGGTAATGGGACATTGATTTCCCTTGGCCTTATTTCACACGACTTTGGCAAAGCGGTCAATAAGCTTGATTTAGAACAGTCAGGATATTTCAACAACGAGCACTTAAAAAAACGCACGTCACTGGTTTTGCGTGTCATTTTCTATTTCAAATTCAATGATAAACGAAGAAGAGGCGATTCCAATGGGTTTTATTCGATATTCCCAAGGGAAGTAGAAGTCAATAAATAACAAGTAAATGCTGTTGCATTAATTTGAAACTCAAATAATAGCTTGATGAAACATTTTTTAACAGGTATTTTTTTACTGCTTCTCATTCGGCCTTGCATGGCCCAAGACGTGCCCAATAAAGAATTGATGCAGGAGGTCAAGAAAATCAATGTGCTGTACCCTGGTTTTGAACACGAAAAGCCCATCGGCTTAAAAACCAGCTGGGGATATTCGTTGGGAACCCGTTTTTGGTATAGCATCACGCGTTACGATTATATTGGAAGTAATCAGACATCGCACTGGAAGCTGGATTATTTGAATCTTGTTCCCAGTGGTGAGTTATATGGTCGTTATTATTATAACATCAGCAAACGGGAACGTAAGCATAAACGAATTGCAAATAATTCGGCCAGTTATTTTTCGGCCGGAGCTGTTGTCTGGGTGGATGGGATTAGCATTGTTGGAGAGACCTTACCCGAAGATGATTATATTTATTCGGGCATATATTTGGGGTGCGGAATGCGTCGCACCTTTGGCTCCCGGATTATTTTTGACATGCATTTTAAAGTTCAGCCAACCTTTGAGGACGATCGGTTTGGAGGGGTGCTGGTTTTGCCCGGCATTCATGTGGGTTATTTGCTTTTTAAATGAAGTATTGAAGCAACGCAATACCCGCTTCATCAAACAAAAAGAGATGCACCAACCTGATGCATCTCTTTTCCTGTTTTATCTTGTTGCTTTTAAAGCAAAGTTTTCAGTTCGGCTTCAATTTGGCCATACAGCTTTTTGCTGATGGGGTAAAGCGGCAGGCGAACAATGCTTTTCAATTTGCCGGTTACTTCCATGGCTGCCTTCACTCCGCCCGGGTTTCCTTCGCGGAAGAGCAGTTTGAAGAAGTCGATCATTTGCAGGTGCAGCTCACGCGCTTCAGTAAATTTGCCCTCGTTGGCGAAATGAATCAGCTGGCTCAGTTTTCCGGGAAGTACATTGGCTACCACCGAAATCACGCCAATACCACCAACGGCAATGATGGGTAAAGCCAGCACATCGTCGCCCGAAATGACGCCAAAGCCTTCGGGCCCATGTTTTACCATACGCGAAACCTGCGACGAAATGCCGGAAGCTTCTTTGATGGCGATGGCGTTGGGACAGGTTTTGGCAATTTCAACCGAGGTTGAACCGTCCATGTTAATGCCGGTGCGCGAAGGCACATTGTATAGAATGACGGGGACCGGGCTGGTTTTGCAAACCAGTTTGTAATGCTCAATCAGTCCCTTTTGCGAAGGTTTGTTATAGAAAGGAGTCACGCTCAAAATACCGTCAATACCGGTAAAGTCGGTTGCCTGAATAGTTTGCATGATTTTGTAAGGGTCGTTTCCGCCCATACCCAAAACCAGTGGAACCCGTTTGTTGGTTTTCGCTTTGATGCAGGCAACCACTTCTTTTTGTTCTTCAACTGACAAGGTTGGTGTTTCGGCGGTTGTTCCGAGAGCCACCAGGTAGTCCATGCCATTGCTTATTTGATCTTCAACGAGGTTTTCCAGCGCATTAAAATCAATGGAGGAATCTTCTTTAAATGGAGTTACTAAGGCAACTCCGGCTCCTTTAAACGGGTGTGTCATGTGTTATTTATTAGGGATTATTTATTTCTGTTTAAATGCTTGTTTGTTTAGTTCACCTAAATAATGAATGATCTGTTCGGCCAGGTAGCTCGGTTCTTTGCGCTTGCTCACGTCGATGCTTAAATCGAAATAATCGGGTTGGGCTTCGGACCATCCGGCTTTGAAACGTGCACGGGATAAACACCGCAAATACTGAATTTCAATTCCTGAACTTAAACTGATATCAATCAGTACGTCAAATTTATGTGCTATGAATTGGGCAATCTCCTGGTTTTTGATCTTTCCAAATACCGAAATATCATCGGGACTAAAAACGGCCTCACCACGGACTGATCCACGTTGGGCGGAAAAGCACAGGCTGCTGACATCAATACCAGATTCTTTCAACTGGTTGGTGAGAAGATCGAATACCTCACGATCATCTGCTTTCCAAAGAATACCAGCTGTTCTAACCTGCCCGAGGTTGATAACCCGAACCGTTCGTTTTAGCTGTTTGTGCTTACGCTTCAGCAACCAGGCGATGAATTGATTTTTTAAACTCATAGACAAGGGCAAAAATAGCAAATTGTTTGTGATAAGCCGAACCGGAGCAAATCAAATGTAGAGACGAACAATAAAGTTTCAAATTCTACAGTCAATTTGTAGCGAGTCATGAACATCCAGCTTTTTGGCGAGAAAAAGAATCCAACCTCAACGATGAATGACCATCAATGACCAATAGCCGCTCCTTACAGCAACGCACCGAGCCGGGGAACCTTACGGGCTATCTTTACGGCCAAGTCGCCCAATTCTTTAATGTCGGCAACTAATTGGGCTTGCGATACGTTGTTTTTTGACGCTTGTTCAACCACCTGGGTCAGGATCAGATAGACCTTCAGATCGGCTGTCCCTGGTGCTATCGCATCAATTTCTTCTTTAGAGAGTCCGGCCAGTTCGTTCAACTCCATTTTATATTTGCCATTGAAAGCTGCATCAGCTTCAGCAAATAAGGCACTAAATCTATTTTCAGGCATATCGTTTTAATTATTAGTGGTTAGCTCTTTGATCTGATTCGATATTATCTCCAATTCCATAAAAGCACCGTCGCTTTGGATATCAATTTTTTTTCCGGCTTCAACCGCCATCTCCACATGCTGGGACAGTTTCACCAGCGAGTTGGTGAATTCGACATCCACGCCATCTAATCCAATCATTGACATTCCTTCCTGCTGGGCGCCTTTTAACTTTTGCAAAGATTGCAGGTAAGCTGTAATGCTTGCATTGGCATAGGTAACATTGGCATACGACTGGTTAATTGCCCGACTGATGTCCAGGTGTTGATTTCTGATCGGCTGCAACAGTTCGTAGCGTTTACTTTCAATCTGCTGGCGGGCGGCCTCCTGAAACTCCAGCATCATGTCAATCGCCTCCTGCGAAACTGTTTCTCCTTCGTCTGAACCGGCACTTTCAACAGCACCATAGAGCGAGGGAGCTCCTGCCTGGTAATTCCTGAATTCACTTTTCAGCACAAAATTGATAACAAAAGGAGCATAAACCTCATCAACAAAAGCGCTAATTTCATTTTCGATTTTCTTGAAATGAATGTCGGCAAGCTGAAGATGCGCCTGGTGCAGGCTGTTAATATCGTGGCCGATGGTTTGCGACAGCAGAACGGTTTCCTTGGGGATGGAAGCACAACCGGCCAACAGCAAAGTGGCCACGAACACGAGCAGGTAGTTTGTTTTCATCATTTTGTTTGTCTTGGCTTAACGGACATCAAGTTACACCATTTTAGAATACCATTCAAGTTCAACTGCCAGCTTGGGAAATTCCAAAATTCCAAGCAAAGTTGCAGGTTGCAGATATCCAGCATCAAGGCATAAATTCCAAATTCCATGTTCCAAATTCCAAGGAGCCAGTCACTGTTGCAAGTTCGATATCAAATATCAAGAATCCAGCATCGAGCCGCAAGCAGGAAGTTTTCAGTCGCAGTCCCAGGTTTCAGTTTTATCCAACCATCAGCGGTAAATGACCACCAATGACCAATTATCCAATGACTGACATTCTAAATCTCCACTAACTGGTTTTTAATGGCGTACATCACCAGTTGTGCTGTATTTTTACTTTCGCTTTTTTCCAGAATATTGGAGCGGTGTTTATCCACCGTTCGTTTTGAAATGTAGAGTTGATCAGCGATTTCCTGGTTCGAAAATCCCTGGCAGATTAAAATTAGAATCTCGGTTTCGCGTTCCGAGAGCACATTTTGCTTTTCGTGAAGTTGTGACTTGGAACGAAGGCTGTTGACCAGGTTTTTCAGCAGTTCGGACGAGAAATAAGTGCCTCCTTCCAACACGGTCTGCAAAGCGGCTTTTACTTCGTTGATATCCGAATTTTTCAGTAAAAAGCCCTTCACTCCTGCATCCACCATTTTATAGTAATAATCTTCTTCGCCATACATCGAAAGCGTAATGATTTTCAAATCAGGCAATTTTTCGAGCGCCAACCTGGCCGCATCAATCCCATCCATCACCGGCATGTCAATGTCGAGCAATACCAAATCCGGAACGTGTGATTCCAGCAGATCCAAAAATTCCTGTCCATTGGCGGCTTCTGTAGTCACCTTGTATTCATTCAAATTATTCAATAAAATTCGCAAGCCGTTGCGAAATAAGGTATGGTCGTCGACCAACATGATTTTATACGGTGTTTTACTCATCAGTTGTTTTTACTTTAATGTAGACCTGTGTTCCTTCCTGTGGTTTGCTTTCAAGGGTGATATCTCCTTTCAGAGAGTTGATGCGCGAATAAATATTTGAAAAGCCCATGCCACCAACCAAGGGCTGTTCCTCCAGCTTTTC
>JAGXIR010000156.1 GCA_024635605.1 Sunxiuqinia sp.
CCGTCCGTTTTCATCAGAAAAATACGCAACCGGATTGTTCAGATTCAGAAATTCGATACCTTCTTCTTCAGCATGTAAAACCTCTTCCACCCTTGCCGGCATTTCTTCGCGTGACCGACGATAAACAATCATAGCCCGCTCAGCACCCAATCGCTTGGCAGTCCGCACCGAGTCCATGGCTGTGTTTCCACCGCCAATTACAGCAATATTCTTACCTCGAAGTACCGGTGTGTCAAACTCCTTACTAGCTGCATTCATCAGGTTTACGCGAGTCAGGTATTCGTTGGAGGACAAGATCCCATTGAAATTCTCGCCCGGAATATTCATGAAACGCGGCAAGCCTGCTCCACTGGCTACAAAAAAGGCCTGAAACCCTTCTTCCTTCAAATCATCAAATGAAGCTGTGCGCCCTACAATAAAATTGCGTTCGAACTTCACTCCCATTTTTTCAAGGCTGTCCAACTCTATATCGACCACCCGGTTGGGCAAACGAAACTCAGGAATCCCATATTTCAGCACACCACCGACTTCGTGCAGTGCTTCAAAAACAGTTACATCGTATCCCAGCTTAGCCATGTCGCCGGCAAACGACAACGATGCCGGACCGGAGCCAATGGCAGCCACTTTGATGTTATTTTTCGCCGCCGTTTCGGGAACCGAAATGCTTCCGCTGTTTTGTTCAAAGTCAGCGGCAAAGCGTTCGAGGTAACCAATGGCAACAGGTTCCTTTTTCAGTTTCAAGGTGTAAAAACACTGCGCTTCACACTGCTTTTCCTGGGGACACACGCGCCCACACACGGCTGGTAGTGCTGACGTTTCCTTTAGGGTTTTGGCCGCTTCGAGCACTTCGCCGCGCTCAATATTTTTAATAAACTTCGGAATATTGATGCTCACCGGGCAACCTTCAATACAAGTTGGATTCACACAATCCATGCAACGCGAAGCTTCGATTACAGCACTGGCCTCATCCAGCCCCAGGTTCACTTCCCGATCCTGGTATTTGATTCGCTCCAAAGGATCCATTCCGGGCATGTGCACCCGCTCAATTGTTGTGCGTTCCTTATTTTTCAGTTTGGTGCGTAATTCAAGACGCCATTCCTTTTCACGTTCTATTTTCAGGTATTCTTCCATTTCTCTTTCAATTTCAAATTCCGGTGGCTTACTTCATTTTATCGGCAGATTCCAACGTCAATCAAACGCCACATCCAATCCCTAATTACCAATGACTAATTATCCAATAACGTTCTCCCAAGCTTCCTTTTCCTCGTTTTTGTATCCGCCCAAACGAAGAATCAGCTCGTCGAAATCAATTTGATGGGCATTAAACTCAGGGCCGTCAATGCAGGTAAATTTGGTTTCGCCACCAACACTGGCACGACAAGCGCCGCACATGCCCGTTCCGTCCACCATAACGGCATTCAGACTGGCTTGTGTCGGGATGTTATATTTTTTAGTGAGCAAGGCCGTAAACTTCATCATCACAGCCGGCCCAATGGCAATGCACTCATCCACCTGCTCGCGCTGAATAACCTGCTCGGCACCAGTAGTCACCAGCCCCTGATTTCCATACGATCCATCATCGGTCATAATAATCACTTCGTCCGACCATTGGCGAATCTCCTTCTCCAGAATAATCAAATCTTTATTGCGCGCAGCCAGCACCGTAATTATGCGATTGCCCGCTTTCTTATACCCTTCAACAATGGGAAGCAAAGGAGCAATACCAACGCCGCCACCGCAAGCCAATACGGTTCCCACTTTGTGGATATGGGTCGCCTTGCCTAGCGGGCCGACCAAATCCAGGATTTGATCTCCCGGATTCATTTCGCACAAACGGGTTGAACTGACGCCAACTTTTTGCACCACCAACGAGATGGTTCCGGCTGTCTTGTCGGCCTGCGCAATCGTCAGGGGAATGCGTTCCCCCTGCTCATCAATCCTTAAAATAATGAAGTGTCCGGGTTTTCGCGAACGTGCAATCCGTGGAGCATGAACGACCAACTTCACCACCTTTTCAGAAAACTGTTCTTTTTGAACGATTTGATACATGCTTTATCGATATTTTTATTGAGCCATCAATTTGGCAAGCCAAAAATAAGAATGTCTCTGTAACTCCACGGGTAAAATATCATTTTTAGGCTTATTTATATTCATTCTTGAAAAACGAATTCAGCATATCTTCATTTCAGTTTTACCTGATTGTAAAATTTGGTTGAAAAGTGATCGGTAGGTTCGAAATTCAATTATATTTGAGGTTCGGTTTTTTCAAGCGTCGGCTTGCTTGCCGCTCATTTTTTTAATCAGGTTTTTTATTCATGGCACAGGAATTCATTATCGGACTAACCGAACACCGAACATTTGGCAATCTGTTTCAGGCTTTTTTAATCGAAAAGAAGGTCTCGTTTTACAGCGTTGATAAATTGGTTAAGTTGCACGACCTCGCCGGATTAAATCTGAATGAACAGGAAACAGAACTGGTAAAACTGACCAACCAGTACAGCGACGAAACTCTGGTGAAAAAATTTTCGAAACAAAAAGAAGCCGGCAAGTTTTTTCAAGGAATGGATCAA
Source organism: Sunxiuqinia sp. (assembly GCA_024635605.1). Classification (GTDB taxonomy): domain Bacteria; phylum Bacteroidota; class Bacteroidia; order Bacteroidales; family Prolixibacteraceae; genus Sunxiuqinia. The sequence goes on from JAGXIR010000156.1 coordinate 2,571, forward strand.
AGCCTGTTTCAGGAACACATCAGCCCCTACATTGACCGGCACATGCGACAAATAGCCCTTTTGCTGATGCAACAAAACACGCGGTTGTTTTTTAAACAAGCCAAATACTCCAACCTGTACGAGGAAGATCTGATTAAAGTGCCGGAACAATTTTCGCGTGCCACCTTTTGTTTTGAACGAACAAGCGAAGGCACCCGGTATTCGCTGGAAATAAAGCACGAGGATCAACCCATCAAAATTTTGCACAAAAAGCTGACGGTGGTTACCAGCCAACCTTGTAGCTTTGTTTGGCAAAACAGATTGTACCTGTTTCAACACATCAGCGCGAAAAAACTGACCCCGTTTTTAGACAAAGAAGTCATTGCCATTCCCAAGGCAGTAGAAGAAAAATATTTCCGAAGTTTTGTGCTAAACATCGTGAAAAATTACCCGGTGCGGGCCTCCGGTTTTTCAATTGAAGAGCGAACCAGCGACAAGCAGGCACTTTTATCACTGGAGCCCAATTTAAAGCTCGAAGCTGTTTTTCTCCCCAAATTCAAATACGGCAAAACCGAATACCTGCCCAACAGCAAGTCGTCGGTGTTTGTGGTGCTGGATCAGACAAACGACAATTATGCCTTCAAAAAATACATCCGCGATCACCAATGGGAAGCCGGGCTTCTGGCCCTTCTGAAGCAGCTGGGCTTGGAAGAAAGAAACGGCAATTTCCACCCCAAAGGCGTTGAGTTGCTGGACACTACCGACCGGTTATTTGAAACGCTGAACTGGATTAATAAAAACAAGAGCCGCTTAAATGAAGCGGGCTTCGAGTTGCAGCAAAACCAGTTTGGGAAACGTTATTCCACCGAGACGCAAGATTTGCAGGTAGAGATTAAAACCAAAGAAGATTGGTTTGATATTTATGCGAAAGTACGGTTTGGCGACTACGAAATTCCGTTCATCAAGCTCAAGCGAAATATTTTAAATGGCATTCGCGAATTTGAATTGCCCAATGGCGAGGTGGCTATTTTGCCCAAAGAATGGTTTGCCGAATACGAAGATCTGCTTCCTTTTGTGAAGATGGACGGGCACACCATGAAACTCAAGAAGTACCACTACCAACTTCTACATAAACGGCTTAGAGGCATTGATAAAAGCTTTTTTCAGCGGCTGGACAAAATCAGCGAATCGGCATCAGACCCGGTTGCCGTACCCGCTAACATCCAGGCCAAGCTACGTGCTTACCAGGAAGAAGGTTTTTCGTGGATGTACCGTTTGTATGAACACCAGTTTGGTGGCTGCCTGGCCGACGACATGGGGCTGGGAAAAACCTTGCAGACACTGACCTTGCTGCTGAAGCTAAAACGGTTGAAGAAACAAATTATCGTTCCCCAAACGGCTTCGAACGATCATCAACTGTCTATGTTTTCTGACGTGCAGGAACCAGAAAACGAACCATCGCAAGCCGCAACACTCATCGTAATGCCCACTTCGCTGATTCACAACTGGGAAAATGAAATCCGGAAATTTACTCCCTCGCTGAAAGCCTATAAATACGTGGGCGTGCAACGAAAAAAATCACTCGACTTAAAAGGCATCATCTCGTATTACGACATTATTTTAACCACCTACGGCACCATTCGTAACGATTACGAGCTGTTGAAAGAGCACGAGTTCTTTTACCTGATTTTGGACGAAAGCCAGAACATTAAAAATTCGGGGTCGAAAACCTACCAAACCATCACCAAACTAAAAGCCAAAAATCGGTTGGTGCTGACCGGAACACCCATTGAAAATTCGCTGTCGGATTTATGGTCGCAAATCAACTTTTTGAATAAGGGACTGCTGGGCAACCAGGCTTATTTCAAGCGCGAATTTATTACGCCCATCGAAAAAAAGAACGACCCCGAAAAGCAAGTCAAGCTGCAAACACTGATCCGCCCGTTTGTTTTGCGACGAAAAAAAGACGAAGTAGCCCGCGACTTACCACCATTGACTGAACAAATTCGGTATTGCGGCATGTCGAAAGAACAACAAACCAGCTATGAAAAAGAGAAGTCGATTATCCGCAACAACATTCTGCAAAACATCGAGAAAGAAGGGATCAAAAAGTCAGCAATTGTGGTTTTGCAAGGACTGACCAAACTTCGCCAGCTGGCTAACCACCCCTCCATGCTCGATGATGCCGATGAATCTGAATCGGGTAAGTTTGACGAAATCTTCCGCAGTCTGAAGAGTTTGATGGCAGAGAATCATAAGGTGCTGATTTTCTCTTCCTTTGTAAAACACCTGGAGTTGCTAAAACAAAAGATTGAATCGGAAAAGTGGAAATATTCGCTGCTGACCGGGAAAACCACCAAACGCGAAGAAGTGATTAAAAATTTTCAGGAAGACTCCGAAAATCGGATTTTCCTGATCTCGCTAAAAGCTGGCGGTGTTGGACTCAACCTCACCTCGGCCGACTATGTTTTTATTATTGACCCGTGGTGGAATCCGGCAGCTGAAAATCAGGCGATCAACCGGGCACACCGGATTGGGCAAGATAAAAAAGTGTTTGTTTACCGATTTATTACCGAAGGTTCGATTGAGGAAAAGATCCAATTATTAAAAGAACGTAAATCGTCGCTGGCCGAGAAATTTGTCAACTCCAACAACCCGTTTCAGGAAATTACCCAAAAAGAAATCATTAGTCTTCTGAGTTAATTTATTTTCTGACCTGTAACAAAAAGAAGCATGAACAAACTCATGATCAAAAAAGTAAAAAAACAGTAGTTTCGCCACTACAAAATCTGAAAAAAATCCTTCGATGAAAATAGTTCAATTTACCATCCTGTTTTTCCTGCTCTCCACACTGGCTATCGCACAGAAAAAGTCACTCACACTTGAAGATGCCGTATTGGGCAAATCGAATCACCTGCGTGTTGAAAAACCACATGGATTGGAGTGGAGAAATAACAAGCACTTTGTTCGTATAGAAAATGACACCCTTTTTCAATATGCTATCAACAAAGACCAAAAAGAAATGCTGCTCACAAAAAATGATTTGGAACAAACGGCATCAGTCAATGGAAAACTGACCTATTCCAGTTTTCCTGGCTTTTCTTTTGTCGATGAAAATACAATCCGGTTTCAAAAAAATCAACAGCTCATTCTTTTCAATCTGGAAGAAAAGAAAATTAGCCTTCAGCTCGCAATTCCAAATGACGCTGAGAATCTGGATTTTTGCGATGACAATAAAACCCTGGCCTATACCAAAGGGCAAAACCTCTTTATTTTGAATGAAAATGGTGAAAAGCAAATCACCTTTGACAATGCCGTCGGGATTTTGAACGGTCAATACGTTCATCGGCGCGAATTCGGAATCACCAAAGGAACTTTCTGGTCATCAACGGGAAAAAAGCTCGCGTTTTATCGCAAAGATGAAAGCATGGTGAAAGATTATCCGTTGGTGGATTACACAACACGGCAAGCTGAACACATGCCTGTAAAATACCCCATGGCCGGCATGACCAGCCACGAGGTGACCGTTGGAATTTATGATCTGGAAACCGGCAAAATCAACCTTCTGAACACCGGAGAACCCGATGATCATTACCTCACCAACATCAGCTGGTGCCCGAAAGATGAATTTATTTACCTGGCTGAGCTCAACCGCGGACAGGATCACATGCAGCTCAATCAATATGATACGAACACAGGCGAGAAAACAAAAACGCTGTTCGAAGAAAAAAGCAAAACATATGTGGAGCCACAGCATCCGCTTGTTTTTTCTCAAAAAAATCCGAAGCAATTTTATTACTGCTCACGCAAAGATGGCTGGTTTCACCTGTATTTGTATAATACTGATGGCAAGCAGCTCAAACAAATTACAAAAGGAGATTGGGAAGTCACCGAATTTTACGGAACCGATGACCAATCAGTGTACATTCAGGCGACTAAGGAAAGTCCAACTGAACGTCATTTGTACCGGGTGAAAATCGCTACTGGTGAAATGACCCGAATTGATGGCGATGCAGGAACCCATCGCGGACAGTTTTCTCCGGATAAAAAAATGGTCATCGACAGTTGGCAAGCTTACGACGTTCCAAGCCAAACCGATTTGCGGTCAGCGAGCGGAAAATTACTTCAAACCATTCATGCCGCGAAGGATCCTGCTTCAGACTATGAATTTGGCACAAATGAAATCTTCACAATCAAGGCCGACGACAACAAAACCGATTTGTTTTGCCGGATGATTTTACCACCCAACTTCGATTCAACCAAAAAGTACCCGGCCATTATTTACGTGTATGGCGGCCCGCACCTGCAACTGGTGAACAACACCTGGCACAACAATGTGAACTGGTGGCACTACTACATGGCTCAAAATGGCTATATTTTATTCACGGTCGACAGCCGGGGATCGGCCAATCGCGGAGAAGCTTTTGAAAATATTATCCACCGAAATTTAGGCGTTGTCGAAACCGCTGACCAACTAAAAGGAGCCGAATATCTAAAAAGTCTTCCCTACATTAATGCTGACCGAATTGGCGTTCATGGCTGGAGCTACGGTGGATTTATGACCCTGAACCTGATGTTGCGCCATCCCGAAACGTTTAAAGTCGGCGTTTCCGGGGGGCCAGTTGTCGATTGGAGCATGTACGAAGTGATGTATGGTGAGCGCTATATGGACACTCCGCAGGAAAATCCAAACGGGTACCAGGCATCCAATATGACCAATCATGTTGACCAACTGGAAGGTAAGCTGATGATCATTCATGGCGCGCAGGATGAAACCGTGGTCATGCAACACAGCATGCAGTTTTTACGCGAATGTGTCCGACAAAACAAAGCGGTTGATTTTTTTGCGTACCCGACTCATGAACACAACGTGAGCGGGCGGGATCGTATCCATTTAATGCAAAAAATCAGTCAATATTTTTTCGATTATTTGTAAGCCTTATTCAAACCGAAGCACATCAGGCTTTCGAGGTTGGAAGCTGTAGAACTGGCTTTTCGTCCGCTCACTAAAATCACCTCCGAAACCACCAATATCAGCCGGGTGATTAGGGAACCAGGACAGTCTCAACTGCAGGGTCTGGAACACGAGGTTTTCATTTCGAATACGGACGCCAGCCCCAATCCCGGCGTAATAGTCTTCATTGAATATCAAGTGTTTGTTTGAACCGATAATGCCAAGATCGACAAAACCAAAGAAGGCAAAATTGAAATCGAGCATGTGCTTGGGTGGAAACAAAACGGACTCAAAGCTTAAGGCCAAACGCTGTTTCCCCTGCGCCAGTCGGCTTCTGAAACCACGAATTCCGTTATCGCGATACAACAACAGGTTCTCCACGTCAAAACGGTTCAGCCCTAAAACATAGTTCAGTTTAAAAAACTGCCGAAACCCCTTGCTGCCAATCGTATACAAACGCGAAATATAGTCCGCATTGACTTCAATCTGTCCTTGCTCAAAACTGTTTGAATGAAAAAATCCGCCAATGCCTGCCGAAGCATGCAAAAATGAGGGTTTATATCGAATGAAGTTTCCGGAAGAAAAATACAAATGAGAATACAAGCGTTTGCTGAATTCATTGTCGTCATAGCCAACAACCCACTCGTGCAAAAATCCCTTGGGAATATCTTCTGTAATTCCGAAGCTGTAAATTAAATGATCTCGAACATACGATCGCTTGGATAAACTTAAGCTTGCCAGGTAAAACTTCGAATCGGCAAAAAATTGATTGTTCATCGGGTCTGGTTCCGGACGCTTGAAAAAATCGTAAAGTCTCATTCTTCCTGACAGAACAAGCTGCTTGTTCCGGTAAGGAATGTCTTCGTACAATTGAAAAGAATAGCCGCCCCACAAATCCCAATAGCGGTAATCCAAACTAAAATCAATAACGATGGGAACATCTTCAATTAAGCGGTCTGCCCGTTCCCAACGCGAAAAAGTCATCCCTCCTCCCCACCTGGTCGTTGAACGCAAAAATTCTTTATCAAACACCAAGGTCGCTCCTTCGCGCCGATAGGTATTGGCATATCCAACGGCGATATTCACAAAATTACCCCCGATATTATTAACACTGTAAAAACCCTCGAAACCAACGTAGGGCTCCTCCTCTGCATGGCCAACAATTGATGCGGATATCTGGTGTCCAGCTCCCCACATATTCTGGTTATACATTTCCAGGCTGGCAGCCTTCAGTCCGTTAATGTTCCCGCCTACCCCAAAAGAAAAAACGTCTTTGGTTAAGACTGTTACATGAACGAACTCTTGATTCAACGAATCTTGATCGACCCAAAAACGAACATCTTTTATAAACGACAGACGCCTGATGATACGCTCATTATCGAGCAAGTTTTCTACATTCAGCGTATCACCCGGTCGCACTAAAATGTTTTTCCTAATAATTCGTTCATTCGTCTGGGTATGCAGTTTATTGGCCATTTGCCCAAGCCAGCTATGACTTGTTCTTGACGTATCGGCAAACGATGGCCCAATAATATCAAGCTGATGAACTTTCACCGAGGCAATGGTTTTGCCTTCCAGTTCACTCATTCGGGCAAGTTCCTGCTCAATCTGCACCTGGTTTTGATTGCGTTTTCCCGAAATCAGGTTGTTATAAACCAGGCGCGTAATCCCACTGCGATAAGCTTTCTGTTTTAAACTATCATAAAATTGCTCAGACGTAGACGAACGATTAAAAACCGAATCACCGTTTTGCTCCTGTGCATGCAAATTGTTCATCAACAACCACAATACGAAAACTATTATCCATTTAAAGTGCTGCTTCACAAAGTCTAATTTTTAGCTATGCTATTCGTAATAACAAACGGTAAAAACATTCAGCTGATTATCTTCATAGATAAAGAGCTACAATATCGCCTGAAACCACAAGGATACATTGCCATTAAATTACATTAAAAAATGACATAGCGCTAAACTTCGAAATTTATTTAGATAAAAATTCGAATCCAAATTTCAAATTCAGAAGCCATTTAAGGCCTTTTTGTTATTAACTTTGTCGGGCATGTTTAAAATCAAAAAGCTATACAAACAGAATATATACGGTATCATTGGAACGCTGATCTTCCACATTTTACTGGTTGCCAGTTTTATGCTTGCCGAAATGAACCTCAAAGGAGAGGTTAAAGAAGAACCTATTATTCTTGATTTCAGCGATCTGGAAGAAATTGAAGAGCCAGAACTTGAAGAAATCATGGAAGAACAGGAAGAAGAAAATACACCTTCCAATCAAAACGAACTGGAACAAACAACATCGAGAAGCAACCGGGCTGTAAACGATGCTCCGGCAAAAGATCCGTTTTTTGATGAAGACTATCAGCGGGAAATAGCTGAAGCGCAAAAACTGGTTTCCGATGTCAATAATCAGCTTTCAAAAGAAGTAAAAAACCTGGAAGAATTTGCTATGCCCGAAGAAACCACCGAAGGGATGGATCCTGACTCCATAAAAAATACGATTTATTCGGGCGAAAGTAACATCCACTATTTCCTTGAGAACCGTTACCACCTGCGACTTCCAATTCCGGTCTACCTTGCTCAGGGCGGAGGGCTGGTTGTTGTTGATATTGTTGTCAACCGGCGGGGAAAAGTGATACAAGCTGATGTTAAGAACAGTGGCGACCTGAAAGACCCCATGCTCGAAATTTATGCCCGTCAGGCAGCACAACGGACCGTTTTCAATACTGATGAGTCGGCACCCGCTCAACAAAAAGGAACGATTTCTTATACTTTCGTGGCTCAATAATTCGTTTTCATAGGAAAAAACAATTATTTAACAACAATTAACAGATTTTTAACTCGTGTTAATGTTTTAAAGCATATCTTTGTAGTACGTTTTTTTTCATAAGTTTAGGTTTAGTTAGGTTAGTTAGTTTAGTGAGAAAAGGTAGGCCAGAGGGTCTACCTTTTTATTTTTCACCACCTTCCGGCTGCTACTAATCCTGCAATAAATGAAAATTCCAAAAACACACCTCCCATTTAATAATTCAATTCCGATTTGCACGATTTTAAACCAGTCCAGTTTATTGAGTCAGCTAATTTTGTATTTTTATTATTCAGATCAACGTACACTATAAATTAAGGTAGCAAAAATTGAAGCGAATTCATGTAAACCGTTCATTTGCTTTTTCAACAATTTATGGAGATATTTAGCACGTAAATGAATGTTCCGCGAGGTAGAGATGAATTTGCTACAACCAAATGAGATAGGCGCTGGTTTTTTAAAAGAATTAAATAACGACAATGATTAACTATACGAACGAAGAACTTCTTCATGGGATTCTTAGAAACGACAATTTAATTCTCCAGTTTATCTATAAGAATTACTTTTATAAGATTAATTTCTTTATAAAAAAGAATAGTGGGGATGACGAGGATTCAAACGACATCTTTCAGGAAGCGATTATCATTATCTACCGTAAATTAAAAGCGAACGATCTTGTTCTTGATTGCACATTCGAAACCTACATTTATTCTGTCTGCCGTTTCCTTTGGTTAAAACAACTTGAAAAACGAAAAAACGAGAAGGAAAAAATTCAGGACAATCACGATTTTAACGAAGACATTTACGATAATAGCTTTGAAGAGACAGCGGACTTAAACGAAAAATATAAACTTTACCAAAAACACTTCAAAAACCTCGGCAAAGACTGCCAAAAAATTCTTCAACTTTTTTTCGACAAAGTTCCTTTGAAGCAAATTGCACAGGTTATGGGCTATCAAAGTGAAAAATACGCCAAAAAACGCAAATACAAATGCAAAGAGTATCTGGTGAAAAGCATCAAGCAGGACATTGAATATAAAAAGATACTGGAAGATAATGCGTAGGCATAAAACCGACTGATTCCAAGACAACTACAAAAATAAATTTCACACAAGGGTTACCTTTTCCCCGATTTGGGAATAAACACTTGAAAATGATAAAATACACGAACCAGTAATTTTTAACTAAATTCTGGCGGCTTCTAATTCTCAGGTAATTCTACAAGAACATTTGAATTGTAAGACTCCGGTGGTCAAAACCAGCAGTACGATGCTAATCCATTTTGACACAGCGGCCAATCCAAACTTGCAGTCCAGCTCAAAAAAAAGACTTTAACAAACCTTGTGTGATTTGATATCAATGGATTTCAAAGAACGAAAAAAGAAAAAATTTAGTCCGGAAAAAGGTAATTTGTGCGTATAAGCACTTAAAAACCATCTGGAAAGATTAGAAAAAGTAAAA
>JAGXIR010000016.1 GCA_024635605.1 Sunxiuqinia sp.
AAAGGCGATCCACTGTGGGGTGAATTGATTCAAATTAAGGAGTTGAAGGAATAGCGGTGGATCAGACAATTGATTTCAGGGAGTTGCCGTTGAAGCTTAGTGGCAAAAGACCATTAATATTTTCCAGCACTTCAATCTTGTTCGAGCTGTCCAAAATAATTCGGATTGGTTTTTTAAAGCGGTGTTGCGATTCCAGCATCACTTGGCGACAAGCGCCACAGGGGCTCACATTGGCTGCCGGATTGCCATTTTGATCAATGGCGGTGACTACGATGGTTTTAATGGCCACTTCCGGGTAATTGGCATTGGCCCAAAAAATGGCGGTTCGCTCGGCGCAGGTTCCTAAAGGGCTGGAGGCATTTTCCTGGTTGTTTCCGGTAACAATGGTCCCGTCTTCCAGCCGGAGCGCAGTTCCTACAAGGTAGTTGGAGTAAGGAGCATAAGCCAGCAAGGCGGAAGCCCGTGCCTGCAATGTTAATGCCTGATCGGCCGAAGGTAGTTCGTCTAATTTCTCAAACTCGGATATACTAATTTTAATTTCTTTCGTTTTCATAGGGAGACTTTGTCCAAAATTACATTTTTTTGTGTAGCTATGCCAATGCTTTAAAGGCCATGGACTTTTTTCTCATTTTCTTGGTTTTTATTGGTGAACATGAAAACCCGAAATACAATAATAACTGGCTGGTGGTATTTTTTAGCTGCTTGCTTTTTATATTTTTGCTAAAAAAATTGGTCTATGATCCGTAAGACTTCGCTGAGTATCTTTTTTCTGATAATTGTTCTGGTTGGCTTTAGTCAACGCATCAACACCCGTGAAGAATACATTAAACAATATGCCGGGTTGGCAGTAGGTGAAATGATCCGAAGTGGTATTCCGGCCAGTATCACCCTTGCCCAGGCCTGTCTGGAGTCGGGCAATGGAAACTCGACTCTGAGCCGAAAAAGTAACAATCACTTTGGAATAAAATGTAAAAGTACCTGGAATGGCAAACGGGTTTATCACGATGACGATGAACGGGGTGAATGCTTTCGTCGCTACAATTCGGTGGAGGAATCGTTTATTGACCACTCCGACTTTTTGATGCTTAATCCGCGGTATGCCGGCCTCTTTCAACTAAAACTGAACGATTATAAAGGGTGGGCCCGTGGATTAAAGAAGGCAGGCTATGCCACCAACCCTCATTATGCCAGTCATCTGATCCGGATTATTGAAGATCATAAATTGTATTTGTATGACGAAGGCCTGGACCAGTCGCAAATTGCGGGCATTCAGCAAAGTCATCAGCCGGTTGATGGTCGTAACCTGATCAATCCGTACCAAACACGGAAAGTGGTGATGCGGAATGGATTGAAATCGATTGTGGTAAAAGAAGGCGACACCTTTCAGCGGATTGCGCAGGAATTTGATTTGAAAGAATGGGAAATTTATACGTACAACGATTACGAAAAGGGACACCAACCAAGGGCAAATGAAATTTTGTATGTTGAACCCAAGCGCCGGAAAGCGGAAAAGAAACACCAGATTCATCGCTTCGAAACGGATGACACCATGCATTTCCTCTCTCAACGTTACGGCGTGAGGCTAAACCGCCTGTATCGGTTAAATCGCATGAAGCCGGGAGAACGACCGAAAGCCGGGACTTCGATCTATTTACGAAAAAAGAAACCCCGAAATTGATGCGGTATGGAAAGAAAATTGAGCGGTTAAAAACTGCTCATTTTATTTTCATTTCGGAAATGGCGTGAAAACCCCGAAGGAACTCTTCAGTTTTCATTCGTTTTTTGCCCGAAAGCTGAAGGTCGGAAATATTCATCCAGCCGTCGGCCGTCGCAATTTTCAGGTAGCTTTTTCCATCCGACTCAATGGTTCCGGGAGCAGCCTTGGATCCTGCTTCCAAATCGGCAAAATAAATTTTCATCGAATACGAATTTCCGTTTTCATCTTCCAGTTTGGTCCAGGCGGCGGGGTAGGGCGACAATCCCCGAATCAGGTTGCGGATTTGCTCCCCGGTTTTGGTCCAGTCAATTCGGCAGTCGTCTTTGAAAATTTTAGGCGCTGGGTTTAAGCTATCCACTTTAATCTCGTCCTGTTCAAGCGGCGAGTAATTGCCTTCGGCCAGGGCATCCACCGTTTTTAACACCAGTTGAGCGCCAATTCCCATCAAGCGGTCGTGGATATCACCAACGGTATCGTTTTCGCCAATCGGTGTTTTCTCGTGAAACAGAATGGCGCCGGTGTCAATTTCGTGCGACAGCAGGAAGGTGGTTACGCCGGTTTCCTTTTCGCCATTGATGACCGCCCAGTTAAGCGGAGCAGCGCCGCGGTATTGTGGAAGCAGCGAACCGTGCAGATTGAAGGTTCCCAGGCGGGGCATGCTCCACACCACTTCGGGCAGCATGCGAAACGCAACAATCACCTGCAAATCGGCTTTCAGACTTTGCAATTCGCTGATAAAATCCGGGTTTTTGAGTTTTTCGGGTTGTAAAATACGCAATCCTTTTTCCGAAGCATATTTTTTAACGGCCGGCTCCTGCAATTTTCGGCCCCGACCAGCTGGCTTGTCAGGCGCTGTAATTACTCCAACCACTTGGTAGCCATTTTCTACCAAAGCGGCCAGGCTGGCCACAGCAAATTCGGGGGTTCCCATAAAAACGATGCGTAAATCTTTTCCGGTCATAGCTTCAGAGTTTTGTACAAAGATACTTTTATCGCTTAAAAAAATCAATCACTATTGAACCGAGCCGGGTTTTTAGGTCCTCGCTTACATCTTTGAAGTGAGAAGGAGTACTTCGGACGTAACCCACCCCCTTTTAGGGTTATATAGGGAAAAGCTGACTGGATTGCTGACCACTTTCCTCAAACTGCTGAACCTTTTCATTTATGGGTGTATTAGTTGGCAAACAACATACGGATATGAGCTTTCAAAAACTAAAAACCTGGCTGGGATGGGGTGTTTTTCTGGTTTCGGCCTTAGTTTATGGCCTGACCCTTGAACCGACCCTGAGTTTATGGGACTGTGGTGAATTTTTGGTTTCGGCTTTCAAGCTGGAGATTTCGCATGCGCCGGGCGCTCCCCTGTTTATGCTGCTGGGGAGGGTCTTCGCCTTGTTCAGCTTCGGACAAGTGGAACAGGTGGCTAAGATGATTAATTGGGTGTCGGCCTTGTCGAGTTCCGGAACGGTTATGCTGCTGTTTTGGATTTCGGTGTGGCTGATGGAAAAGATAGCACCGCGGCGCGAATCGGCCATTTTGCTGGCCTCCCTGATTGGCGCGCTGACCTTCGCCTTTACCGATTCGTTTTGGTTTTCGGCTGTTGAGGCCGAAGTGTATGCCATGTCGTCTTTGTTTGTGGCGCTGGTGCTGTGGGCTGCCACCCGTTGGGAGCGCGAAGCCGGTGAGTCCGGTGCCAATCGTTGGATTTTGCTCATCTTCTTCTTCACCGGGCTTTCGATCGGTGTTCATTTGCTGAACTTGCTGGTGTTGCCAACGGTTGCATTAATCATCTGGTTCAAAAAATACCGGGCGTCACTAAAAAATGTTCTGCTGGTGCTCGCCGTGTCAGGTTTGTTCATTGTTTTGTTGATGAAACTCTTTATCCCGGGAGTCTTTTCATTGGCCGGTCCGCTGGAGTTGTTTGCGGTCAACCAATTGGGACTACCCGTTAACAGCGGCTTCTATTTTTATCTGCTTTTGGTGGCGGGTTCGCTTACTGCGGGCTTAATGTACTCGCACCGCAAGCAAAAGCCCACACTAAACCTGGCTTTGCTGTGCCTTTTGTTTTTACTTATAGGCTACACTTCCTATTTTGCACCCTTCATCCGTTCGGCAGCCAATCCGCCGGTAGATCAGGGAAACCCGGAGACCACCTTCGAACTGATTAATTACCTGAACCGGGAAAATTATGGCAGCCGTCCCATTTTGTATGGCGAAACCTATGGTTCGGTTCCGTTTTCTTATGCCGAACGGGTGAGTTATGAGTTCGATGGCAGGCAATACTATCCCGTGAAACTGAATCCCAAGGTGACCTTTGCGGAGGAGACGACCAGCTTTTTCCCCCGTCTGAACAGCGATGAAAAACAACACCGGCAGGCCTATGCCAATTGGGTGAAGCTTCGGGGAAAGCCAGTTCGCTACACCAGCAAATCAGGCGAGTCGGCGCAAACCACCATCCCGACTTTGGGTGAGAATCTTCGCTATTTCATTCGTTACCAGTTTGGGCACATGTACTGGCGCTACCTGATGTGGAATTTTACAGGCCGTCAGAATGACATCCAAGGCTATGGCGATCGGGAGAACGGAAACTGGCAGTCGGGAATTACGTTTTTGGACAAGCGGCGACTGGGGCATCCGGCCGACCTGCCAAACGAGCTGCGACAGAACAAAGGTCGGAACCGTTATTTCTTCTTGCCTTTCATCCTCGGAATCATTGGACTGCTTTTTCACTACCGAAAAGAGAAGCAGAGCTTCCTTGGAATGCTGGTGCTGTTTGCGATCATGAGCCTTGGACTGGTGGTTTATCTGAACGAAATTCCAGTCACTCCCCGCGAACGCGACTATGTTTATGTTGGGTCGTTTTTCGTGTTTAGCCTTTGGATTGGGCTGGGGGCGCTGGCTGTTTTTGACTTTTTGCGGACGAAGATCCGCCAAACACCGGCTTTGATTCTGACCGGCTTGCTGGCATTTGTCGCAGGGCCGGGCATTTTGCTGCATCAAAATTACGATGATCACGACCGCTCGGGCCGTTATGCGGCACGCGATATTGCCCGCAACTACCTGATGTGCTGCGAGCCCGATGCCATTCTGTTTACACACGCCGACAACGACACTTATCCGCTATGGTACTGCCAGGAAGTGGAAGGCATCCGGCAGGATGTCCGGATTATTGTGATGCCTTACCTGAATGCCGGTTGGTACATGAAACAGATCAGCCGCAGGATTTATGAGAATGACGGGGTCAAATTGTCGGTTCCGGTCGAAAAATATAGCCTGGGCGAAGTGGATTACCTGCCGGTCATTCCACGCATTCAGGCGGCGCAGGACTTGCAGCGGGTGCTGGCATTTGTAGCCAACGACAGCTCACAAACCAAAGTGGGCCTTCAGTCGGGCGGTGAGGTGAATTTCATTCCGGTGTCGGACATGTATCTGGCAATTGGTGATGAAAAGATCCCGGTGCGGCCCGATAAGGAATACCTGATGCGCAACGACCTGGCTTTTTGGGATATTTTAAGCTCGAATATCAACGAACGCCCCATTTGCTTTACCTCGCTGGCGGATCCGCGTCAGTACGGACTACAGGATTACCTCCGTCTCGATGGACTGGTTTACCGGCTGGTCCCGGACTGCCATGAAGCCGAATCTGTGTCAGCAATAGGGCAGGTTGACCCGGAAATTTTATACCGTAATCTGATAGAACGTTGCCATTGGGAGAATCTGAAAGATCCGGATGTTTACTTTGACTGGCACCACCGGAGGTTATTCGCTTCGGCGCAAATTCGGCCGGCATTTTACCGGTTGGCCAAAGCGCTGGTTGAGGATAACCGCAAGGACGAAGCCCTGCAAGTCCTTCACGAAGTCCGGGAAATTCTGCCATTTCGGAACTGGCCACTAGATTATTATTCTGTTTTGTTGAATGAATTGTATTTCAAAATGAATGAAAAAGAAGTCGGGGAGAAGCAGATGACTGAGCTGGCTGCGAATCTCGATGAATGGATCAACTATTATTTGAAGTTGGCTGAGTTTGCGGGAGCGGGTTCGACACAGGAGTTGGAAATGAAGCTTTTCCTGTATCAAAGCCTGGTTTCAATGGCTAGCTCCAATCATCTGCCTACGGCGGAGGCCATGAATGAAAAGCTGAAAGCCTACCTGGCAATCATGGAACCGCGAGTGCCTTAGAAAATGCTGTCGTTGATTATTTTTGAATCTGGTTGAAACAAGGTGGAATCAATGACCACGCTTTGCTGAATACTTGTGGAGTCAGCCGTACCATCTGATCCGGGATGACGGTTTAATTCAGGCTTGATCATGAAAAAAAGAAAAAGAACCGACGCGACAACGGCTTTCACTCCCATTCCGTCCATAGAAAATATCCAGCCCAAAAAACCGCTGAACGAGTTTTGCCGTGCTTTGCTTTTGACTGATTTAAGCATGAACACATAGTTGAGCTGGTTTTCAACTTGCGGTGCGGGCTTGCCAATGGTATCCTGCCTGATTAAATCTGCTAATTGCTTTTCACTCATTGCCTTTTGGTTTAAAATTCAATCTCTCCTTTTAGGTGCCGAAATTTGTCGGCTAAAAACTTTCGGGTATAAAACAGTCTGGATTTTATTGTGCCCGGCGCCAGTTCGAGCATGGCGGCGATTTCCTTTACCGCAAAACCTTCACGGTAGTGCATGATAAAAACCGAACGGTGTTCGGGGTTCAGTTCGTCCAGACTGCAAAAGATCCGGTTGATAAGCTTTTCATTCGATATCTCAACAGGAAGTTCCGGGTTGACTTGCTTCTCTGTCGCTGGACAGTCCCTGCGGATTTCGCGTCGACGGTATTCGTTTTTGCATAAGTTATAGGCCACCGAAAATACCCAGGTTTTAAAAGGATAAGCCGGATTGAAACGTCCGGGCTGTTCAATGATTTTCAGAAAAACATCCTGTAAAAAATCATTGGCCAAGGCTTCGGAGTTGCCCAACATGCGAAAAAAATAGTAATACAAGCGATCATTGTAACGGTTGTAAAGCAAGTTAAAAGCCTGCTGATCGCCGTTGCAAATATGCTGCATCAGTTGTTCGTCGCTTTTTATTTTTTTGTTTTGTCCTGACATCCGTTTTTCGGTTGCTTTAAGATCAAAAAGATCAAACTACTGTATGTCCCAATCAGAAGCAGCGGGGCTAATGTAATCCGTCGGAAACTAAAGATGCCTGCATCAAAAACATCCGGATCGTGGTTGGCCGGGCCGCTCATCAATACATAAGCTAAAGTTAATAAAAGAAGGGCGACAACGAGCCCAAAATATTTCATTCTGTCGAATAACATGACGCATTTTTTTCAATCGGTACACGCGAAAATGAAAAGGTTCAAATACGTTGGTTCGATTCGTGGATTTTTTTTAAAATTAGCTTGAGTTTTCTTTTCGGAATAATCGGGCGTGATCAGCTTTTTTTGATTTGGTTGACCAACCTTTTTTCAGAATTTTCATTTATCTTGGACATGAAACAATTGTCAAACTCACAATCATGCTCAACAGACGTAGATTTCTTCAACGAGGACTGGCAGCTTCATTTGTCGTAAGTCCTTTATTTCAGCGGGTGAATGCCACGGCGGTCGCCTCAAAAGAACCAGTGGTCATCTCAACCTGGAATCATGGTATGCCAGCCAATGAAGTGGCCTGGAAAGTTTTGCAGTCGGGTGGAACTGCATTGGATGCGGTAGAGCAAGGCGTTCGTGTGCCCGAAGGCGATCCGGAAGTGATGAGCGTGGGCTTTGGCGGGCGTCCCGACCGCGACGGGCATGTGACTTTGGATGCCTGCATTATGGACGACAAGGGCAATGCCGGCTCCGTGTCCTTTCTGGAACACATAAAACATCCGATTTCGGTAGCACGCCTCGTGATGGAGAAAACGCCGCATGTGATGCTTTCGGGCGATGGGGCGCTGGAATTTGCGCTGCAAAATGGCTTTAAAACGGAAAATTTGTTGACCGAAGAAGCTAAACGGCAATGGGAAGCGTGGAAAGAACAGTCGGATTATCAGCCGGAGGTGAATATTGAAAATCATGATACGATTTCGATGCTGGCACTTGATCAGCAGGGAAATTTGAGCGGTGCCTGCACCACTTCGGGACTGGCATATAAAATGCACGGACGGGTTGGCGACTCGCCCATAATTGGCGCCGGTATGTTTTGCGATAATGAAGTGGGTGCCGCTGCAGCAACCGGGCACGGCGAATGGGTGATGCGCACGGTTGGCAGCTTTTTAGTGGTGGAACTGATGCGTCAGGGGCATTCGCCGCAGGAAGCTTGCGAAGAAGCGGTGATGCGTATTGTGAAGCTGAAGCCCAATTTCGATGAAGTGCAGATTGGCTATATTGCCATCAGCAAAGCCGGCGAAACTGGTGCTTATTGCCTTCATCCGGGCTTTAACTATGCGCTGTATCGGGATGGCCAAAATAAGTTGATTGATGCCGACGCCTATGTGAAGTAAATTTTACCTGTTAGCTTTTTATTGAATTTGGGTGTCTGGCATTAAGATTTTAGCTGCGCTCAGGTAAGTCGATCAGTTTTTCATCTTTTGTGCTTCCACGTATTTCAATACAAACCGGATTTCGGAATAGCTGTAGTTATCGCCAAGAGCTGATTTTACTTCATTCATTGAACTGCCGGTGTGCTTTTTAAGTTGACTCACAATTGCTTTCTGTTTGTCGGCTTCTACCAGCCGGTCGATGGTTAGTTCACCCTCGCCAACAAAATGGGCCAAATGCCCTTCAATGGTGGTGGTGGCCAGTTGCCGCTCGGCTGCAATTTCGTTAACCGACTTGCCCGCTTTAAATAAGGCGTAGCTCAGGTGTTTGGAATCGAGCGTGGCTTTGGCCGGTTCTTTTTCGGCATTCAGCGGAAGTTCCAGCCCTTTGTCTTTGCGGTAAGCCAGGGTCATTTCCAGGATTTCCTTGCCAAACTGCTGCATCTTTTTGCCGCCCATTCCCTGAATTCCTTTCAGCTCAATGCGGGTGGCCGGTAGCTTTTCAACAATCTCCAACAGGGTTTTTTGGCGAATGACCCGTGCAATTTCCACTTTCAAGGCTTTGGCTTTTGATGCGCGCCAGGCATGCATCTTTTTGAAAAAGTCGGGGTATTTGGCAAAGGCCGCGTTGCCCGAACCCGTGGCTGCTTTCGTGCTTCCGAGGTCAATGGATGCCCGGGCTCTGGCTTTTAGGTAGTCTTTTAAGATGAAACCATCCTGACAACTTGCCAGCCCGCTGCGTTTAATGTTGATCTCCTTGTGGAGTTTCCCAAAAGCCTCATGCAGGCTTTTGCGCACCGCCGCATTGTCGGTTTCAAAGGCGGTTGATTTAAGGGGTCGCTCAAGAACGGTTTCCAACTTTTCGAGGAAGTAAGCACAGGCTTTTTTTATTCGTTCCTGTAAGGGCTCATTTTGTTCCACGTCTTCGCTCTGCCGGATTAGCTGCTGAATTTGCCGCTCAAACTTATTTGCTACTCCGATCAGTTCGGTTTTTAATGGTTCGCTAATGGTTTGCAACTGCTGGCTCAGGTTGCCCAAGAGTAAGGAACCATGCTCGTTGCAGAGTTTTTTCAGGTATTGGATTTGCCAAAGAATGGGCTTAAAATCAAACAGCTCGCTAAGCAATTGTTGCTGATAGTTTCTGCGCGATTCGAGCAGCTCTTTTTCGCCGGGGTGGTTCTGCTCAACCCGATCAGTAAATGATACGACTGTTCCGTCGTTCTTAATGCTGTGGGTTTCAATGGGTGTGCTTAGCACCAGCCCCTCCAGCGATTTGCAGCGGCTCAACGCCACATACACTTGGCCATGCGCAAACGATTGCCGTGCGTTGATAATGGCTTTTTCAAAAGTCAGTCCCTGGCTTTTATGGATGGTGATGGCCCAGGCCAGTTTCAGCGGAAATTGCTCAAAAGTGCCAATCACGTTTTCTTCAATCTCCTGTGTCGTTTTGTTCAGCGCATATTTGGCATTCTGCCACTCATCGCGTTCAACCACAATCGGCTGTGTTTCGCCTTTGCACTGGACTTCAATGGAGTCTTCATCAATGCGGATGACTTTGCCAATTTTACCATTGTAATATCGTTTTTCTGCTGAACTGTCATTTTTGACAAACATGACCTGGGCGCCGATTTTTAGTGCCAGTTCAATTTCTGTCGGGTACATGTACTCCGGGAATTCGCCGTGCACATTGGCTTCGAAAAAGTGTGCTTTTGGTTTGAGTTCCTTTAGTTTGGAATGATTGATTTCCTGTGCCTGATAATTGTGGGTGGTAAGCGTAATATAACCTTCCTGATCATCTGGATTGAAATTGGGTTTATAGCGTTGATTCAGTGCCTGAAGTGTAGATTCATCTAACCGGTTTTCTCGGATTTGATTGAGCAGGTGGATGAAATTCTCGTCGCTCTGCCGGTAAATGTGCTTCAGTTCAATACTGACAAAGGAGGCTTGTTTCAAAGTCCGGCTGCTAAAAAAGTAGCAGGTGTCGTAATAGTTTTTCAGCAGGCTCCATTCGTCATCTTTCACGACCGGAGCTAACTGTTGAAGGTCACCAATCATGAGTAGCTGAACGCCCCCAAAAGGTTTACGGCGGTCGCGAAACCGACGCAGCACTTCATCAATGGCATCAAGCAAGTCGGCGCGAACCATGCTGATTTCATCTATCACCAACAAATCCAAGCTTCGGATAATGTTAATCTTCTCCTTGCTGTAGCGTTTAATGCCTGTCGGAGCATGCTGTCCCGAAGGATTGCCTTGCGGCACCTGCGGGCCAAACGAAATCTGAAAAAAGGAATGAATGGTAACACCCCCGGCGTTGATGGCTGCTACACCTGTGGGAGCGACTACTACCATGCGTTTTGGGGATTGTTTTTTCAGGTTATGCAGAAAAGTGGTTTTCCCGGTTCCGGCTTTTCCGGTGAGGAAAATATGTTGATTGGTATAACGCACAAAATTGCGTGCAAGCTGTAGTTGGGGATTGTCGGTAGTTTTCATCGTTTAAGTCGCTCAATATTAGAGGGTGATATTTTTATTTCTGAGTGCTTTGAAATTTTGTTAAACTAAAATACGAAAAAATAGTAGGGCATGAAAATCGGTAAGCAATTTTTTTTAATTGGGGTTCCGATTTTTTCAAAGCAGAATATTTTTACGGAATTGCGGATTTTGAGCTTGCGGAATTCCATGCTCCCAAATCAGAGAAAGTTCTGGAGAGCTTGATGAATTAAACGATTTGTTTTCCGTGAAACTCTTGGTTGTGAATGGTTTGGCTGATTTCCAATAAATTGTCTTTGGTCACTTTTCCGGCAGCTACGATGGTGATTCGGCCATCAGCCTGTTGAATGAGTTGGTTCAATATTTCGGCGCCTTCGCTGGCTGTAGCTTTTGTGCCCGAAGTTAAGATCCGGTCAACGCCCAGCTGAATGAGGGTTTCGAGCCCTTCCAGTGGATCGCGCAGCTCGTCAAACGCTTTGTGAAAAGTCACTTGCATCGGACGTGCCAGCTCAATCAGCTTTCGGGTGTTGGCCTCGTCAATCTTGCCATTTTTTGTCAGCAGGCCAAACACAACTGTAGGTGCGCCCAACTGTTTGCAGCATTTTATATCAGCTTGCATAATTTGAAGTTCTTCATCCGAATACACAAAGTCGCCACCTCGTGGACGGATCATCACAAAGGACGGAATGTCCAGTTTCTCAACACAGGCTTTTATGGTTCCGAACGATGGCGTGGTTCCACCTAGCGCAAGGTTTTCGCACAATTCAATGCGGTTGGCTCCGGCTTGTTGTGCAGCCAGTGCTTGAGCAAAATTTTCGATGCAGGCTTCTGTAATGATCATGGTGAATTAATGGTTTGGTGTTTTTGCTGTTTCGTTAAGATTTTTTGCCAACGAATTGGCCGCCAGCCAGGCGGTTGAGTAGGCAATTTGCAGGTTATATCCTCCGGTGTTGGCGTCCAGATCCATCACTTCACCAGCAAAATAAAGGTTTTTGATCAGTTTCGACTGCATGGTTTTGCCATCAATTTCGCTGGTGCTTACACCTCCAGCAGTAATAATGGCCTCCTTGAAGCCGCGGAAATCAAGCACTTCAAACGACAGGTTTTTCATCATTAGCATCACTTTGCGGCGTTCCTTTGAATTTACCTGGTGTCCCTGTTTTTTGCCGTCAATCTGTAGTTCGTTCAAAAAAACCGGGATGAGTTTAGCTGGCAGCCATTCTTTAAAAATATTCTCAATCTGTTTTTTTCCATTCGCGTCCAAATCACGAATCAGTCGCGCATCCAGTTTGTTTTCATCGAGCGCTGGTTTCAGGTCGATACTGATGCGAACCTGTTTTTTTTGATTGAGTGCATCGACAACCAGCCGGCTTAAGGTCAGGATGATGGGGCCGGTCAGTCCATAGTGAGCAAAAAGCATTTCGCCAAATTCTTCTTGTGCTTTTTTGTTGTCAATCCAAACGCTGGCATTGACATTTTTCAGGCTTAAACCCTGAAGTTCGGCTGCCATGTTGCCCGAAGTAACCAAGGGAACCAATGCTGGCCGCGCGGGTTGAATGGAATGGCCAAGCTGTTCCGCCAATTGGTAGCCATCACCGGTGGAGCCGGTTGCCGGATAGGATTTTCCACCAGTGGAAATAATAACTGCCGAGGTGGAAATGGTTTCGTTTTGCCCGTTTCGGTTTATCCGAACTCCGGTTATTTCGTCTTTCTCTGCCAAAATTTCTTCTGCTTTGGAAGAATAGATGATATTGACCTGGCGTTTTTTCACCCAGCTCATCAGAGCGTTGAGCACGTCCAGGGCGCTATTACTTGTGGGGAAAATCCGGCCACCACGCTCAACGGTGGTTTCCACACCTTCATCGTTTAACAATTGAATGATTTCTTTGGAAAAAAAGGCACCAAATGCTGGCTTCAGGAATTTCCCATTTGGGAATATATTTTTGAAATAGGTGGATTGGTGGGCATCGTTGGAAATGTTACACCGACCTTTCCCGGTGATGAGTAACTTGCGTCCGGCCGAGCGCATTTTCTCCACCAGCAAAACCCGGGCGCCCATTTCGGCTGCCCGTCCTGCCGCGATTAAGCCTGCTGGTCCGGCTCCAATAATAACAACATCATAGGCGCTTGCCTGCTTTTTCTTTGACATTCAATTCCTTTTAGGCTGGCAAAAGTACAGGTTTTCAAGGAACTTTTTGCTACGCACTCAGGATAAGTATTGGGATGAATGAAGCAAAAAAAAGCAAGCCGGAGCCTGCTTTCTAAACTCATGCAATGATTTTTACTTGGTTAGTAAATACTTGTTGATGTTTTCAATAAACATGCTTTTTGTTTCTTCTTCGGAACGGCCAATTCCCGCCATCATCACCGGTTTTCCTTCCATGGGAATATACAGGAAGGCTGGAATGCTTTGAATACCAAAAACACCAGCGAGTTCACGTTCTTTCTCCGTATCGATTTTATAAACATCAACTTTGCCGGCAAACTCGTGCGATACTTCTTCCAAAATGGGTGAGGCGATCCGGCAGGGACCACACCAGTCGGCATAAAAATCGATGACAACAGGTTTGTCGCCTAAAAACTTCCATTCTTCGGGCGATTCCTCGTAGTTCCAGACTTCTTTCAGAAATTCGTTTTTCGAAATTAAAACGGTTCCTCCTTGTTTTACATCCTGCGAAATGCTTGCTGTTTTGATATCTGCAGATTTGTCGTTTGTTTTTCCATTTCCGCTTGCGCAGCCAGCGGTAGTAATAGCTGCCAATGCGATTAGTGCTAAGAGCTTTTTCATACTATCTTTTTTTTTGTTGAATTTCAACTAACTATTTTTTTAATGTAAAAATACAAATATATAGAAGTTTAAATATCAATGATTGTGCCATTTTCGAATAGATGTTTTTTTGTCAGGTTTAAATTTTTTTGTTCTTGACGCAACCCCAACCCCCGTCAATGTATCTATTGTATGGAAATTTAAAATGAAAAAGGAGAAGAAATATGAAGACGCTTTTAAAATTTAGTTTAATCGGAATGCTGACCATCGGTTTGTTCAGCTGTGATTTAAATGATGATGACGATTATTCTTTAGGAGAATACTGGGTTGGATTCGGTATTGTTGATGTGGAAGACGGATCAGATTATACCATCAAGATGGATGATGGGTGTGAGCTTTTCCCTGTAAATAGTTCAATTCATTGGCATGAAGCGGATGACAGTACGCGCGTTTTGGTCAGTTACACCATTCTTGACGATAAGCGGGTGAATGATGACTTTGAAGAATACTACGTGCGTGTTAATTCAGTGAAAGACATCTTATTCAAAGGTATTCTGGATATTACCGAGGAAATTGAAGATAGTATCGGGAATGATCCGATTCATGTTGAAGATGTTTGGACTGTAAACAACATGCTGACTTTTGAACTGCAGTATTTGGGAAGTAACCGGATTCACTATGTGAATTTAGTAAAAGAGCCTGGTGAGCTGACAGCCGACGATGAACCCATTCAACTGGAGTTGCGGCATAATGCCCGGGATGATTATCCCGGCTATCACATGTCGGCCTTTGTTACTTTTGATCTGAATTCGCTTCAAATTGAAGGGCAGGATTCGGTGATGTTTACGGTAACAGGAAAAGATTACGAAGGTGAAGTTTTTGAGTATGATGGAACTTATCGCTATTGATGGGTGATTGCATCAATTGGTTAAGATGATGGCACCTGTCCCACTTTGGGGCAGGTGTTTTTTTTATGCAAATAAACCACTTTACGCGGCAGAATCATTTTATTATTCTTTTCAAAAGTGTATTTTTCGGATTCTGAAAAATGACATTAATCCATGAGAAAACTACTTATTTTATCTGTTCTGGCCTTGCTGATTGATGCCGGAACAAAATCAACAGCTATGGCAGAAGAAAGCAAAACGTATATTCCCGAAACTCCTGTATTAACATCTGATATCATGACTCCTGAGGTTTTATGGTCTTTCGGACAGCTTGGCAACACGGAACTCTCGCCCGATGGACAAACGGTCTTGTTTGGCATAACGTATTATGACATTACGGAAAACAAGTCGTATCGCGAGTTGTACACCGTTCCGGCTAAAGGAGGCAAGGTGAGTCGAATCACCAATACAGCACCCAACGAATCGGGAGCACGATGGCGGCCGGATGGCAAAAAAATTGGGTATTTGGTTGCTGCCGATGGCGAAACCCAGCTCTGGGAAATGAACCCGGATGGTTCGGATCCGGTGCAAGTCAGCCGGGTTGAAGGCGGAATTGCCGGCTTTAAGTATTCGCCGGATCAAAAACATATTTTCTACACCAAAGCGGTGAAGCTGGATGACGAGATTCACGACTTGTTTCCGGATCTTCCGAAGGCTAATGCCCGACTGGAAGACGACCTGATGTATCGCCACTGGGACAAATGGCATGATTACACCTACAACCACATCTTTGTGGCTGACTACGGGCAAGGTGAAATAACATCGGGAAAAGACATCCTGGAAGGCGAGAAATTTGACAGCCCGGATAAGCCGTTTGACGGGCTGGATGAAGTTGTTTGGAGCCCGGACGGACAACAGCTGGTTTATTCGTGCAAGAAACTGACCGGGAAGGAATATTCGTTTTCAACCAATACGGACTTGTATTTGTATGATTTGGAATCGGGTGCAACCACCAATCTCACCGAAGAAAACAAAGGGTATGATAAAAGTCCCCTCTTTTCGCCCGATGGAACTAAACTGGCCTGGACAAGCATGGCCCGTGATGGCTATGAAGCGGACCAAGCCCGCTTGTTTGTGTTGGATTTGAAGACTGGTAAAAAGACGAATTATTCGGAAGCTTGGGAGCAAAACGCCGGCCATCTAAGTTGGTCAAACGATGGCAAGTTGATCTTCTTTATCAGCAACATTCAGGCGACGGATGAAATTTACAGCCTGAATTTGAAAAGTGGCAAAATAAGCAGACTGACCGATGGAGTGCACAACTACCAGTTGGCAATTGAAACCGCCGACGGAAAATTGCTGGCGCAGAAAGTGTCTATGTCGCAGCCAGCCGAGTTGTACCTGGTTGCCCCAAAAACCGGCAAGGATGAACCGCTGACAGCAGTTAATAAAGGCTTGCTCGACCAGCTGGAGATGGGTAAGGTTGAAGAACGCTGGGTGAAAACAGTAGATGATAAAGACATGCACCTGTGGGTGATTTATCCGCCGCATTTCGATCCGAATAAAAAATATCCAACCTTACTTTATTGTCAGGGAGGGCCTCAGGGAACGGTTAGTCAGTTTTGGTCAACCCGCTGGAATTTTCAGATGATGGCTGCCAATGGTTACATTGTTGTTGCGCCAAACCGCCGCGGGTTACCGGGTTTCGGAATGGAATGGCTGGAACAAATCAGCAAAGACTATGGTGGTTTGAATATTCAGGATTACTTGTCGGCAATTGACGCTTTGGCCAAAGAGCCATTTGTGGATCAGGATCGGATGGGTGCTGTTGGTGCCAGTTATGGTGGTTTTTCAGTGAATTACCTGGCCGGACATCATGAGGGGCGTTTCAACGCGTTCATTTCGCATTGTGGCATCTTTAATTTCGACCAAATGTATGTGACGACCGAGGAAATGTGGTTTGAAAACTGGGACATTGGCGGTCCGTTTTGGGATAAAGACAATCAGGTCGCGCAGCGTTCATACAGTTTTTCACCTCACCTGTTTGTGGAGAAGTGGGATACTCCGATTCTGGTTATTCACGGTGAGAAGGATTTCCGGATTCCGTATACGCAGGGAATGGGTGCGTTCAACGCGGCTGTTTTACGCGATATTCCCGCTCAGTTTCTTTACTTCCCCGAAGAAAATCATTGGGTCACTTCG
>JAGXIR010000157.1 GCA_024635605.1 Sunxiuqinia sp.
TCTTCACTCAATGTAACACCCCAATTTTTATTGGGTGCACTACCCATTTCCAAAGTCAACGCTCCTCCTGAAACCACTTGCCAATGTGGGATCTTCCAATGATTTAAGGGCACGTCGTTTAAGCTGACCGACTGAATGTAAAGGTTTTCGGAAGAATTGTTTTTTGTGATGATCGTGAATGTTTCTCCCGAATTATATTTCGGGTTCAAATGAATGGTCATTCGATCAAAAACCGGGCTTCCGAGTTCGTAAAAAGGTTCCGGTGAGCATCCGCCATTCATCGAAAACAAGCCCATTTTCATGATCACGGAGAGCGAGCCCATCAAACCTTGATCCTCATCACCATTGTATCCCCGCTGCGAGCTTAGCCCTTCGTAAACCGTTTCGACCACCTCGCGCGACCAATATTGGGTTTGCCAAGGCTGATTGAGGTAATTGAAAATAAAAGCTGTTTGAATCGATGGTTGATTTCCGTAGTTGATGGGAATGCGGCTATACTCCGGGTGCAGTTCCCGGTCGTGCGACGTTCCGGCAGTAAAGCCCATTGTGTTGGCTGTTTCAAAAGCCTGATTCAGCTTTTGGGCTGCTGCTTCCTTTCCGCCCATCAATTCAGCCAAACCGGTTAAATCTTGCGGAACAAACCAAGTGGATTGTGCCGCGTTTGATTCATTAAACCCATGCTCTAGCTGATACGGATCAAAGTCTGCTTTCCAATTGCCACCCAGATCTTTGGCCCGCATCCAACCGGATTCCGAATCAAAAACATTTTGATAGTTTAGTGATCTTTTCAGAAAATAGTTATAGTCTTCCTCCTTGCCCAGTTTTTGTGCCAGTTGAGCCAATGACCAGTCCTGATAGGCATATTCCATGGTCAGGCTGGCTCCATCTTGGTGAAAGCCAAACTGGCCTTCAGGAATCGGATACGGCACATAGCCCTTTTCGATATAATGGCTTAATCCACCGCCCAACGACGTTTCATGCTCATAACCAGCCTTTTCCATGATGCCGCCCGGCAAATGATTTTTCTTTAATGCCTGATAAATTTCTTCCAACCCATCATTCACAATTCCTTTTTGAATGGCACTCACCATGAACGGAGTTGCTGATGCACCAGTCATCACAAAGGTGTAGTTTCCACCTGACGGGCCGCGGGGAACCAAGCCGCCGTCTTTATAATACTGCATCATTGAGGCAGTGAATTCCTCCATCATTTCAGGATAAGCCAACCCCCAAAGTGTGTTGATGGTCCACTGCGCTCCCCAAAAAGAATCGGAGTTGTAATGATTGAATTTTGGTTTGCCATTCGCATCCAAGGGCAATTGGCCGATGCGAAAACTTGTCCCGGTGTGATCCGGGTAGGCGCCATTCACGTCGCTGATGGTTCGGCGGCCCTGCAAGCCATGCCACAAATCGGTGTAAAAGCGTTGTTGCTGTTCTTTCGTTCCACCTTCAATTTCAATGCGCCCCAGCCATTCGTTCCACTCCTGACGCGAATCAGCAACCACCTGATCAAAATCCCAACCCGGCAATTCTTCCTGCATATTCACTCCCGCGTTTTGGATGGAGGTGTACGAAATTGCTACTTTAAGCAACAGTTCCTTGCTCTCAATCTCATTAAAATGAACCAGGTAATTTCCGGTAATGGAATCTTGTTCGATCGCGGAAACCGGGGCATTAAATTCGGCTTTGAAAAAAACAGAACAATCTTTGGGGCGGCGAATGGTTGGCGAATTCACGGTCTGTCCTTCGAGGACAGTCTTGGAGATTTGGGTTAATGCGCCCTCCTTCATGAGGCTTGGTCCAAGCATGCCATTCAGATTGAAAAGAACAGCAGCCTTTCCGCTTTCAGGAAAAGAATAGCGATGAAAACCAACCCGTTTGGTAGAAGTAAGTTCGGCTTTAATCTGGTATCGATCCAGTTCCAGGTAATGATAGCCAGGACAGACTTTCTCAGTTTCGTGACTGAACTTCGATTCGTATCCGGAGTAAAGATTTGATGTGTTTTCTTCGGAATAAACAATTGGCATAACCGAAACCCCGGCCAACTGCCAGGCATGAATGTGGCTAAAACCTTTAACAGTGTCGGTATTGTAACGGTAACCACTTCCCCATGCACCGCCAGTCTGGGTATCCGGACTAAGGTTGACCATCCCAAACGGGCGGCAGGCTGAAGAAAAGAAAAACCAGCGTGAGTTGGCCGTGTCAACAGTAGGTACAACCAAATCTGAAAGCTGTGTTTTTGCTTCTTCAACTTTATGCTGACAAGAAGAAATAAGAATTAAAAAAAGAATTGGGAACAGATGGCGTGCAGTTCGTCTTGGTTTCATAAATGATATTGTTTTTGAAGATTTTGTCATGTTTATTCCATATCTTCAGAAAGGTTTCCTGAACGATCTCTTTGGCATCTTCCCTATTTTTGAGCATCGAAAAAGCAAAACCATACACCCGCTGGCTGTACCGTTCATACAGCTGATCAAACGCCTGCACATCGCCTTTTTTGATTCGCCTGGCCAGCTGTTGATCGATGTCGGTTGATGAATTCATTCTGGTCTTATTTTCTGTGAGCAATTGAATCGTGAGTTTCGAATCATTAAATTCCCGGGCTAAAAGTAATCAAGAAACCACCAAATCGTTCCGCAACCATAAAACTAGAGAAATAATTCCGATGGCTACCCGCAACTTGACGTATGCGCACAAAAAAATAAATCAGCCGCTGATTTCTTCCTTCAGCACGTCACGGATATCCATGAAATTAGATTCGAGTTTGAGCATGTTGTCAATCAAGAAATTAAAAATGTCGGGCCATTGGTTTTGCCGGTGAATGTCGAATCCCTGTTGCTCTACAAACACACGACACACCTCTTCCCCACTTTCGCGTACAAACAAAAAATCCCACTCCAGCCCGTTTTCAAAGCCCGCTTCCATAAGCGGCTTGTACTGCTGCAGTTTCTCAAACAAATCCAGTCGCTTGTTCTCGTTTCGGTGGTTCAACTCAATCATCACTTTAGCCGACTGCCGATCCACTTCAAACTTCAGGTCAAGTCCGGTGATTTTAGTATCGTACAAAACCCATTTCTTGTTTTTGCCCTGCAATTCGGGCACTACTTTGCACCGCTTGCCAAACATGATCCAAAAATCCTTGCGCAGTTGCTTTGCTTGTTCCTGTGTGTACATTCAAATCCGATTGAACGGCTAAAATACGAATGAAAGCTGAAATTTGGAATGTGGACCTCTGGAATTTGGATTTTGGAATATGGAATATGGAATTTAAAATTCATGAAAACCACAATAGACACAGAGAACACATAGAAAAGAATAAAAGTTGTTGCCCTTGTTGGATCCTGCGCCACCGCCTCTGCCTGCTGAGACTGGAAACTGAGACTTCTTCATTCGGTCATTCATTGTCAGTGTTTGGGCTCTTGGAATTTGAAACTTGGAATTTGGAATTTCCCCGTTCCCACTGAACAATTTTCTCGCTGCTTTGTCCATGAATCAGAAACCAAAAACACAAACGTTTAAATCAAATCCTGTGCGACGAATCATGCTCATCAGGCAACTTATATCCTTCGCGCTGATTCTGGCTTTTGGCGGGCACCTGTTTGCTCAGTTGGGCATTTATGTCTCCTTCAAAATCAATCAGGATTACATCGCCGAGTTTATGTGTATTGAAAAAGACCTTCCGGAATCGACCTGTCAGGGGTGCTGCCAACTGAAAGACAAGCTGGAAGAACATGAAGAACAAAAACAGGAACTGCCCCAATCAGAAAACAGGAAATACGAAATTCAGCTGTTCCTCGCGAAATATGATTTTTTATTGAAAAAACAACCGCAGGTGGAAGAGTTTAACAGCACACCAACCCAGATCAGCGGAATTTTGCTGAGCCGGAACATTTTCCATCCTCCCAAACTCAACGCTTGAAAGACCATTTTTTGAGACCATTTATCGTTTAGTCCGATTCCGTACTAAACCATCACACAACCCGTTTATTCAAATCAAATGAATCGAATCATTCAAGCTACCCATCATTCGAAAGGTTGGGTTTTATTGGTTACATTCCTGCTTTTGACGAATGTAAATTTGGCACAGGTACGCAGCCTGAAACTTCTTGATAAAAACACGCGCGAGCCCGTCGAAAATGCCAACTATGCCTATGGCGGGCGACAAGGAATTTCTTCGGAAAACGGAGAAATTCAGCTGAACTTCACCTCCGGCGTTCCCTTAATTATTTCGCACATTCAATTTGGAAAGCACCGGGTTAGCGCTGAAGAACTGGCCCAGGCACTGAAACAAGGCGAACTGCTGCTCACACCGCACAGCCACAGTTTGCAGCCGGTCACCTTTTTAAGCATCCATCCCGAAACCGGCGAACGCGAGCAAATGACTTTCCAGGTGCAGGATCAATTGGCGCACGATGCCGGACAGTTGCTGGAGCAGTTCAGCTCCATCTCCAGCATTCGTAAAAGCGGTGCCTACGGCTTCGACCCGGTGCTGCGTGGTTTTAAATACGATCAAATCAACCTGGTGATTGATGGCTCGCAAGGCGCTACGGCAGGCTGCCCCAACCGCATGGATCCGGTCTCGAGCCAGGTGCCGCTAAACATGATTGTGCAAGCCGACCTGATGAAAGGGCCGCACAGCTTACGCTATGGCAACGCCTTTGGCGGAACCATCAATTTCAAGAGCGCAGCGCTGCAGTTTTCGGACCAGCTAAAGTTCCGGGGTCGCCTCGGTACCAGCTTCGAAACCAATGGCGAAGTGAGCCGCAACGAAGCGCTGATTGGCCTGAGCTCGAAGGTAGCCGACCTGAGCATTTTCGGTTCGCTGTCCACCGGAAAAGACTACACCGATGGCGACGGCCTTGAAATTCCGGCCGATTTCTACCGAACCAATGTGGGGGGCAAACTGGGGCTGAAGCTCAGCGAAACACAAAACCTCAGTCTGATGGTTTCGAACAATTACGCCAAAGATGTCGACTTTCCGGCCTTGCCAATGGACTTGCGAAAAGACGATACCTGGCTGATCAACCTGGGACATGAAGCAAGGTTCTACCAAACGGCGCTGTCGTCCTGGTCAACAACCGTGTATGCCACTTGGGTAGATCACCTGATGGACAATCGCGACAAGGAACTCAATCCGCGAACGGTGAATTCGAACACGACAGCCAAGACCGACAATGCCGGAGGACGCACCGAACTGCGGTTCGACTTTGACATGGACTGGCTGTATGCCGGAACGGACATGCGTCTGGAGAACGCGGAAGGCAAGCGAACGCGCGAAATGCTGATGGGCCCCATGGCCGGCCAGACCCTGAGCGACAACGTATGGCAGGATGCCTGGATTCGCAAAAACGGTTTGTTTGCCGAGTACCACCACCAACGGGCAGGCTATCACCTGGTGTTTTCGGGCAGGCTCGAACTGAACCATGCCGAAGCCCGCGATCCGGATGCCAACTTTGCCAGTCAATACGACAAGTTAAGCTCCGACCTGTTGAACCCCGCCCTAAGCCTGGGCGGCACCAAAACACTGACGGAGCAATTCGCCATCAGCCTGTGGATGGGAACCGCGCAACGCAGCGGCGGCCTGGCCGAGCGCTACATCAACTACTTCCCCATCGGGCTCGACCCGTATGAGCTGATTGGCAACCCGGAACTAAAGGCCGAAACCAACAACCAACTGGATTTGATTTTCGATTACAAACAGGCCGGAACACTTGTCAACCTCAACCTGTTTTCATCGTTTCTGAGCGACTTTATTTCTTCCGAAATTCAAGGGGACTTGCAGCCCCACATGGTGACAGCACCCGGAGTCCGCCAATTTGTGAACATCGACAAGGCACGAATCAGCGGTTTTGAAATGAGCTGGCAACAAGCGTTCAACAGCCATGTTCAGCACATTGCGGAAGTGGCCTACACACATGGACAAAACACCACGACCAATGAAGCTCTGCCCGAAATTCCGCCCATGGAATTCCGCTACCGGCTGATTGGCTCGTTCGTGCAAAACAGGCTGCGCACCGAGCTGAACCTGCGCCATGCCTTTGAGCAAAACCGGGTTGCCGAAAGCTATGGCGAAACCAAAACACCAGCCTTCAACTTGCTTGACCTGAAAACCTCGTACGCCATCAGCAAACAATTCAGCGCGTCGGCTGCCGTGCACAACCTGTTGGACCAGGCCTACTACGAACACCTGTCGCGCTCGGTACGAAGTGCCGAAAGCCGTCCGATCTATTCGCCGGGCCGTAGTTTTTACCTCAGCCTGAGCTATCATTTCCGGTAAGATGAGGAGCTTGTCCATGACAAAAAATGACCGTTATTCACGGTCATTTTCAATTATTGTCATTAATGGCCATTTGTTGTCATTGATTGTTTCAAAACAACCGAAATCCAGCTGGTATTGCCGTTGGATTTATCCAACGGCAATCATACTGTTCATTTCTTGACCCTTCCGCCCCGATTCTCGGGACACCTTCTCCCGAAGCGAGTTCCGGACAAGCTTCAAAAAAAGGGAAGGAAAGGTAATCGCCGGCGTTCTTCGTGGTACTTCGAATGGCGTGGCTTGAAACATATTCTTTTGTTGACGCATTCAAGTCTGAGACGTTGACAGGTCACTGCGGGCGTGTGCTGAAACGCCCAAAGGTTTTGGAAACACTTTATAGGGCAACTGCGACTGAACACTGATTCCTTCTTATTTTGAATGAAACTAAATTACAGTTGCCTAAATAATTTATTCTGTATGTTTACTTAACTTGTAGAGCGAAAAAAGAAATCACGAAAACAGATTAAAAACACAACCCTTAAACACATTTGAAATGAAAGCAATTCTCACCTTGTTTTTTGTAACACTTATTTTTTCAGTTTGTCAGTCACAAAGTTCCGAATTGTCCCTTAAACTTGTGAATGGCAACGTGTATCGGCAGATCACGAATTCTAAAGTAACCATCAGTCAGGAAGTTAATGGACAGACAATGGATATGGTCATGAAAATTAATGGCACAATGACCTTCCATGTGAAAGCCATTGATGAAAATGGTTTTCACATGGACACGAAATTTGAGAAACTCAGCATGTCGATGCAAATGCCACAAGCAACAATGGAGTTCGATTCGGAAAAAAAAGATGAAAATGATGTATTCTCCAATATTTTGGGTGCTGTGATCGATAAAACGTTTGAAGTTACCATGACCAAAACAGGAAAAGTGACTGAAGTTAAAAACGTTGAAGCACTCTGGGAAACTGCCATCGATCAATTCGACCAGCTTTCGGACATGCAAAGAGAACAGATAAAAGCGCAGATCATGCAAGCCTATGGAGCCGCAGCGTTAAAAGGCAGCATTGAAATGGTCACGGCGATCTATCCTGACCAGCCGGTCAGTATCGGCGAAAAATGGGCCATCAATACGAAGCTTGAATCCGGAATGTCGGCAATAATGAATACCGACTACGAATTGGTTGATTTGGCGGCAGATTATACGCTAATACGCGGAAATTCGACGATTAAAACGGCAGATAAAGACGCCTACGTTGAGGCCAATGGAATGCCCATGAAGTATGATTTAGCCGGTTCCATGAAATCCGAGATTAAGGTTGATAAAAATACGGGGTGGATTATGGAAGCAAATATTAATCAAGAGATTAACGGCGATGCGTATATCAAGGAAAATCCTCAGATACCGGACGGAATGAAAATACCGATGGCCATGACCACTGAAATGGTGGTGACCAACTAGCACCAGAGAACAGGTAGATGACACCCGCTTTCAAGAATTCGGCGGGCCGCCAGAACATTTGGAAACATGCCTATACGAGCGAAACGGATCACTAAGCAAACGAACAAAGCTTATTAAAGGGAAGTTTGGGCATGCAATATCTTGGAATCACGAGCTTTCTTCATAAATTATTTATTAAAAAACTTATTGTTATGATGACAAATTATCAGTTAAAGAAACTTCCTGTATGGAAAATTGTTTTATTAATTTCTGTTGTATTAATAGGATTAACTGCGTGCGCAAAAAAACCGGCCAATCATGAGTCTTCAGGCGGGGACACCTCTAATAGCTTTTCTGAGACATTTCAATTGAATACAGTGTACCAGTTTGTATCGCACATTGATGGAAATTTCTTCTGTCGGGGAACATACACCTTCGATAGCATCGATGATAATGGAATATGGCATGGTAGTCAGAGTAATTTCACGCAACATTCAAATCTTTCTGTTACTGCAAAAGTATTGAATGACACCATTGAAATTTATACTGGTGCACCTTGGAACGAAACCTGGAAAATAACATCAATAGAAAAAGGAATATTTATGGGTGAGATGACCGGAGACTATTTGTTGGCGCAACACACAAACATAACATTTGAGTTGAAGGAACATGTAAATATTAGTGAGTTGATGCCAGATTACGAGCCTAAGTCTACGGAATTAGTTGCCGGAAATATCCCCTTTTTAAAGGACGAAAAATATTATTGGGAACTTTGGGATGAAAAAACCCAAACATCCTCTCTTTCAGGATGGTTTATGTTTAAATCCTATAATTCCGACACAAATACATTATCTGGCGATCAGTACAATTATAGAACTGGAAGCCATACTGAATTTACAGCAACCTACGTAGATAATACGATTACTATCAAAATTGATGCTCCATGGAATGAAGTATGGACAGGAGAAATTAATAATAATGTTTATGCTGGTGAGCAATCTTATAATCATAATTCAACTCATTTTAAGGAGAAAGGAATTCGGGCTTGGAGAATGAGCACAAAACCTTTTGAAGATAGATTGCAAGTATTTGCAGAACTTAAAAGAAAATAGCTTTTTATGAGGAGGTTGACAAAAGCGGAAGAGGAGTGAACGCCCGATTGCCAGTCTCGCCCGACAAACTTTCGCCCGGAGCCTTTGCAAAGGCTCTCGGCGTCGTCCGAAAACAAGAAATTGCTGTTGAAACGCTCAGCCGACCACTTGAAACACTCAGCCGAGCTGTTGACACGCTCAGCGGAGCACTTGAAACGCATTTCCGAGGCATTGAAACGCGATTTTTTTGCCCGGAAGAGCGTTTCAGGCACGCTGTTGACCAAGCGGAGGGCTTTTCGCTGTGTTTTAAGCACGCAGGCGACTGTTTCAAGGAAGATTCCCGGTTATCAAAGAACTTTTTGGGGTGATTCAAACACTCCCCTGCTCCAACGCACCAATCGGTTTTGTTTCCAAACCGCCGGTTTCTGCCTACTCACGAATCTTTGCTGCTTTTGAGGTGCCCCTGGAAGGTTTCGGACTGCCCGAAACTGCTTACTAAAATAAATCATTATTTGTAAATAGTAGATACCCAAATGCAATGTGGTGCAGAATTAATTTATGTTCTTCAGCA
>JAGXIR010000158.1 GCA_024635605.1 Sunxiuqinia sp.
AGAAATCCAAGGATTTGGCTATTTTCAGATGCCAGACATCCCGCAATTTTAATTTTCAGACGGGAACTTCTTTTCGTTATCTTTGCCTGCGACAACTAAATTTTTTATCAACTATTTTCTATTAAATCATTAACCATGACAAATTTTAATTGGAAAGCAAAAAGTACTTTGCTTGCGCTCGTTCTCATGACGTTTTCAACATCGGTATTTGCCGGGAATAAAGCGCCAAAAAAAGAAAAGGAAATTGGCATTCAACTTTGGTCCGTTCGCGAAGACATGGGCAAAGATGCCGCAGGAACAATTGCCAAACTGGCCGAAATTGGCTATGCTTATGTTGAAGCTGCCGGATATAACGATGGCAAATTTTATGGTATGGAACCCACCGATTTTAAAGCCTTACTTGAAAAGAACGGCATGACCATGAAAGGTTCGCACACGGGCATGAACTTACCCAAAGAGGGCGAGTGGGATCAGGCCATGGACTGGTGGAAAACCTGTATTGAAGCCCACAAAACGGCAGGCGCCGAGTGGATTGTGAAACCCTCCATGGGCGGTGAATCCTACGAAGATCTGGCCGTGCTGAAACAGTATTGCGACTACTACAACACGGTAGGCGAACTGTGTAACAAGGCAGGCATTCGTTTCGGATACCACAACCATGCAAAGGAGTTTACGACGGAATTGGAAGGAAACATTTTCTACGATTACTTGCTGCAGAACACCGATCCGGACAAAGTGATGTTCGAATTGGATTTGTACTGGATTGCTGAAGGTGGCAAAGATGCTATTAATTACTTCAAAAAGTATCCCGGGCGTTTTGAGTTGTATCATGTAAAAGATGTGGAAGAGTTGGGTGCCAGCGGAAAAATGGATTTCAAACCAGCCTTTAAAATGGCAAAAAAAGCCGGCATGAAAGACTACATTGTTGAAGTGGAACGCTACAACTACGAGCCTCTGATCAGTGTTGAAAAAAGCTTTGAATTTTTGAATGACGCCAAGTACACCAAGTAATTGAAATAAAATAAACTTCGCTTAAAGCTTCCTGATGTGTATTCAGGGAGCTTTTTTTATGACGTTTAATAACCACGGATGAATGAATAAAAGAAAATAATTCGTGGCTTATCTTTTATTCCTTCGCCCCAAACTTCGGATCAATTTTCAGAAAGTTGATAATAATAAAACCGGGAATGGTACAGAGCATCACCCAAACAAAAAAGTTTTGGTAACCAATCTGCTCCTGAATCCAGCCACTGATCATGCCCGGAAGCATCATGCCCAGCGCCATAAAACCCGTACACAATGCGTAATGTGCCGTTTTGTGCTTTCCTTCCGACAGGTATATCATAAAAAGTACATAAGCGGTAAATCCAAACCCATAACCAAACTGTTCCACCACCACCGCGGCCGTTATAATTCCCAGGTGCTGGGTTTGTACAAAGGCCAGAAAAACATACACCAGGTTGGGCAGGTTCATGGCCAGCACCATGGGCCACAGCCACTTTTTGATGCCATGACGCGAAACTGCAATCCCACCCAAAATTCCGCCCAAGGTAAGCGCAATAATTCCGGCTGTGCCGTAAACGAAGCCGATGTTGCTTGTGGTTAAAGCCAGTCCCCCATCCGAAAGCTCATCCAACAAAAACGGTGAGGCCAGTTTGACTAATTGCGCTTCACCTAAACGAAAAACCAAGATAAATACCAGCGCTACACCGATACCTTCCTTTTTAAAAAATGAAGTGAAAGTCTCCAAAAACTCAGCCAGCGCTTCTTCCACCGACTGATGTTCGTGCTTCACATCGCTTTTGGGGTAGGGCAAAATCAACAGATGCCACAAACTAAAAGCCGCAAAAAGAGCCGCAAAAATGAAAAACGTAATGCTCCAGGCCCACGAAGTGCTGTCAGCAATGGATTCCATGTGCCCGGCCAGAATCACCAGCGGACCTTGCCCGGCCAGCATGGCAAAGCGATAAAACGTATTTCTGATTCCCACAAAAAAAGCCTGATCGTGCTTGGTGAGTCCGAGCATGTAAAAGCCGTCGGCAGCGATATCGTGCGTGGCCGAGCTGAAAGCCATCAACCAAAAAAAAGCCAAGCTGTATTGAAAAAAATTGCTCATTGGCAATGTGAATGCCACGCAGGCCAGCGACACACCCACGAGCAACTGCATGCTGATAATCCAAAACCGTTTGGTGCGCAGGTTATCTACAATGGGGCTCCAAATGGGTTTAATGACCCAGGGCAAATACAGCCAGCTGGTGTACAGCGCGATGTCAGTGTTCGAGATGTCGAGCCGTTTGTACATGATCACCGACACGGTCATCACCAAAACATACGGCAGCCCTTCAGTAAAATAAAGGGAGGGAATCCAGGCCCAGGCATTGCGGGTTGTCGGTTTTTTCATGATTTCGCCATTTTACCTTTTCATCATTCTCGACGAATGATAAATTGTCAATATATCGATTCTTTCCTTGTCAACCAGTTTGTAGATAATCCTGTAGTTGCCTTCAATAAGTTCCCTTACTTCCTGCACTTCATATTCGGGCACCGTTCTACCTGACAAAGGATAATTTCTTAAGATATTTGTTCTTTGTTTGATCCGGTTAATCTGGCTTTTCGCGTATCGAACGGAATCTCTGGAAATAAACTCTGCGATGTTTTTAAGATCCGATTTGGCTTGATTTGTCCAATTTATCTGAACCATGAATTGATCTCTTTATCAAGCTCTTCATCAGGTGTTATTTCGGCTTTTTCCGATTCCTCCAGCCCTTTTTCAATCTTCTGGATCAAAATCATTTTCTCCACCAGTTCATCCAACGAAAATTTATCTGGAAGTTTGGAAATAGCATCTATGACTTTTCTTTTTGTGAGCATAACGGCGTTGTAGCTTTGTCAACAAATATATAACAATTAAACCTAAATTCTGATTTATGGGTCTATTTCAAACCGATACAACAATTGAAAATACGCTGCTGGAAACTGCGCCCCAAAATCAATAGAGCCACTTCAACTCAGCACCTTTAAAATAGTGCTTCAAAATCTCCTTGTAGCTGTATCCTCTTTCGCCCATGACGGCTGCGCCAATCTGGCAAAGGCCAACACCATGCCCCCAGCCGGCGCCGGTCAGTTCAAATAGCTGCGGAATTCCTTCCTGCATATCGTGACAATCGACCACAAAAGCAGAACTGTACAGATGCGATTCGGATAAAGCGCGGCGGATTTCCAATTCCTTGCCGATGACCATCGTCTTTTTAACCCCAACGATTCTCAGCTTGATCAGACGTGAGGAATGCCCGCGCTCAACGGATTCAAGACGAATGATTTGACCAAAATCGATGCCTGTTTTTTTGTAGAGCAAAGTGGAAAGTTGCTCCTGTGTATAGCTCACCTTCCAGCGAAAAAAGTCTGTCGTTGCCTGGTCAAAATCCGGCAGCACCTGCAACAGCACCTGTTTATCAAAGGTATTGCAAAATGCATACGGACTGGTCCGGATCCATTCTTCGGCTTCATCTTCCCGTCGCAAATCCATGCCAGTGGGTTCGCCATATTCCGAATCGACCACTTTGGTCAGGTAGCTGTGATAAACTGGTTCCCATACGTTCTCAAAATTCTCGGACAAGCCGCCGCAACATTTCGAAAAACGGGCATCGCAAATTTCATCTTCAACCATCAACACTTCCCCAAATGTATCGTCAATTGCCTGACTGGCTTTCCCACTTATAATTTTGGTTAATCCCTGGTAGCGTTGACAGTGATCGTCGGAACACACATCGAAATGGTGATGGTCCTCGCGATCGTACCAGCGAATTAATTCGTCGTCAGCTTGCTGCACTGATTGATAGCCAGCAGAGCCGGACTTCAGCTGTTCACTTTTTCTGATTTGTGCGAGCAGCCAGCTTCGCGAAATCACCGCGTGGGCTTTCAGTAAATCGGGTGAACTGGTGGCGCTCATTTCGGATGAAATAACCGAACGTAAATATTCTTCAAGCAAAACAAGGTTGATGGCGCGCACTTTTTCACCTTCCACAATCAGTTTTAAATCGCCCCGAAACCGTTGGTTTTCCTTTTGCTCCCAGTGGAAATCAATCCCAATGGTCACCCCTTCCAGCAAAAAAGAATCCTCCCCCGAACTCGCCTGAAAGATAAACTCCTTGCGTTTCCTTTGTTGACCGGAGTCGGAGGTGATCACAATTTCATCACCGGAAACCTCCGCCTTAAAACGAGAACCGGTCATTTCTTCTTTGGTGTCGTAATGCCGATCAAGCTCAAAAGCAATTATTTTTTCGGTCAAAATACCGACCTGAATTTCGGGTTGTCTATTCATAGCTTCACTTTTATTTGGTCTTTCAATTCAACAAATGCTTGATCATTCATTGAAACTTGCTTATAAATATCAGTCAAATCATCACGAGTCAGTTTGTCAAAATCTACTTTTCGCGGAAGAATCAGCAGTCCTGCCATTTCGACCGAGGCCGGACTGATCAGGATTTGTTCGGTTTTTTCAGCGTAAAACTGCCGGGGCCGTTGCCGCTGGCGCGGGAAAAGCACGACGATCCATTCTCCGCTTTCATAACGCGACACGATATTCATCATCGGTTCAGCTGTCGG
Source organism: Sunxiuqinia sp. (assembly GCA_024635605.1). Taxonomy (GTDB): domain Bacteria; phylum Bacteroidota; class Bacteroidia; order Bacteroidales; family Prolixibacteraceae; genus Sunxiuqinia. The sequence continues at coordinate 4,606 of JAGXIR010000158.1, forward strand.
TCCGGATTCATTTAGAAGACTCAAAATCTTGTCAAAATGATGAATTATTTCTTGCTCCGAATCGGAAATAAGACAGATCAAATTTCGCAGGTAGTGTTCCCCAAGTGCGGTGATGTTGGTGTGTTCATCCTGAAAAAGTAGCTCTCCCCATTTTTTAATCACTTGCTTAATTTCAGAATCAAGAGGCATTTGGTTTTTGCTTCCGGCCTGAAAATGAAAATGGTCGGGAGCCGAAGCGCCACAATTGGGGCCATTATAAAACAAGGTGAAATCGGGCAATTGTTTGCTCAATGTCAATAAATCAGCAAAATAGGGTGCAATTTCCTGTGGCAGATGGTCATTTAGCGAAATGGTCAGGTGCTTGGTGAAAATAGGAAATGGATTGACCAGAATGCTGTAACTCGAGCCAAAAGAAAGCCCGTGCTGTTCAACAGGCTGATTCTCCTTACATAAAAAGCAAGCTCGCTGTGCAATAGATTTCGCATCGGTCTTAGCATCCGACGAACGGATCCGCTCGGGATTGTACTGCACAACTATTTTGAAGCCGTCAAACTCAAATGCTTTCGACTCCACTTTTTCCAAACCGAGATAGTTGATCCTGGCAAGCTCCCACCCCTGCTTTTGCTGTAGGATTAAGTCATTGACCGATATTTCAAGCTTGCTTCTAATCATTGGTTTACCGTTCTGTTTTTATCGTATTCCCAGTCAAGTTCTCCGGTTTTTTCTTACCCTTGCTTTCAGCTCGAAGGTTCGCAGACTGTCTTTATAGGCGTTGTGCACGTTTTGTCTGGCAATATCCAGCGAGGCATCCGAGTTGTCTTCCCATCGCCGGCAACGGTAAATGGCCTGGTATATGCGTCCAATTTTCCAAGTTCGTGAAATGGCCAAACCAACAGCATAATCTTCACCATAGCTGGTATTTGGAATACGTATTTCGCGAAGAATCGGCGTAAAAAAAGCCCGGGGGGCACCCAGCCCGTTGATGCGAAGTGCATTATTCGGTCCGTTTTCCGGTGTCCATTCCCGGTGGTCAATCAAGCCTGGTGGAATTTCGTCCAGGTTGAAATTACACATTTGGTACGAGCCAATGACCATGCCGCATTGCTGTTCGTAAAATTTGTTGACAATTTGCTGCAGCGTCGTGTCATCAAAATACAAATCATCACTATCCAGCTGGATGGCAAACCGCCCGCACTTTTCATGAAATACCGCTTCATTCCAACATCCGCCAATCCCCAGATCGGTGGACTGCGGAATCAGATGAATCAATCGTTCATCCGAATAAGTTTGAAGTAATTCGGTCGTTCCATCAGTTGAATAATTATCCACAACAATCAGGTTGAAGGGAAAATCGGTTTTTTGCAAAAGAACTGAATCCACTGCGTCCTGAATGGTTTTGATGCGGTTACGAACCGGGATCACTACCGAAGCTTCCACCGGGAAGTCGCCCGAAAAATCAACCGATTGAAAGTTCGCATCAAGGAATCCACCAATTTTTTGAAGGTGATCGGTACAGGCCTGCTCCATTTCAATTTGCTTTTCGCGGGCACTGCCGCTCACATAATCAAACTGCTTTTCGCCCGACTGGCGAGTGTCTCTTTCAGTCATGCTGAACAGAAATTCCGGGATTCGAACGATTTCACCCATTCGCGAAGCCAATAAACGCATGGCATAGAAACCAGCATGTTTGTATTGCGGATGGTTTTCTGAAACGAATTTCTCCAGCACGTCTTTCCGGAATAATTGGACGGGACCAAAATTGAAGTCATCGCGCAGGCTTCCTTGTTGGTAATCAATCACCGGATGGTTGGAGCGAACACCTGCTTTCAATTCAAAATAATCACCATAAAGCATGCTTGCCTGGCTCGACCCGGCCAGTTGAAGCATCCTTTCCAGAGCGAATTGGCCCAAGCCCAGCGAGCTTGGTTGTAACGCCATCAAAACCAAACCGGCAGTCGCTTTTATGGCTATTAACTCCATGCTTTTTGTCGCCGTCGGATGATCGATCAAAAGCGTCTCAGCCCCCTCCAGCTCAACAGCACTGCTGTTTAAAACAAATACAGACTGAACCCGGCCTGAACGTTTCAATTGGTCGATCGTGTATTGTGTCTCCAGCTTTCCGCAGAAGGTGATGAAACAATCTATTTTTTGATTCATATGATAGAATTGTTTGTTTTTATATGATCCGCCAGCTGGCGGATGGAACTCGCACTTGAATCATTTCCTTTTGCGTTGACCAAACATGCTCGTTTCATAAATCAGAGTTTTATAATCACCGGATCTGAAATTTGGCTTTCGTTGTGAAGCCGGTCGAGCGCCGACACCCGAAATTCATACGCTATGTTATTGGTTCGTTTGATCAGACGATGCTTCGTTTCCTTTGTAATCAGGTTGATAAATCGTGTGTCATTCGGATTGAAAACTTCACCCACTTTATTCTTATAAACAATGTAACGCATGGCTTTATCCAATTCATTCTCCGTTTTATCCGGTTTCCATTTCAGCACTTTACCCCATCCTTTTTTCACTTTGCGAGGCATTGCCGGCGGTTGGTTGTCAATCCAGGGCATTTCCGGAACCAGCGCGGGATGAGCATATAATTTGGTTTCGAGGGTGTCCTGAAAACCGATAATGTCTCGGTAAAAATGTTTCGCGCTGTAGAATGCGCTACCTTCGATTTCCGGAATTTTTCGAGTAAGACGAACCTGATCCGGAAGTTGGCTGCACTGCCTCCACTCCAGAATACTCGAAGCCGGATCGCATTTATAGACCGAATGCCCCACATACAAAGCCCGCCCGTAGGTGTGTTCTTTCCACCAATGCGACAAGATTTCAAAATTAGCGGCCGGAAACCCGATGTGCCAATAAAGTTGGGGCAACAGGTAGTCGAGCCAACCGTTTTCCATCCATTTGCGCACATCGGCATACAGGTGATCATAGTTGGTATTTCCGGCTGACGTTAATGAGCCACGTTCATCATCAGCAATGTTTCGCCAAACTCCAAAGGGACTGATCCCAAATTTTACCCAGGGCTTAACCGATTTGACAGCCTGGCTGAGTTTTTCAATCGTCAGATCAACGTTTTCCCGCCGCCAGTCTTCCAACTGATCATTGGCATAGCCACGACGGTATTTTTTAAACGAAAGAGTATCAGGGAAGGCTTCTCCAATGATCGGATACGGATAGAAATAGTCATCAAAATGAACGGCATCAATATTATAGCGCCGTACCACATCAATCACCACATCGGTAATAAACTGGCGGGTTTCGGGCAGGCCCGGATCAAAATAAAGCGAATTGCCATATTTAACAATCCAGTCCGCACGTTGAAATGCGACATGCGTTGCCGCCAAGGGCTCATCAAACTTCAAAGCAACCCGAAACGGATTAAACCAAGCATGAAATTCCATATTTCGCTTGTGACATTCGTCAATCCAAAATTGCAAGGGATCATACCCCGGATCGTCTCCCGGCTTACCAGTCAGGTAGCGCGACCATGGCTCCATATCTGAAGGATAAAAAGTGTCTGCCGATGGCCTGAGCTGAAAAATCACAGCGTTCATGCCAATCTGCTGGAGCTTATTGAGTAAAATATGAGCCTCTTGCTGTTGACGGGCCATGCTCAATCCTGGTTTTGAAGGCCAATCGATATTGGAAACCGTCGCAACCCAAGCCGCCCGAAACTCTCTTTTAGGACTTTGTTGCGAAAGGCTACTCAGCGAAAATAAAAGCAATACCAAACATAGTTTTGAACGCATAAGTCAAAATTTAATTCGATTAGTTTGATGTATAAAATTAGGTCTATTCTACAAATTATAACACTGAATTCGTCATCAATCCGCTTCAACTTAAATCAGCTCTTCAGCTTCCAAACACAAAGCACTGTTCATGAGCAAATTAAACTTCACCAGTTTCATGTAAAATTCACTCCTGATTCATCCAATACCCACCGTTTAAACGAGTACAGCTCCTCATTTATTTTTTTGCACCCTTGGTTTTCCGGCCGTGAGCATCCATCTGACCACAAAATTTGCTAAAATCGAAATCGAAACTGCTGACTGATAACTGGTCCTGTTTTAACGTGCTGTTAAGAACTACAATTCTGATCGGAATATTCAACTATATCTTTGCACACCTTTTATTTTTTTTGATATCTTTGAGCCGAAATCGAAATGTACTTGTTCGGACATTTGTTTGTGGCAAGTATGTTAGTAGCAAACTGGGAATTCGTTGTCTTTCGGGACAGCACACCACAATTTCCAGCTGCTCATGGTTTATTAGGTTTAGTTGGTTTAGGTTAGTTCCCCGAGAGATCGGGGCGGAAAAGGCAGTCAGAGGACTGCCTTTTTATTTTTCCGGAAATTCTCAAAAACTCTGCTGACACAAAAACAAAAAAAGAGCTACAACTTTCGCTGTAACTCTCTAATTATCTTCGTGGAGAATATCGGAATCGAACCGATGACCT
>JAGXIR010000159.1 GCA_024635605.1 Sunxiuqinia sp.
ACATAGCCAATTGAATCGTGCATGCCAGCTATAAACAAACCAGCTTCTACAATCGACGGGGAACCATAGCCATCTCCAATTCCGTAGTAAGTTTGTTCGATTGGCAACGTATCATTGGGCCATTCATCCAATAGATCAGTGTCTGGATAGCGTGCATCCTGGTTTGTACCATGCCAGCGGTGGGCCTGTCCAAAAATCAGTGTTGGAAGGCTGATTAGTAAGATAATAAAGGTTAGTTTCATGTGTTTGATGTTTTATTCTTCCGGGTAAGAGAAGATATTTAATTTAACTATTCCATTTTCGAATCGCAGCAATGTTTCGCTCATTGATCATGTTTTTGGCTTCGGGCGTGTAAAGAAATTCCAGCTCTTCAGCAAAATATTCGTTGATTTTTCCGCGTACCATTTTCATCAAGGAGTTCAACAGGTGATTTTTCTCGGTAAATGCTTCCGACAGAATCACCACAGTTGCCGGTAGCCAGCGCTGTGGAAACTGATTTTCAAACTCGCCACCGGGCCTGTATTTGTTCAATTCAGCCCAGAGAATTTTAATACTTTCAACATGGCCTTCATCAGTTCCCGGAGTGATTCCATTTTTCTTTAACTCTTGATTAATTGCCTGAATATTTGGAACGATCATGCCTGAAGTGTATGGGTTTTGGTTGTTGTAAAGCATGCACTGGTCAATAAATTTTGACTGGTCGATGAGTGCTTCTTCAATGCCTTCGGGGCTGAATTTTTCGCCGTCGTTTCCAATCAGCAAGCTTTTAAATCGTCCAAGCACATAGAGAAAGCCATCTTCATCTACATAACCCATATCGCCGGTGTGTAGCCAGCCCTCTTTGATGGTGTCGGCCGTTGCTTGCGGGTTTTTCCAATAACCCAGCATCACGTTGTCTCCTTTAATAATGATTTCGCCTTTTTGTCCGGTTTGTAATTTTTGTCCCTGATCGTCTACAATTTTCAATTCCATGTATTTCACGGGCTTTCCTGATGAACCAAATTTAACAGCGTGTAAGGCATTCGATGAAATAACCGGCGACGCCTCTGATAGTCCGTAGCCTTGGCACATGGGCATGCCAATAGCAAAGAAAAAGCGCTGCAATTCAATATCGAGCAGGGCGCCTCCACCAACAAACAGCTTTAAGTTTCCCCCAAAACCTTCCCTGATCTTTGAAAACAAAATTTTATCGTAAATGGCCAGCAACGGCTTATAGACAAAACGAAAGCCTTTGCCTTTGTCGTAACCAAATCCATTATACTTATAGGCGATGCTCAAGGCATGATTGAATAATTTCTCCGCTGTTTTTCCTTTTTGTCGAATACCGGCTTCAATGCCTTTTCTGAAATTTTTGGCAACCGCTGGTACGCTCATCAATACATTGGGTTGAATTTCCTTGATGTTTTTTGGAATATTTTTCAGTGTTTCCATTGGTGTTGACCCCACTTCGAGCGACGCGATGCTGGCACCGTTATACATGAAACAGTAGAGGCAGGCGGTATGCGCGAAGGAGTGGTCCCAGGGCAAAAAGGCCAGTGTTTTCCAATCCGAAGTAATATCCATTAGCGTGTTCGATTGGATGGTGTTGGCCGCATAGTTCAGGTGGGTCAGCATAATTCCCTTGGGATCGGCTGTTGTTCCGGAAGTATAGGAAATATTGGCCAGATCGTTTGGCTGAATATTTTGGTAAACGGCTTCGAGCTTTTCCTTGTGGTCTTTCAGAAATTCCTTCCCTTTTTCAATGATATCGTAATAGTAAAGATCATTTTCACCCAGATCATCTTTTTTATCGAGGTAGATTATTTTTTCGAGCGTGGGAACCTCCTCGCGAATGGCTTCGATTTTCGCAGCATGACCTTTTGAAACAATCACCATTCGGGCGCCGGAGTGGGAGAGACGGAACTTCAACTCGCTGGCTTCATCCAGCTTAACCGACATGGGAACATTGACGGCTCCGGCATATAGCATACCCAACTCGCTGATGATCCATTGGTTTCGGCCTTCTGATACCAATCCAATCCGGTCGCCTTTTTCGATGCCGATCGATATGAAACCTGCGGCCAGTTGCAAAACTTCTTCGCGTGTCTGCCGGTAAGTCGTTCCCTGGTAGTTGTCCTTTTTCTTTTCCCACAGATAAACATTATTTGCATACTTCTGCACACTGGTTTCAAAGAGCTCGATTATTGTTTTCATTCCGTTCGATTTAGTTATTTTTCGGTAGGAACCAAAAATACAATTTTTTTCGTAGCTCTGGCAGAAACAAAAAAGCCCTCAGCGTTGTGACACATTGAGGGCTTCTTGAATTGTTTATTCGATCTTAATCAATCAATCCAAACTTATACACAGTTCGTTCTTCGTATTTTTCGCCGGGAGCCAACACCGTTGACGGAAAATCAGGGTGATTGGGCGCGTCGGGATAATGCTGGGTTTCAAGCGCAATGCCAGCATAACTTCCAAATTTCTTTTCTCCGCTGATGGTCAATTCAGGAATCCAGTAACCGGTGTAAACCTGGATGCCTGGCTGGGTGGTGTACACTTCAATCAGGCGTCCACTTGTGGATTCTTTTAGTCGTCCGACAAAAACAAACTTCCCTTCTTCATTGTCCAAAACGTAGTTCAAATCGTAGCCATCAGGCAAACTGCCAATATCTTTTCCCAGCTTTTTATTGCTGGTGAAGTCAAAAGCAGTTCCAGCTACCGGAATAATTTTTCCCGTGGGAATCAAATCCACGCTTTCAGTCATCTTACCGGCAGCTAGCTCCAACTCGTGATTTTTGATGTTTTCCTTTCCACCCGTTAAGTTGAAGTAGCTGTGGTTGGTGAGATTGACCAAGGTTTTTTTGTCGGTCTCTGCTTCGTATTTAATGACCAGTTCATTCTCGTTGTTCAACGAATAAATGCAGTTGATTATCAAGGTTCCCGGATAGCCTTCCTCGCCATCCACACTGGTGTAGGTCAGTTTTACCCCAACTTCAGTATCGTTTTGAAACGGTTCGGCTTTCCACAGCTTTTTGTCAAAACCTTCCAGTCCGCCGTGTAAATGGTTGGGTCCATTATTGATGGCACCGCTGTATTCCACACCATCAATGGTGTATTTTCCATTGGCAATGCGGTTTCCATTGCGCCCAATAATGGCGCCGAAGTAGGGATAGCTGGCCAGGTAATTTTCACTGAGGTAATCTTCCAATCGTTCAAAACCACATACGATATTGGAGGTGTCTCCATTCTTGTCCGGCGTTTCAACGGAGGTGATAATAGCTCCATAATTGGTCACTTTGATCACAACATTGTTGTCGTTGATCAGGGTAAACAATTCAGCCTGAGATCCGTTGGGCAAGTTGCCAAATGTTTTACTGGTTATCTTCATTCCATTCAAATTTAAGTGATAAGTCCACAAATTTAATAAATGATACTTACTGGTGGGTACTGGTTGATAAAAATTGAAGAAATTTTGTAATTTTGGGCTTCTTGGCTAAACAAAAACGAACTTTGTGAAGAATATACAAATAGATGATACGCTCGGAATTCCGAAATACCGCCAGATCATAAATTCAATTTATCAGGGGATTATCAACGGAAACCTCAAATTAGGTGATAAAATACCTTCTTTAAATCAGATTTGTGCCGAGTTTGATCTTTCGCGCGATACAGTAATGGTGGCTTTTAATGAGCTGAAAGCAAAAGGAATTATCAGCTCTATTCCGGGAAAGGGGTATTATATCAACAGTACGGAAGTAAATGTTGATCAGCGAATCTTTCTGCTTTTTGACGAGCTAAATGCTTTTAAAGAAGATGTTTACACCTCTTTCTTAAATAGCCTCGACATCAAATCCAACGTTGATATTTATTTTCACCATTTTAACTTTCAGCTTTTCAAGGATTTGATTCGGGAAGCAGCCGGTAATTACACTTCTTATGTTGTTATGCCTGCTACATTTGATTATACAGCCGATATTCTTTCGGTTTTACCTAAAGACAATGTTTATATTTTAGATCGAAAAAAGGCAGATCTGCAAGACTATCCGGTTATTTATCAGGATTTTGAAGCGGATGTTTACCAGGCGTTGCAAACCGGTGAAGATTTACTCAAAAAATACAAAAAGCTGGTGATGGTTTTCCCGGGAGGAAAAGAACCGGAGGGGCGCATGACCGGATTTCAGAAATACTGTGAGGAGCACGAAATTAAATATGAGATCGTGCGAAGTTTAATTAATCGTCCGATTGAAAAGGGAGAGGCTTATTTTGTACCGTCGGATCGAAATTTGGTCAAACTGGTGAAAATGGCAACTGAAAATAATTTCGCACTGGGACAAGATTTTGGACTGGTGTCATTTAATGATACCATGTTGAAGGAAGTAGTTGCAGGCGGAATAACCACCATTTCAACAGATTTTCAGCTTATGGGAAAAACACTGGCCAAAATGGTTTCGGAACGATCCGGGGAACAGGTGAGTAATCCTTCGACTTTAATCCGGAGGAATTCATTATAAGTGTGTTTTACAACACAAAACTCATCGAATTTACAAAAACAATTATCGGTAGTTTTGCCCACCAGTACCTACCAGTTGGTTTAAACAGATAGAATATGAATAGTTTTAGCAGTAAAGATCACCCACACAAGCGATTGAATCCGCTGACAAATGATTGGGTGTTGGTTTCGCCACATCGGTCAAAAAGGCCGTGGCAGGGCCAAGTTGAAAAAGCGATCGTTGACGAACGTCCGCAGTACGATCCGTCTTGTTATTTGTGTGCCGGAAACGAAAGGGCAGGAGGCCATAGAAATCCTGACTACAAAGGCACGTTCGTGTTTACAAACGATTTCAGCGCCTTGCTGACCGATACGCCTGAAGGAGGAGTTGACGATGGAAGTCTTTTTCAGGCCAAAAGCGAAAGTGGTATTTGTAAGGTCATTTGCTTTAGCGAAAACCACAGCCTGACCATTCCTGAAATGGACGTAAAAGACATTCGTAAAGTAGTGGACGTTTGGTGTGAACAGTTCAAAGAACTTGGAGAAACCGATCAAATTAATTACGTTCAGATTTTCGAAAATAAAGGAGCCATCATGGGGTGCTCCAATCCGCACCCACACGGACAAGTTTGGTCATCTTCATCCGTTCCGGTTGAGCCGGCCAAAGAGTCGGAAACGCAGAAAGCATATTTTGACAAGCATGGGAGGACGCTTTTGAGCGACTATTTGCAAGCTGAACTTGACAAAGAAGAGCGTATTTTAGCCGAGAACGAATACTTTGTTGCTTTAGTCCCTTATTGGGCAGTGTGGCCTTTCGAAACAATGATCATCAGCCGTCGGGCGGTTCAGAGTATTGCACAATTAACGGATGAGGAAAAGACTGGTTTGGCGGACATTTACAAGCGTTTAACGGTGAAATATGACAACTTGTTTGAAACATCATTTGCCTATTCCGCTGGTTTGCATCAGGCACCAACCGATGGAAAAGATTACCCGGAATGGCACTTGCACATGCATTTTTATCCACCTCTGCTAAGATCAGCAACGGTCAAGAAATTTATGGTTGGCTACGAAATGCTGGCCACTCCGCAACGTGATATTACAGCCGAGCAAGCTGCCCAACGCTTACGCGACCTCTCGGACATCCATTATAAAACAACCATTAATAAATAACTAAAACACAATAGGATTATGACAAAAATTAATGCATTAAATGAAAAGATCAACGGTGGAAACCACCCACTGTTTCAGGAACTGTACGGGACCGAAGCTGCAACTTTAAAAGAACAGGCCGATCGTTATGCGAGCCTGATGAGCGAGTTCGAAAAAACATACGGAAACGATGATGTGGCGCTGTTTAGCTCGCCGGGGCGTACCGAGATTGGCGGTAATCATACTGACCATAACTACGGACGGGTTTTGGCAGGTGCAGTTAACCTTGACATGGTTGCTGTTGCAGCGAAGAATAATAGCAACATTATCCGCATCAAATCAGTTGGTTATCCTGAGTTTCAGGTTGATCTTTCAGACCTGAGTATTGACGAATCACAATTTTACACCTCGGCTTCATTAGTGCGTGGTATTTGTGCACGTATGAAAGAAGTAGGCTACGAGATTAGTGGTTTCGATGCCTGTGTTGAAGGGCGGGTGCCCAAAGGTTCTGGCTTGAGTTCGTCGGCTTCGTTTGAAGTATTGATGGGCGCTATTGTCAACAATTTATTCAACGATGGCAAAATGAGTGCTGTTGAAAATGCCATCATTAGCCAATGGTCTGAAAATAACTATTTCGGAAAGCCTTGTGGCTTAATGGATCAAACTGCCTGCTCGGTTGGTGGCCTGATTACTATTGATTTTGAAGATCCTTCAAAACCGATTGTCAAGGAAGTTGATTTTGATTTTGTGTCAACCGGTTTCTCTCTGGTTATTACCGATGTGGGCGGCGGACACGATGATCCGGCTTCGCAGGCAGAGTATGCTTCTTTACCAACAGAAATGAAGGCGGTTGCTGCCGAACTCGGCGCCAAGGTGTTGCGCGAAGTAACGCTGGAGCAGATTGTCGATAAAATTCCTGAAATTCGCAAGAAAACCGGAGACCGTGCCATTTTACGTGCCTACCACTTTCAGGGTGATAACCAACGCGTGGTTGATCAGGTCGCTGCCCTGGAAAACAATGATTTCGATGCCTTCCTGAAAATGGTGGTTGAATCAGGGTACAGCTCGTATATGTACAATCAAAATATTTTTGACATCGTTCACAAAGATGAACAGGTCGTTTCACTGGCTCTGGCATTAAGCGAAATGGTGCTGAAAGGCTCGGGAGCATGGCGCGTCCATGGCGGCGGATTTGGCGGAACAATCCAAGCTTTCGTTCCCCAAAACAAATTGGATGAGTACGTTAAAACCCTCGAACATGTTTATGGTGAAGGAAAATGCCACAAATTGTTTATCCGAAATAAGGGGTCTGTAAAACTCGAACTTTGAAAAGTTATCGATTAAGGCTTTAGGAGACAATTATTTTTTACATTTGCCTTGAGCTTTAAAAATAGATGTATTGTTTCAACTAAATTCAAAATAAATAAGGAATACTAATCAGCCTAAAGTTATTTATCATGAACAAAAACAAAAGTTACTTACTGCCGATTATTATGATGATCCTGCTTTTTGGGATGATCTCGTTTATCACAAATTTGGCGGCACCGATGGGAATTGTGCTGAAAAACCA
>JAGXIR010000160.1 GCA_024635605.1 Sunxiuqinia sp.
ACGGAGATTTTGAGCTTGATTGAAGCTGGCTACCAACTCGAAGATGACATTGAAATTACGCTCGAAGCAAATCCCGACGATTTAACTTATTCTTTTTTAGAGGGTTTACAAAAAACTCGCATCAATCGATTGAGCATAGGAACGCAATCGTTCAACGATCACGATTTGAAAAGTATGAACAGGCGCCACAACAGCCGGCAAGCTATAAACTCCATAAAAGGAGCACAAAAGGCGGGAATCCAAAACATCAGTATTGATTTGATTTATGGACTTCCTAACCAAACGCTGGCTGACTGGGAAGGAAATGTTGAACAAGCCATCGCTTTGGATGTACAGCACATTTCGGCTTACCACCTCACCTATCACGAAGGCACGGTTTTTTACAATTACCTAAAAAGTGGTAAAATCAAAGAGCTTCCCGATGAGCTGAGTTTAAACCAGTTTAAACTGCTGCTCGACCGGTTGAAAAGTGCTGGATTTGAACAGTACGAAATATCGAATTTTGCACGGAATGAATCGTATTCGCGCCACAACAAAGCCTATTGGGAGCGAAAAAAATACCTTGGCTTCGGGCCATCAGCGCATTCGTTTGACCACAAAACCCGCCGTTGGAATGTTTCGAGCCTGCGAAAATATCTTCAGGCGATGGACGCAAAAACAAGCTTTTGGGAAACCGAAGTCCTGTCGGAACAAGATCAGTACAATGACTATCTGATTACTTCATTGCGCACCAAATGGGGAATATCAGGCGCTTATCTGAAAGAGAATTTCAATCCAAAATTCCACAGCTTTTTTCAAAAGCAAGCTGAAAAATACTTAACCAGCAATCACCTGCGTTATGAGAATGACGTGTACCGTCTGTCAACCGATGGCTTATTCATTTCGGATAAGATCATGGAAGAATTGTTCTTTATCGAATAGCCTTAAATATTGTTAATTGAAACTTGCAGGGACAGAGGCTAGCGATATTTCTCTATCTTTGCAGATTGAAAAAAAGCAACTTATGGAAGTGAAAATTGTTAATCAGTCAAGAAACGAATTGCCAGCATACAGCACGGCCTTATCCGCCGGAATGGATTTGCGTGCTGATTTAGACCAACCCATTGTGTTGAAACCGCTGGAACGTGCTTTGGTTCCAACGGGTTTGTTTATCGAATTGCCGGTTGGGCACGAAGCGCAAATCAGGCCTCGCAGCGGGTTGGCGATCAAAAAAGGAGTCACTGTTTTGAACTCGCCCGGAACAATCGATGCGGATTACCGGGGCGAAATTAAGGTGATCCTGGTTAACTTATCCAACGAAGAATTTGTGATTAACCACGGCGAGCGGATTTGCCAAATGGTGATCGCCAAACATGAAACCGTTGCCTGGAAACCCGTTGAAACTTTAGAAGAAACCGAACGCGGTGCAGGAGGTTTTGGGCATACAGGCAAAAATTAGAAAAGTGAAATGACCATTAAGAAACTGACATATTTTTTATTCGTAGCCATCCTTTTGGCTTCCTGTTCAGCAACTCAACAACAACTGGTGGCAGAACCAGCGGTTAAAGGGATTGATGGAACGGAACTGTCAGAAGATCAGGCAAATGAGTTTGAGTATTTGTTTATCGAAGGATTGAAGCAAAAGAAACTGGGTAACATACAGAGTGCTGTTTCCATTTTTTCACGCTGCCTCGAGATTGATCCCAATTCCTCTGTGGCGATGTACGAAATGGCCAGTATCCATTATGCGAACAAAGATCTGACAAGTGCGTCGCTTCTACTGGAAAAGGCAATCAGCATCAATTCGGAAAATAAATGGTATCAGTTAATGCTGGCCGAAATTTATCGGCAGCGACAGCAATATCAGGAAGCAGCTGCGATTTACACCCGGTTGAGCAAGAATGAGCCTGATAATTTGGAATACCTGTACTACAATGCAACGCTTTTGGGAATGGCCGAACAATATAAAGAAGCCATTGATGCCTATGACCTTCTGGAGCAAAAGACCGGAATGAATGAGCAAATTTCGGTAGCCAGACAGCAAATCTATCTCGCCTGGGATAAGCCGGATGAGGCTTTTGACGAAATAAACCGCCTGATTGAGTCCGATCCGGAAGAAACACAATACTACGGACTGCTGGCTGAACTGTATCAGCAGGTTGGCGACGAGAAAAATGCCGTCAAAAATTTCAACAAAATACTGGAAATGGACCCGGAAAACGGCTTTGTCCATTTTTCACTGGCAAACTATTATATCGAACAAGGAGATAAGAAAAAAGCCTTTGAACACATTAAAAAAGCCTTTGCCAACGAAGAATTGGATGCTGAAACCAAGATTCAGTATTACATGCTCCAAACTTCCGATGCCGAAAGCTCCGAATGGACGCACGACGAAATGAATGAATTACTCGATATTCTGCAGGAAACACATCCGGACGACAACCGCATGTACACCATTTATGCTGAACATTTAATGCGCCAAAATAAAATTGATGAAGCCCGGAGTTATCTGAAACAGTACCTGGAAACCGACAAGGATAACTTCATTATTTGGCAGCAGTTGTTGTTTATGGATAACGATTTGATGGATTTTGAGGGCTTGTACAGCAACAGTAAGCAAGCCATTGAGTTATTTCCGAATCAGGCCGTTTTGTATGCACTGCATGCGGTTGCCGCCCTTCAACTTGAAAAATACGACGAAGTATTGGCAACGCTTGAAGAGGGTGAAGTCTATGTTCTCGATAACAAGTCGCTTGAAGTTCAATTCGAACTGTATAAAGCGGAAGCCTATTACAAATTAAATCAAGTTGAAAAGGCTTTCAAAGCATTTGACGAGGTGATCAAGCTGAACCCGGACAATCATATGGCCATGAACAACTATGCTTATTACCTTTCAATTCGTGGCGAACAGCTTGAAAAAGCCGAGCGCTTGAGCGGACGGGTAGTTCAGGCAAATCCCGATAATCCAACGTACCTGGATACCTACGCCTGGGTTTTATTTAAGCGCGAAAATTACCAGTTGGCCAAATTCTATATCGAATCGGCCATTAATAATGGAGGCGATGAAAATAGCGTGTTGTTGGAGCATTATGGCGACATTCTTTACAAGTTGGGTGAAAAAGATAAAGCACTCGAAAACTGGAGAAAAGCGAAAGCAGTGGGAGAGGGGACCGAGGTACTGGAACAGAAAATTAGAGAATTACGATTTATTGAAAGTTTAGTCCATTGAAAGCACGTTCACAACGCCACTATATTATCCTTCTTGTTTTGATTGTTTTTGGGGTTGCTTCCTGCAAAACAAGCAAGCTTGTTACCACCGAAAAAATTCGCCCAATAAGCACCAATCGTCTAATCAGAAAGGTCGAAGATAAATCGTTTGATTACAACATGCTGGCCATTAAACGTATTGTATGTCAATACGAAGGCCCCGATGAAAAAGCATCGTTTCGCGCCAACCTGAGGTCAGAAAAAGACAAGCAAATTTTACTGACGATCAGTAAGATCAACATTCCGCTTGCTCGTTTGCTCTTAACACCCGACAGCGTGAAAATGGTGAATTACCTGAAAAAAGAATACCTGGAAGAAGAATACGATTACTTGAGTGATTTGGTGAATATGGAGCTCGATTTCGAACTGGTTCAGTCCATTATCAGCAACGATGCTTTTTCGTATCGCAATGATTCGCGCGACAATGATTTAGGAGAATTTGTTTCCTACATTGATTCAGGCAGGTATATTTTGCAGTCAATCAAAAGCCCGAAACGCGATAAAATTGAGCAGCAAGGAACAGAGGACAACATTGGTCGCAACCTGAATAAACCGGGTGAAGATGACTTGATGGTTCAGTACTTGTATATCGATCCCAAAACCTTTAAAATAAGGAAGATTGTTATGGACGATCAGTCCAATTCCCGCAAAGTAACCGTCAATTTCTCTGATTTTGAAAAAGTAGGCCGGCAACTTTATCCGGGCAGTATCGATATTCGTTTTGCCAGTCCCGAAAAAGATTTGTCGATGAAAATTAAACTCAGTAAATTTTCAACTGAAAAAAATCAGTCATTTAGTTTCAACATACCGGATAAATACAACCGGATACAATAGCCATATAACCGCATGAGAAGCCTTTTTTTGAGCGTGTTTTTCCTTCTTGCCGGATTGTCCTTATCGGGGCAGTCGTTGACGGATTTACGCGCTAAAAAGGTTAATACCACACAAGTTATTCAATACACCTCCACCTTGCTTCAGGAAGCCCAGAAGAGCGAGAAAGCGACGCTGGGTAAATTACAATTGCTGAATTCTCAAATACAGAACCGAAACCAGTTGATTCAGAGTATTAATGGGGAAATCAACCTGCTCGATGGTTACATTGCCGAAAACGCGCAAGTTTCAGCGATGCTGAATGCCGATTTGACGAGCCTCAAAAAGGAATATGCGGCGATGATCCGGTTTGCACAGAAGAATAAGAACAGCTACGATATGCTGATTTTTTTGTTGTCATCGGAGAATCTGAATCAGGCTTACAAACGCATGCTTTACCTCCGTCAATATGCACAGTACCGCAAGTCGCAGGCCGAGGTGATTATGACAATCAGTGGTTTGCTTGAAGAAAAGGTTGCTGAATTGGAGGAGCAAAAGCAGGAGAAGGCTCAGCTTTTAGCCAGTAAAAACGACGAGGCCCGGCAGTTGGTGGGCGAAAAAACACAACAGAGCAAGCAGGTACAAAGCTTGCAGGAACAGCAACGCGACTTGCGTAAAAAGCTTCGGGAACAACAGCAAGAGCAGGAAAAGCTGGATCGCGAAATAGAGCGTTTGCTGGCCGAAGAAGCCAAAAAAGCACGCGATACAGGGGAACTTGAAATGACACCGGAACAGAAATTGTTGGCAGCCGGCTTTGAAAATAACAGGGGCCGCATTCCATGGCCGGTGGAACGTGGTGTTATTACGGAACGTTTTGGCGTACACACGCACCCGGTGCTGAAAAACGTCCAGGTGAAAAGCAATGGAATTGAAATTACAACGCAAGCCGGGTCTGAGGTTCGTGCTGTATTTGATGGTGAGGTGAGCCGCGTATTTGCCATTTCAGGCGGAAACATGGCAGTAATCATCCGCCATGGCAGTTTTTTAAGCGTCTATTCCAACTTAAAAGAGGTCAACGTTACAGCAGGCCAGCAAGTAAAGACAAAGCAAAAGATTGGCGCCATTTTTTCTGATGAAAACAAAACAGCGCTCAAATTTCAGGTTTGGCGCGAAAACCAAAAAATGAACCCGGAAGACTGGATCAGTAAGTAGAAAACTAAGTCTGATTTCAAGCTTGCGTATTACAAATTTGCCACCCGGGTCAGCGCTTTGATATCCAACAACTTTATTTTTCTTCCTTGCAACTCAATCAGTTTATCTTGTTTAAATTCCGACAATAAGCGGATAACGCTTTCCGTTGCTGTGCCTACAATATTGGCCAATTCTTCACGGGTCAGCGAAATTTGCAGGGTGTTTGAGTTGTCCAATTCAAAACTGTCTTTCAACAAAAGCAACACTTCGGCCAGGCGCTCCCGAACGGTTTTTTGGGCAATATCGGTAATGTAATCGTTTGCCTCGCGCAGTTCCTTGCAAACAATTTGCAGCATGTGGTGGGAAAACTGCCAGTTACTTTGAATCAAAAACTGCAAGGTTTGATAGGGAATATGGCATAAAACCGCTTCTTCAATTACCTTGGCAGTGGTACAAGCCAATTCTTCACTGAGCAGGGATCGGTAAGCGATAATTTCACCCTTTTTGGCAAAGCGGATAATCTGTTCTTTTCCGTCAATTCCGGTTTTAAAAACCTTAACAATACCTTTCGTCACACAGTAGAAACCCGTCAACCGGCTTCCTTCCCGGTAAATAATGCTTCCTTTTTTGTACAGCGAGCAGGTTTTATCGTAATTTAACTGTGTAAATTCTTGTTCAGTTAATTTTTTAAACAATTGAAAACCTGAAAGTTCACATTCTTCTTCTGAGGGTCTGTTGATTGAACTTCTCATGTATTGCTAGTTATTAAGAATGAATTAATAAAAATGAAAATCGGACTTAAATATACAAGTAACATTTATATTTGTAAAACTATTTATTTAGATATTTTCATACCTCACTTACGAGGAAGTGAATATCGTTAACTGTTTAAAATACAATTATTATGAAGCATATTGTTGATTTGGCCTGGAAAGATAACATGGCTTTTGAAACCGAACAAGATGGACATAAACTGATTATTGATGCCGGAACTGAAAGTGGTGGAAATGATTTAGGCCCGCGTCCCAAGAAGCTCATGCTAACGGCATTGGCTGGTTGTACCGGAATTGATGTGATTTCTATTCTGAAAAAAATGAAAATAGTTCCCGATGCTTTCCGGGTGGTTGTGGAAGGTGATGTAACCGAGGAGCACCCCAAAAAATATGCTGAAGTGAAAGTGATTTACGAGTTTAAAGGCAAAGATTTGCCGCTCGATAAACTGGAAAAAGCGGTCAATCTTTCCGAAGAAAAATATTGTGGGGTGAGTGCTGTTTATCGCGAGTCGATGAAAATGAGCAGCGAAATCCGCGTGATCGAATAAAACGCATGAATCAGGTGAATCTTTTTAATGACGAAAAGGAAGACCGGATTTTCACCATCATGAAAATCTGTGATTTAAGAGATGAGGAACGAAGGGAAAACCAACTGCCTCACCTCCATAACTTCTATTCCATTTTTTGGATCCAAAGTGGGCAGGCGGTCCATGCTACCGATTTTGTTGAGTATGTCATTGAAAAAGACACTTTACTTTTTGTGCCTCCGGGATTGAAGCATCGCATGATTTTGGATCAAATCGCTGGAGGCTATTCAATCCTTTTCAACGAAGAGTTTGCCCGGTACAACCGTAAAAACTATACGCCATTCAAAGAGTACGAGTTGTTTAGCAATCCGGAATTCAAAAGTATCATAAAAGTAGAAGGGGCGGCAAAAGACCAACTAAACAACCTGGTCAGTTTAATGATTGAAGAGGTTCAACAGCCCGACAAGCACAGTGCAGACGCTGTGTTAAACTTGTTACACCTGTTTTTGCTGAAGTCCATTCGGATTTTTGAAACACAATATCAACCGGTAAGTCAGGAGGAGGGAGAATCAGATAGTTTTTCCATTATCCGGTTCAAAGAACTGATAGAAGAAAATTATACCAAGGAAAAAAGCGTTTCGGCTTATGCCGATATGTTAAACATGAATCCGACTTGCTTAAATGAAGTCGCCAAAAAATCGGCTGGAATAACTGCCGGTGAAATGATTCGTAACCGGATTATTGAGGAAGCCAAGCAAAAATTATTTGCCACCGACATGAGCGGAAAAGAAATTGCCTACCTACTCGGATTTGATGATCCGTCCTATTTTAGCCGCTTTTTTAAAAAGTACACTGGTCTCACCATCAAAGACTTTCGTGATAATAGTAGAAAAAAGTACCATTAAATCTTATTTTTGTCCATTTTTTGAACATATAGCATGATGTATTTTTGTAACTGAATATTAACATTTAAAACAAAACAGTTATGAAAACAACAAAAATTAAGACATGGGCCTTTTTGAGTCTCGCATTATTGGTAAGTTCAGGAGTTTTTGCAGGTAACTACGTGGTTGATGCTTCGAAAAGCACAGTAGGCTGGCATGGTAAAAAAGTAACTGGCGAACATCATGGTGCCATTGATATTAAAGAAGGATCGCTGGAAGTAGTTGACGGTGAAATTAAAGGTGGAACGGTTTCCATTGATATGCAATCAATAACCAATGAAGATATTTCTGACGATGGAATGAACCAGAAACTGGTTGGTCACTTGAAATCAGACGATTTCTTTGCTGTAGAAACTCATCCGACAGCGACTTTGGTTTTAACCGATGTAAAAAAGTCAGGTTCAAATTACACCTTTTCAGGTGATTTAACAATTAAAGGAACGACGAAACCTGTTAGTTTTCAGGCAAGTTCAACAACTGACGGTGATGCCGTAAAAGTTGAGGGCGAACTCATTATTGACCGTTCTGATTATGATGTACGCTACGGATCAAAATCGTTCTTCGACAACCTGGGCGATAAAATGATTTACGACGA
Organism: Sunxiuqinia sp.; assembly: GCA_024635605.1. Lineage (GTDB taxonomy): Bacteria > Bacteroidota > Bacteroidia > Bacteroidales > Prolixibacteraceae > Sunxiuqinia. The sequence continues at coordinate 8,087 of JAGXIR010000160.1, forward strand.
TTTCACGCTCGATTTCGTTGTGGTAGCAAAAAAATAATAAAAGAAAGGAGGGAACAATGGCTATTGTTCTTTACAGATCAGAAAGCAGGGGAGCGGCAGATCATGGTTGGTTGAAGAGTCGGCATACGTTTAGCTTTGCCAACTACTACTGTCCTTCACGATTAAATTTTGGGGCTCTACGGGTGTTGAATGACGACTGGGTTCAACCCAAAATGGGTTTCGGTACCCATCCGCACGATAACATGGAAATCATTTCCATTGTTTTGGACGGACAGTTGGAACACCGGGATAGTATGGGAACCGGGTCAATTATCCGCCAGGGCGAAGTTCAGGTGATGTCGGCCGGTTCGGGAGTGACACACTCGGAGTTTAATCCATCTGAGGATGAATCGGTCAGCTTTTTCCAAATTTGGCTGTTTCCCAATGAAAAGAATGTTCATCCGCGGTATGATCAAGCCTATTTTGATCCGGCCAGGCTGGAGAACAAGTGGGAGATGATTATTTCGCCCAGTGGTGAAAATCAGTCCATGTGGATCCATCAGGATGCTTGGTTACATTTGGGTAACTTCGATGAAGGCCAGGAAATTGAATACCAGTTGAAAGACCCCAAAAACGGGGTGTTTGTCATGGTTGTTGATGGAGAAGTTGGGGTGGATGAGTATGAACTTTCAAAACGTGATGCAGCTGGTTTAACCGAAGTAGGAGAGAAGATGCCCATCAGAATAAAGAAACAAAGCAAACTTTTGTTGTTGGAAGTTCCAATGACGGTTTAGCTTTTTTGAGTGGAGAAAGAAAGAACCTTGGGTAAACGCTCAGGGTTTTTTTATGGCCAGATTTCAGCAATGTCATTAGGCAAAGCATCAATTCTTAAAAGGCTTATGTCAAAATCAGTCCGGTTTTCACCTTTGACCTCGAAAACCGCTTTAAAGTTCGTGGTGTTTAATTCATCCAGCTTTTTTGAAAAGTCTTTCATCCGGTTTCGATCGGTAAAAAACTTGATCAGGGCCATATTTCCAATATCCTGGTCACAAAGAAAAAACAGCACGCGTCTCCCGTCAGGAGTAGAGAAATAGGCTACGGTGGCATGCTCATAACTCAAATAAGGCGTTGAGCGGTTGTCAAACGTCAGGCTCGAGTCAGCGGTTTGGTACTCCAGCTGCGTTTCTTCAATCTGGTAAACCAAGCCCAATTTTTCCACCGTATTCTTCAGTTGTTGTAAGGTTTTAAACGAGCCGATAAACAGCAGGTTCCGGTCGCGAAAATCATCGATTTTGGTTCGTGAGGCGTAATCCATTTCAAGGTCAAAATTTCCTCCTCCAAACAGCTGCATCAGGTAAAATAAGCCCAGCGGTGCCTGGTTGTTGATGTAAGTGAGGGTCGTTTTTTCCCTTTGCTCCATCAGTTCCCGGTGCAGTTTCATATACTCATCAAAATCAGCGTCCGAATTGATCCGGTTATCCCGCATGGTTACCGTTTTGCCCGAAGGCAGGATCCCCCGGTAAAAATAATGGTCGCCAAGCACCATGCGGGTTGGAAAACCATTGGCCAGAAAATCGTTCCAAAAGCCAATTTTTACCTGATTCAACGGAAAAACGAGCTGGAAAAGCAGGACGCTGATTAAGAGAATCAGGCTCGCCACAAAAAGCATGGGAGAAAAACGGTAAACCTGTTTCTTGAGCGATTTGATGGGGGAGTGGTTGAAACTGATGGCATACTGCCCTTTGGGGAATTCTAAGATCAGTTCATCTTCCTTACCTTCAGTTGCATAATACTCCTTCAGTTTTTTTCGGAGGTTGTGCATATACACCCGCACGTTGATTTCCTTATCCGGGTCATATTTTCGGCCAAACACATCGGCTGCAATCTGAAATTCTTTGGGGATTTCTCCTTGCAGAGAGCAGTTCACCAAGTATTTCAATAGCTCTTGGTTGACCGGTGATTTTGAAAAAACATTACTCTTAATCACACGATCGAGCGAATACCTAATATGTTTGTGTCTTATTGACAATGTATTGATAAACAGTGTTGTAAAACTATTTTTTAACGTTGACTTTACCACTTAAATCACTTATCTTTTCCAAAAATAGCAAGAAGAAAGTATATTCAAGATAGAAATCAATAATAATTCCAACAAAGTCCTTTTATCTTCAACGAAAGAAGGTCAGGATCTAAAAACTTAAACGCATGAATGAATCAAAAAATTTAAACCGACGCCATTTCTTGGGTGCTGCCGGAACCTTAACCGCCGGCGCTCTTTTGGCGAATCCGCTGCAATCAGTTGCTAAGCCTGCGGCAGCAAAAACCAAGTTGGCTTTGGTAGGAACCGGAATCCGCGGCACTAGCTTCTGGGGGAAAAATATCGTTGACAATTACTCCAAAGAAACCGAATTTGTTGGTTTGTGCGACCGTAATCCCGGGCGCCTTCAGTTCGCGTTAGACTTTATGGGTGTAAGTTGTCCTGTTTTTACCGATTTTGAAAAAATGATCAACGACACCAAGCCGGATGTCGTGATTGTAACCACCATGGATTCCACGCACCATACTTTTATCATCAAAGCGTTGGAGATGGGCTGCGATGTGATTACCGAAAAACCCATGACCACGGATGAAGACAAATGCCAAGCAATACTGGATGCCGAGCGCAAAAGCGGGAGGAAAGTCATCGTTGGGTTTAATTACCGTTACGGCCTCCAACCTTCAAGACTAAAGGAACTGCTTGTTGACCGCGAAGTCGGAAAAATTACTTCTGTCGATTTTCACTGGTACCTGAATACCTATCATGGTGCTTCCTATTTCCGCCGCTGGCATGGCGAACGCGACAAAGGCGGAACGTTGCTGGTTCATAAAGCTACGCACCATTTTGATTTGCTGAACTGGTGGATTGATTCGGACCCGGTGGAAGTGACCGCTTACGGGGAGCTGGAGCACTACGGAAGTAACAACGAATTTCGTGGAGCCAACTGCCGTTCGTGTGCTTACACCGACAAGTGTAAGTTTTACTGGGACATCATGAAAGATCAACGCTCGGTTGACTTGTATGTGAAAAATGAAAAATACGATGGCTACATTCGCGATAACTGCCTGTGGCGCCACGATGTGGATATTTACGATAAAATGGCCGTTCAGATAAAATATGCAAACGATGTGCAGGTGAGCTACTCGTTGACGACCTATTCGCCGTACGAAGGCTTTAAAATCGCGTTTAACGGGATGGATGGACGTATTGATTCGTGGGAAGGCATTCCGTGGCGTGAAAAAGAGCGCGTAAGCCAAGCTGAATTACACGCGCAGGAGATGAATCAGAATGCCGAAGAAGATGACTCCGCCTACGACGAAATCATCGTGATGAAAAATTGGAATCCGGATTACGAATTGGTGAAAGTACCGCGGGTTCGTGGTGGTCACGGCGGCGGCGATGTCCGCTTGCAGGACAAGATTTTCAAAGATCCAACCATGGCCGATCCGTATAAACATTCGGCCGGAACACGCGACGGTGCCATGTCTGTGCTGATTGGAATTGCCGCCCGTAAAAGCATCGAAGAAAAACGTCCGGTAAAAATTTCGGAATTAACCGATATTGAGCCGAAACCAAACCGGGGATAATTTTTTGGATTAAGGATCCCCAGACTGTCTTTAGGCTGAACGATGTTGTCACGATCTGATTCACAGTTGACCGATATTAAGTATTCAGTTTTTACAGTCAGAATACTTCGGGTTAAGGGGTAAAAAAACTTCCCGTTACAAAGCTTGCTTTGTAACGGGAAGTTAATTATTTAGTCCAATCAGATCAAACGAAAGATTGGATATCACATTTGAAATAATCAGTTAGACCATCCCCTGTATAATCCTTCTCCAGACTGGCTATATCCTGCATTTTGCTCCAGCAGTCCTTCTGACAAGTCGATTTGACTTTGAGGTATGGGGAAAAATCCCATGGTTGCATCATAACGTGAGCTATATCCGTCCGGGTGAAGTGCTTGGTGAACATCTTCGACCCCAAAGTTATAAACGGCAACACCCACTTGCTCTTCCAGACCTACTTTAGTATAATTGGATCCCCAACGTCTCATATCGTTCCATCTTAGTCCTTCAAAAGCCAGCTCATAACGACGTTCTTTCTGAATGTTCTCGAGCGAATAGCTAACAGGATCCAAATCGGCACGTTCCCGAACTTCATTCATATAGCTGGCATCTTCTTTCAATTCGGACAACATCAAAAGAACATCGGCGAAACGAATAAAGACCAAATCATCGGTGTGACTAAGCTGGTTATTATCGCTGGTATTATACATGATAACACCGTAGTCATTTTTCAAACTTCCATCGCTTGCTCTGGCTGTCACTCCGTTGTATTTTTTACCCCAATAGTTACTTTCAAGAACAAAGTCCCAGGCACCTCTTTGGTAACCTAGTGGAATAACTTCTTCTTCAATATCCATGACAGAAGCCCAAAGTCGAACATCGTTTGGCTCATCTTCCTGCCATTGTTCAACCAATGATGTAGGAATCGAGTTTCCTTGTCCCCAGCCCCCGGCAAACGGGTACGTGTTTTCAAGATTCTGAAGTCCGCGCAAAGCAAAAAACAACTGGTACGTGTTAGAGTATCCTCTTCTTATATCCCAATTGGCAAAATTTGAGAATTGAAGGGCAAACACAGTTTCTGGGTTTCTGGCTCCATCGTCGCTGGCAAACTTAAGCGTTTTGCCTGTTTCAGTCATATAATCCTGGATATATTGATAATCTCCAATCGACAGTGAATTGGTATAGGGCCATAGTTCGTGAAAATCGCCAACAAGTTGGTGTCCACTATTCGCATAACAATCTTCCAGCCAGCCAATTACATCTTGTTTAGAAACAGATCCACCGTCAGGTAATGCAATAGCACTCTGCTGATAGAAACCGGTATAAAAAAGGAATACCCTTGCCATTAGTGCTTGTGCAGCCCATTTGGTTACTCGTCCTTGTTGTGTTTCAGTATAAGGCACATCAGGCAGCAACTCAATCGCAGTCTTTAAATCGGAAGCTATTTGTCCATAAATCGAATCTGCAGAGGAGCTACCAATATTAACGGGTTCAGTAGTAATTTTTAAAGGCACTTCATTAAAAAGCGTATGCAACCGAGAATAAAAATAAGCTCTTAAAAACAAAGCTTCACCCGTAAACTGATCCTTCAACTCAGGACTAACAACATCGTCTCCCAGTAGCCCCATGTTCTCTATGGCAAAATTAGCCCTATGGATACCCATATAAGTTACCTGCCAAAAGTTACTCAACATTTCATTGTCTGAAAACTGAAAAGTCTCGTATGATTGTGCCGCGATATCGTTCATACCACCCCCTCCAAGCTTATCATCGCTCGCCACTTCACAAATGAAGAAGAAGCTTCTATCCGCCTGGCTTTGAACATTGTTCATGGTCGTATAGATTCCGGCCATCATTTGTTCAGCATCAGCTGCCGTTTGTGGAAAATTTCCTGAGGTTTTATCGGTCAGTGGGTCGGTTTCAAGAAAGTCTTCGCAACCCCAAAGCAACATTCCTGCAAATAAAAAATATATTAATTTCTTCATAACAATTCAGATTTATGGTTTTAAAATTCTAGATTAATACCAATCAGGTAAGTACGTGGAGAAGGATAGAATCCTAAATCAATACCTGAAACAAATGGCTGTTCGTCGCCGTAGCCAACTTCAGGGTCCATTCCGGAATAGTCTGTGAAAGTAAGCAAGTTACGTCCCGTTAAGTACAACCGAGCTTCACCGAAGGGCAGTCTTGGCATCAAATTTTTAAAATCATACCCTACTGTTAAATTTTGTATCTTAACAAAATCACCATCCTCGATGTAAATTTGTGACACATTAATTCTGTTGGTCGTATTACCAGCCGACATGCGAGGTAATTTATTCGAAGTTCCTTCACCATGCCAACGATTTAAAATATCATCGGTGTAGTTATGAAACTCATTATCAGCAAATGAACGGTACGAATTTAAGATTTGATGGCCGAATGCACCTTTACCTGTTACTGCAAGACTGAAGCCTTTGTATTCGAAATTAAGACCAAATCCAATTCTAAAATCAGGGTGTGGATTACCCATCATGGTTTTGTCATCAGGAGTTACCGCTCCATCGCGATTCGTATCAACGAATATGACATCACCCGGCTCTGGATCTGCCTGTAAGAAGCCTTCTGTCCAGTTGTCAATTTGCTGTTGGTTCTGGAATATTCCGGCTGTTTCGTAGCCATAGAAATATCCTACGGGGAATCCGGTTTCTACGCGCCATACAGGATCCGTACCTTGAGAAATTATACTTCCATCACTTTGAATAAAACCGGCTGCATTACCCAATCTGGTCACTTCGTTATCATTCTTGGAGATGTTAAAGTGCGCTCCATAATTAAAGTCTCTGATACGATCATTCCACCGAAGGGCCAATTCAAAACCTTTGTTTTCGATATCTCCACCATTATAGAAAGGAGCTTCCGCACCCAAAATAGCAGGCAGAGGCTGACGAACCAACCAGTCTTTGGTTGTTTTATTATAATAATCCATGATCAATTGCAAACGTGAATCCAGGAAATAAGCATCCACACCTACGTTCAACTGTTCTGAAGTTTCCCATGCTACTTCAGGATTGGGTAGAATTGCCGGATAACCTCCAAGTTGCATTTCGCTTCTGTTGCTGCCAAAACGGTAATTGTTCTCAACGTCGAACCCAACAAGTGCTAAGTACTGGAATGGATCGATGGACGAATTTCCATTCTGTCCCCAACTCATGCGAAACTTAAGAAAATCAAGCACATCATTATTCGCTAAGAACATTTCCTCGCTCATTACCCAGCCAGCCGAAACCGATGGGAAATATCCCCAACGATTACCTTTGGCGAAATTGGAAGAACCGTCCGCTCTCATCACCAATGTTAACAAATACTTTTCATTATAGTCATAGTTAACCCGTCCAAAGAAAGAAGCCAGCTGCCCTCTGTCAAGCGGACCTCCTGATATGGCGGTAACACCGGTCGTTAAACCATCTGTGTTGCTAAGAAAAGCATGTTCAAACCCTATAAACGTAGGATAGGCATTTGTCACATCCATATTCGTTCCCAATCCCCATTTCTCAATCGATTGGCCGACAAGAATATCCAAGCCATGATCACCGGTATTAAATTTGTAATTCAAGGTATTTTCAAAAGTCCAGCTATGGCCAGTGCCCGCTGATTGTTGAATACGTCCGGGAGTCAAAGAAACATCTCCTGCAAGCCTGTATTCAGGCTGATATTGACGATAACTATTCCCATTGAACCTGTATCCGTAATTACTTCTGAAAAACAAACCTTCAATCGGTTGAATTTGGAGATAAGCGCTACTATTGATGTTGTAGTTTCTGCCTTCGTTCATACCCCTGTTCAGGTGCATTTGGGCTAAAGGATTATAAAGCCTTGAAGATAAGCCTGCTAATCCTGAATCATCTAAATCATCAAATGCATAATATTCGCCGGCATCATTGTACACTGGCACCAATGGATTTCCTGCTAACATGTTACGGACGTCATTGTAGTACATACCTCCAATGGCAATCCCTCCTTTTTTACTATAGCTATAATTAAACGTTTGTCCAACTTTTATTATATCAAGACCATTATTCTCATAGATTACGTGGTCGCTGTTTAACCGGGCTGTGTACCGTTCATATTTTGGTTCAACGGGTTTACCAAAAACTCCTTCTTGTGACGAATAAGAAAAGCCCATCGAAAAAACAGACTGGTTTGAACCTCCGCTAATATTGATTGCATGGTTCTGAATAGGTGCATTCTCATTGTATGCTTCTTCCATCCAATTCGTTCCATTCCATTCTCCACTTTGTATTTTTTGATACAGAGCGGGAATAGCACTTGCAAAGTCAATCGCACTTCTACCTGAAACAACTCGTTCTTCATTATAAATGTCCATAAATTGTTGGGCATTGAGCGGCTGTGCTAAATTCTCAATCTGCTGAACGCCATAATACCCGTCGTAGGTAACTTGCATTTGACCTATGCGCCCTTGCTTGGTGGTCACCAAAACGACACCATTGGCAGCTCTAGAACCATAAATTGCAGCCGATGCAGCATCTTTAAGAATGTCTATTGACTCAATATCAGATGGGCTCAGATTATTAATATCTCCTCCGGCAACACCATCAATAACATACAGCGGCTGCGAGTTACCAATCGTTCCAAGTCCGCGAATATTCACTTTGAATCCTTCACCGGGCATACCTGAATTTTGAACAATGTTTACACCGGGAGACTGACTTTGAATTGCTTCAAGAGCCTCACTAGTACTTTGGCGAACAAGATCGTCTGCTCCAACGTTGATATTTGCGCCTGTAGTTAACTTCTTCTTCTGAGTACCGTACCCAATGGCCACGACTTCTTCAATTCCAATGGCATCCTCTTCCATGACCACGTTGATCGTTGATTGATTGCCCACAACCATCGCCTGGCTGCGCATCCCCACAAACGAAAATACCAAAGTCTCAATTGCTTGAACATCGGAAATGCTGTAGTTGCCATCAAAGTCCGTTACGGTTCCTTTGGTGGTTCCTTGCACAATGACGGTAACCCCCGGAAGTGGTTGGCCGGACGAGTCGGTGACTTTGCCCGACACATCCTTCATTTGTTGCATCAGGTTAACTTTTTCGCCTTTGGTAAGGATGACCTGGTTGCCGTAAAAAGTATAATCAATACCCTTCTCTTCGAGCAGTACATCCAGAATCTCGTTGATTGTTTTTTCCTTCTGCTGGATGCTTACTTTCGATTGAACATCAACCTTCTCTTTGTTGTAAATAAACTTGAAGGCAGATTGGTTTTCGATTGTCAGCAGTACCGATTCGATGCTGGCATCCCTAAGATCGACTGACAGCTTTGTTTTTTGCGCGTGCGAATTGTTCGCCAAAAGCTGAACGAAACTCATCAATAACAAAAACACGGATAATCTCATAATTAGTAGAATTTTTTTAAAGTGACGGAACATACATTCCCACTCCATTCGTTTTTTTTTCATAAATTTGAAATTTAGTTGAGTAATTAAAATGCTTGAGAACTCGCTAATTATCGGGAAGTGTTCGCAGCACTTCCCTTTTTTAGTTTTTTTATATTGCTGTTTATTTTTTAGCCGAAGCTGTTATTAAAATTTCCCTTTTGACCACCAGCCCCTCCTGGTCGGTTTTTCTCTCTAAGATCTCGTAGTCGATATTCATCGTCAGTTTCATGTAACGCAAGACTTCCTCCAAATTCTCTTTCTCCATCATGGCTCTGAATGATTGCCCGCGGTCAACATTGGAATCGACGGTAAAGCTGACATTATAAAACCTTGAAAGTTTTCTGGTCACCTCATCCAGCCGATCATTCTGAAAGATCAGTTTGCCGGTTGTCCATGAGGTGTAGTTCTGCACATCGACCTTCGATTTTTCGGCACTGTTTCTTAAGTTGTTAAACACCAGCCGCTCGTTTGGTTGTAAATGCTGCTTCATGTTTTTATCGTTTGCCACAACTTCTACCTTGCCCGATGTCACAACTACTTCGGCCACGGAATCCAAATCGTATGATACGATATTGAATGAAGTTCCCAACACTTTAATGTCAATCGAACCAGAATGGATCAGGAATGGCGAACGGGGATTTTTCACCACATCAAAATAAGCTTCACCGTTTAAATCAATTTTTCTGTTTGACTGAAATTGGGTTGGATACTTGATAACCGAGCCGCTGTTTAGCCATCCGGTTGACCCGTCGGGAAGTGAAAACTGCGTGCGCGCACCATAGGGGGAGTGGATTTCGACCCAGGTATCGGCAGTGGCATGATCTTGATTCTGATAAAAATAAAAAGTGGCAACCATGAGCGGAACAAGCAAGACGGCTGCGGCTTTTGCGTAAACTTGCCACAAACGCCTGAATGGATTCTGATTAGCTGAACGGAGTCGTATTTTATGGTTGATCTCTTCCAGTACGGGTGACAAATTTTTTGTTGTCCCGGTGGTTCCCAATTCATTAAAGTGGTCGTTCAAAACCTGCGTTAGCTTCTGGTCATGTTGCCGATTGGTAAAATATTCATCAACAGCAGCCTTGTCGTCTAACGAAAAACGCCCGCGTAAATATTTCTTTATGATTTCTATCTCAAACTTCATTCTTTATCTCGCTTTCCTATTATATCCACAAGTAAGGAAAGCGTACTACGCTGAATGAAAAAAATTGGTTGTTTCTTTAAAACTGCCGGATCAGGCTTTTAAAGAAAAGGGAGAAAAACAAAACTCCCTGTCTGTTATTATCTTTTTTGGCTTCGGCAATTAAAAATTTCCGTGCGGCAACCAGTTGGTTTTTCACGGTCTGTTCAGAAATTTTTAGGATGCTGGCAATCTCCTCATTCTTTAAACCGTCTTTTTTGCTCATGATGAAGATTTCGCGGCGGGCGGGTGGCAAGCGGTCAATAATGGTATCCACGTAATCGAGCAAATTACGGTATTCGAACACGTTAAGATCCGACGAACTGTTTTGGCCCATGACAATCGCAGCATCCTGTTTATATTTATTGTCCAGAAGTTTTTGGCGGTAGACCTTTTTCGTAGCGTTGTAGGCAATAGTAAACAAATAGGATTTAAACGAATATCCTGTCTGTAATTCTTTTCGTTTTTCCCAGATTTTCAAAAAGATATCCTGTACAACTCCCTCTGATTCCGGTTCATTTTTTAGAATACTGACGACAAATGCATAAAGTATGGGCGCGTATTTATGAAACAGCTGATCGAAGGCAAAATGGTCGCCTCTTCTGATCGCGTCAATCAGTGTTGTGTCTGATATTTTTTGGTTGTTCTGCAATGCCCAAGCTTGTATTTGTTTTACAATTGTAGGCATTTTTTAAAACTTACTTGCAACAGAACTTAAAAATCCCCAAAAACAAACCTTGTTTTTGGGGATTTTTTCTATGCTTTCTTTTTTAATCAAGATCGACTGGAACCATTTTAATAACCATCATTTTGCCAGAAACCTTGTCCCTGTGAGCCGAGGTTGGTTACCGCATCCAATTGAGCTTGCGGAATTGGGCGTAACAAATGATGATCTTTAACATATAGGCACCAGTCCACTTTTTAATCCGATACGGATTCGCCTCACCAACTCCATATTTCCGCCCTACCTACATCGAATCTTCAAGGTTGATTCTGCGTATTTTCTCTGTTAAAGTACACGGAATATACTCATACACTCTTTTCGGATTATTCCACGCCAAAAATCTGCTTATCGGTTTTAATTTCGTTGGGGTAAAACATCACGGCGCTGTCGTTCATTTTCGGGAATGAATTTTTCAGCAGACTAATGATCTCGGCGCCGGCCAGCAACACCGGGCCATAACCATGAGCTGCGTAGGGGTTCACCGGACGGTAATAGTAAAAAGCTGGATCAAACGCCATTCCTGTTCCCACACAGGTGCCCAGTACCTGGCCTTTTTCGTTCACCTTGGTCGACACAGCGTTCCATGCTAACAACACCATCCCCGAGTACGCCTGCTTGTCGATGTAGCCCCGGTTGATGGCACGTGCAATGGAGTAAGCATAAATCGCGGTAGCTGAAGTTTCCAGGTAGGTATCATTCCGGTCGATCAGCTGATGCCAAAAGCCAGTGCCATGCTGGTAAGCTGCCAGTCCGGCCACATGAGCCTGTAACTGCCCGAGTACGTCGGCATAGCCTGCGTGGTCTTTGGGAAGTACCTCCAACAACTCTGCCAGGGTCATTACTGCCCAGCCATTCGCCCTGGCCCAATGAAACTGCGGATGAACTTCCATACCCTGGACCCAGCCGTGCATGTACAATCCTTTTTCAGAATTAAACATACGTTGCGAAAACTGAAGCACCTGTCTCACCGCATCATCGTAGTATTTCACATCGCCGGTAAGTTTTCCCATCTGGGCCAGTGCCGGAACGCTCATAAACAGATCATCGAGCCATAGCGTATTGAGATGGGGCCGGTTTCGGGCCAACGTGCCGTCTTCCAGCCGAAATTCTTTGGTATGAATGTAGTCAATAAAATGGTCGATCATTGGGCGCAGGCTGCCATTCTGTTTGTCACGCTCAGCCTTGATCATGGCAGCACACATGGCACCGGCATCATCCAACGCATGTGGATGCAACACCGAATGAACCGGTGAACTGCGATCCACATCCAGATCCGGGTTTTTACGATAAAAGTTGGTGAGGTCGGCCAGCAGCTTCAAGCGTGTTTCAGTGTAGCCGGTATAGCGGCTGTCTCCAGTAGCTTCGCCGACCAGTAACATACCGGCATAGGTTACCCCCCACTCGTAGCTGGTTAGGCGAAAGTCTCCCTGTTCCAGCATGGCATCGCGGTTGATTCTGTTGAAGTCCTTAACTTCCTGGCCCGTTTTACTGTCAACCACCTTGGCAGGTGTCACTTCATTCAGGTAATTGTAAACCCGATCGAGTACGGCTTTCACCTCTGCTTCTTCCGGAATTCCGTAGGGAATTGGATAGTCTGGTTTCATCAAGTGCAGGGGAGTTGTAACATCAGTTGCCGGTTTTTCCTGAGCCAGAGCTCCCAAGCAGTGCAAACCAAAAATGGCCAATGCAAGCCTTTTCAACCAATTTCTAAATGGGATAAATTCCATATTCATTTCTTTTGTCAAGGTTAATATTACAGGTTTCCGTTGAAGGTATTGAAAAAGAAAAGAGGCCTCCTAAAGGCAGGAACAGTGATCATACAAAATCATACTGTTCCTGCCTTTTTGAAAACCTCTCTCAGCCAACCGGAATATTAAAAACCAGGATTTTGCAATGCTTGTTTTTCATCAGCAGTTAAAGGCCTTCCATCTGTATTGAT
>JAGXIR010000161.1 GCA_024635605.1 Sunxiuqinia sp.
GCCAAGCTAATGATTGTTGGAGCCAAATCGGTAAAATCAACCAGTTCATCAGTAACTACGCCCGTTCCCCAAGGTGAGAGTTCCTTGTACATTTCAGGAAACCAAACCACAAACGGCACCCGATAACCGAAATTGATTCCGTTGGTCTTTCCGCGTGGCATCCCCTCACCATGATCAGCATAAAAAAAAATAATGGTGCTATCTCTCAGTCCATCCTTTTCCAAACGACTCAACAGTTCTCCAATTTTATTATCCGTAAGTTTGATGGAATTATACACGCGGGCGAACTGTTTGCGCATTTCAGGGCTGTCGTTATAAAAAGGAGGCATCGGAAAATCCTCGTCACCAATGCGTTCCGCTTCATCCAAATTGGCCAGCACATGTTTTTCATACCACTCATAACTTTCGGTCATGGTTCGGGATTGGTGGCTATCCATCAAGTTGAAGACCGCGAAGAATGGCTGCCCCGGCTGTCGATTCCACCAGCCCGCCTTGCCCGAACTTTCATGCCAGGCTTCTTTTATAAATTCGTTAACTCGGGCTACGTTGTAATCGGTTTTGCTATTATTGGTCGTGTAATATCCGGCAGCTTTCAGATAGAACGGAAAACCTTTGATCGACTCTGGAACCGGATAGTTACTTCGATGATTTCCGATTCCCGTTTTATAGGTCTTTACGCCGGTGATGATGGCTGACCGGCTGGGAGAACAAACCGTGCCGGTAGAAAATGCATTAGTAAAGCGAACGCCTTCGCTGGCCAGTTGGTCAATGACCGGAGTTCGGGCATCTTCGTTGCCATAACATCCAATAAATTGTGGTGACGTATCCTCAATGGTAACCCACAAAATATTTGGCTTGGGTTGAGCCCAAGCCGTAGCTCCCAAAAACAAGGGCAGCAATAATAGCTTCTTCGATGGTCGTATCCGGTTCATCCTATATTTACCCAATTTTTATTGTATTTCTATTGCTCCAAGATCCGGCATGCCGTTAAGTGCATTCCCCAAGATATCCTTTTGCACATCGAGTCCAATGGTTAAACCTATCGAATCATTGGGGATTTTTGCAATTTCCATACCCCGATCTTTAATCAAATCGGCATTTCCTGGAAAATAATCTTCGAGCTTCAAGCCTCCAGGATTTCGAAATTCCGGATTACCAATCACCGGACTGCCATCTTGTATGAGAACCTCCTGCGGCCAGTTCGAATCAGACAGGTAAAGGTTATTTTCGAAAATGGTGTTGGGAATTGGTGTTGAGCCAATTTCCTCAGGCTGGTATTGATCGCCGGCTACTAACTTACTATCTCCGGCAATATAAAAAATATTGTTTACAATTAATACACCGGAAGAACTTTTGGCTACCGCGAAATTAGCAACAAGCTCCGGGCTGGTATAAATTGTATTGTTGTAAAAATAGCTATTGAAAGGGCCATTGGGCTGCCGCTGGTTTCCTACGTAACCACTCAACCAGAATACTTTACCCTCCTGAAAGGCACCGTCTTGTCCTTTTACCCGCCAGCCGTCGTTTACACTGATATTGTAGCGGTATGCACAGTTGTGGTTGTTGCCCAATATTTCACAAAACCCGCCAGCGTTGTTTGCGCTGAAATTATATTGCACCACCACATTTTTACAATTATAATCGATGTGACAACCTGCAGAGTCGCCCGGCCCATTGGCATTTAAAAACGAATTGTGCTCAATAATCACATTATCTGTTGACCAAGTCCATAGTCCACTTCCACGTCCCCACTTTCGGCTATCGTTATTGCTTCCCGAATGATCGACTGTGTTCCCATTGACAATCCCACCTTTAACGCCTGACATCTGAATTCCAGGGCCTCCGGTTTCGGTCACCCGGTTATTTAGAACACTTATATTTTCAATGCTCTTCCCTTTTCCTGTAAATTTCAGCCCGGTATGAGCAACGTTGCTTATTTCGCAATCTTCCACTTTCAGGTTTTGAAGAAGCGCTCCATCCGTTTGATTGATGAAGCGGATTCCCCAGCCATAGCTTTGTGTTCCATTGGCCGAACGCACTTCGTCCTGTCCCCTGACATAACCTTCTTCCTCATAAAATATATCTTTTACGACCAGGTTAGACAAGGAGATGTTGCCAAAAACACCGGCTTCGCTGGTTTTCACTAAAACCCCACATTTCATATCCGGTATTTTTCCATCCACCATTTTTACAGGGCCAGCGTTACCCGAAATCTGTAATCCGCTCACTTCAATAAAGCTGCAATTCTCGAGTAAGATCCCGTTTGCTGCCCCTTTGGCATCAATCTTCGCTCTTTGATTTCCGGATAATTTGGCTGGTTTGTAACTTGAAATGACAATGGGATTCTCCGCGGTTCCATGCACCTGTTTCAACACAATTGAACCGGGGCTGGTTGTTCCGGCAGCCAACAAAATCGAATCGCCCGGGTTAAGCCGAAGGGTGCTTATATGCGCCAGAAATTTAAATGGACGCACCAAGGTGCCGTCTCCTGTTGTACTCCCTGTTTCAGGATTGAAGTAGTAATTTTGAGTGCCTGATTTCAGCTCGCTCATCTCCGTATCGGCCGAACAGGCCGTAAACGCGTAACCCGCCAACAGCAAACTGGCTATTCCTATTTTAAGTGTTTTAAGCATGATATATTTCTATCTATTATTTTAAAATTTCTCAGGCTACTTTTGCAACCGACTCTTCTTTTCCATTCGTTGAAGGAGGATAAACTTGTTTACTCTTTTTGATAAACCCGGACATAATCCACCAGATATTTCCGGGGAAAGGAAGTTCCAGAAGGATCTCCTCCGTTGGAGCCAATAGCCAGATTTAGTAAAATATATTGTGGCTGATGGAAAGGATTAAATCCATCCAGGTATTCGGCATTTTTAATATCGATTTCATTCAGAAGCTGGCCATCCAGATAAAGTCGAATATAGGATTCAGTCCAATCCATTTTCCAAACATGGAAACGTTCCGGCCAATCCGGTTGAGCTTCCAGAAAGTCATCGATTGGAATCCTCGCCGAGTCCCAAACAATCTTGCCATCCGATCCAGCCCAGGCAGCATTTGCCAACAGCTTGGCTTTCCCCTGGTGACGGTAAAACTCCAGCTGATCAACCTCTCCATTTGCCGGCCAGCGCCGGGTGACACCCAAACTCCAGATGGCCGGCCACATGCCCATGCTGGTGTCAATTTTTGCCCGCACTTCCATGATTCCGTATTGAAAACTGAACTTATCTGTTGTCTTCACACAAGCCGATGTATACTCAGCTTCACGCCGGTTCTTTTTCCAACTTCTATTGTCCTTTTCATAATGAGGATTTTTCACCCGTTCGCGGCGCCCTTCAATTTCAAGCACTCCGTTGCGTACCTTGGCATTGTCTGGCTGATACCACTGTAATTCTTCGTTGCGCACAAATCCCTCCTCATAGGTCCAATAAAGCGAGTCCGGCTTTCCAGGCTTGTCAAATTCATCGGCCCACAACAGCGAATACCCGCTGGGAACGGCCGGTTTCATGGTGTCTGGCTCATAAGGATTTAATCGCCTGAACCGGTTTGGATTTTGCTGCGAATATTCTTCATCCTGCATCAATCCTAAAAATACCGGGTCTTTCATTTCTCCGCTCCATTTGGTGTAGGCCTGTTTGATTTCAGCATAATTAGCTTGATCGGCTATGGAAAGCGGACGGGTTTCACTGATGTCTTTTTCAACATCGAACATCTCATCCACATCAGATTTATATCTGACCACTTTATAATCGCCGCTTCTTACAGCATAAGCATTCTGATCAAACTTCCGCCAGTAAAGCGTCTCATGGGGAGTTCCCTGCTTCTCGCCTTTCAGGTAAGGAATCAGATTAACACCATCCAGTTGATTTTTCGGGCTTACTTTGGCATTTTCTACAGCTGTAGCAAAAATGTCGAAGGTAATTACCGGTTGGTCATACACTTTGCCGGCAGGAATCTGAGCAGGCCACTGCATGGCAAAAGGTACGCGAATGCCTCCTTCGTACAAACTACTTTTTCCCTCCCTCAAAATTCCGTTATCAGAACCATTGTGTTCTTCGGGGCCTCCATTGTCCGACAGGAAGAACACCATCGTATTATCGCTGATCCCAAGTTCTTCCAGCTTATCCAGCACCTGCCCAACACCATCATCAACAGCACTGACCATGGCCGCATAAATCCGGCGTTTCCTGTTATCTATCTGTTTAAACCGATCCAGGTATTTTTCTGTAGCCTGCAAAGGTGCATGCGGTGCATTATAAGCGAGGTAAATAAAAAACGGGTTGTCTTGATTGGATTCAATATAGGAAACCGCCTCCCGTGAAAAGGCATCCGTCAAATACTCACTTTCTTCAACTCGTTTGTGATTTTGAAGCAGTTTGGTCTTGTAAGCATCATACTGCGCTTTTACTTCAAATTCATCTTCAAGCGTCAAGTCTTCCGGGAAATATTGATGTCCACCGCTCAGGAAACCGTAGAAATCGTCAAACCCTCTTTTTAAGGGATGCAGACTTTCGTGCGCTCCCAAGTGCCACTTTCCAATAGCCAGCGATTTGTAATTGGCCTGATTCAGCGCATCAGCCAGAGTTTGCTCGCTCAGGGGCAAGCCCATTTCCGGATCGTTGGGCGCAAAAAGCGGATTGCGGCCAAAGCCGAAACGGTCTTGATAACGTCCGGTGATCAATCCTGCCCGGCTGGGTCCGCAAACGCTGTAGCTCACGTAGCCGTTGGTAAAGCGGATGCCATTTTGCGCAATTCTGTCGATATTGGGCGTTGGTATATCCTTGCACCCATTGAACCCCACATCGGCATATCCCAAATCATCTGCTAATATGACAATCACGTTAGGTAGTGTTTGCTGCTCTTGTGCCTGACTGGCTGAGGCAAACAGGAGCTGGGCCAAGGCAATGGTTAGAGTCGGTTTAATATTCATTGGCTTTTAGTATTTATGAACTTTTTTTTCTAGTTCGTTTTCAACCCTTGATTAAACAACAAGCCTTTCTTTATCGGCTCATCCAAATTGGGCATATTCGTTTGTCCTTCATTTACAAGAGAAACATCGCCAATCCCCATATCTTCTGCTAAAATCAGAATGACATTAGACTTGTCAGTTCCTGTCGAATACTCTTTGAATAAGCTTAATCCTGTTTCTCCAAGGCGTAATAATTTACTTAAGATGACTGTCCGCGTACTTACCTCGCCTATTCTGGCTATCAATGAATGTCATTAGGTAAACTTGAGGTCATCTATTTAATAGTGAATCACTCTTCCAGATTCAATTAACAAAGATCCATCAGACATCCACTAAACCTCAACAGCAAAAGAGATCTCATTAGCTCGAATAGAAGCAAATAGGGCTGATATCATTTCTGAATCAGCCCCAATAAAACTACCTAACTAAACCAGAAAGATTTTTTATTCAACAACGCGTGCTCAAGTTCTGTGAGCAAGCGTTGTTGTTCATGTGATTAGTGAGAAAATCCATGTAAATTACTGAACCTCTTTTACCACAATCTTATCAAAAGCAAGTTGTTTCTTGGGCCATCGATACAGGGCAATAACAATATTTTCGTTGCCTTCAGTCACCGTAAATTGTGTTGTGTGGGTTTCCCACTCGGCATTCGAAGCCGCAATCCAGGCATCGCCGTAGGCCGGTTTGGGATGCACTTGAATGGTATAGCCAGCGCCATCCTGCATTTTGGTCGTCACCTCAAAAGAATAGGTTTTACCTGCTTCCAAGGTGATCGGACGTCGGATGGCAAAATTATTTTTAGAGATATCGCTTTGCCCAAACCGCGCTCCTTCAAAAGCTCCGCTTGAACCAACTGTTGCGGTTCCTTCCCATACGATATAACCCTCACCTGTCAAATCCGCACCTTCGGCATACTCTTCAAAATCATCCTGAAAAATAATCGAAGGATCAACAGCCGGTTCTTTACCCGGACCAATGTAGATATTCGGCTCGAAATTGGCATAAAACTCGCCAAGCGTCGTCAGGTTGCCGTCGCCATCAAACAGTGCCGATGAGGTTCCGGCTGCACTTTGCTGCCCAAAAGA
>JAGXIR010000162.1 GCA_024635605.1 Sunxiuqinia sp.
GGTTAGTTTTAAAAGCATCAAGCGTATCGAGATTTTGGAAGGTCCGGCGGCCCGTGTTTATGGTCCCAATGCTTTTTCGGGAGCAATTAATATTGTTACCGAACCTTCGGAAAACGACCAGATAGCGATTGATTTGAGCTATGGTGAACACGACCTGCGGGATATTAATGTTTCGGTCAGCAAGGAAGTTGGGAAGCTTCAAAATTTTATGACTTTCAACAACAAATCGTCGGATGGCTACATCGACAACACCGATTTTGATAGTTATCATGTGTTCTACCACGGGCTGCTCAATGCTGAAGCTGGTCAACTCGATTTGCAGGCCGGGTTTTCGAACAAAGCTTTTGGGGCCAACAGTTTTTATACGCCAGCTTATCCCAACCAGTTTGAAGAAACCAAAACGACCTTTGCTTCGCTGAAGTTTGAAACCGGAGAAAAACTTCATTTCACCCCGGCGCTCTACTGGCGACGTCATCAGGATCGGTTTGAATTGTTTCGCTCCGATCCGGCGCCGTGGTATGGTGGGCACAATTATCACATGACCGATGTGCTTGGGACCTCGATCAATAGTTGGTTTTCAAGTGATTTTGGAAAAACGGCTTTTGGCGCTGAATTTCGTTCTGAAAACATTTGGAGCAATGTTTTAGGTGAAGATTTGGAAGAACCACTTGATGTACCCGGGGAAGAAGGGCAGGAGTTTACCAAATCGCATTCGCGGACAACTGTTTCCTATTTTGCAGAACACACATTCTATTTGGGCAAGCTTACCGCTTCGGGTGGGGCTATGGCCAACTGGATTTCAGACTTAAATTATGAATGGAACATTTACCCCGGGCTGGATTTAAGTTATCAACTGACAGATGCATTGAAAGCCTACAGTTCCTTCAACAAGTCCTTGCGAATGCCCACCTTCACTGATTTGTACTACAATGGGCCAACCAACAGGGGAAATCCGGATTTGAAGCCAGAGAAATCAACTACGGTTGAAGGCGGCTTAAAACTGGACAATCGTTTTCTTCGTTTGCAGGCGGGATATTATCACCGTGTTGGAAAAGATCTGATTGACTGGGTTCGCGAAAGTGAAGAATTTCTTTGGGAAACCCGAAACCTGACCGAAATTAAAAGTGATGGCTTTGAATTGATTGCTGCTCTGAATGTTCATCAATTGCTGGGACAGCGGTTTTTTATCCGCAAAATCAACACAAATTACTCTTACAATAAGTTGGATAAGAGCCAAAGTGACTATTTGTCGAACTATGCGCTGGATAACTTGAAGCATAAGTTTGTTTTTTCGGTCGATCAAAAAATCTGGAAAAACCTGCAGGCTTCGTGGAATTTTCGGTTTCAAGATCGGAACGGGACTTATGCCGATTTTGAAGATACCCAGTACGTTGGTGAAGCCAATTATGAGTCGTTTTGGTTGACCGATTTGAAGGTTTACTGGAAAACAGACAGGCTGCAATTGTCCGCGTCTGTATCCAACCTGTTTGATCAGCAATACGTTGATTTGGGTAATATTCAGCAACCCGGGCGTTGGATCAGCTTCGGCGTAAACTATCAGATTGACTTAAAGTAAATATCAAATCAGAATAAGTAATCAGGAAATTGAAAGGGCACTCGCTGAGTGCCCTTTGTGCTTTTTAGTTATGCCAAAGTGGCTACCATCACTGCTTTGATCGTGTGCATTCGGTTTTCTGCCTGATCAAAAACAATGGAGGCTTCACTTTCAAACACTTCCTCCTTCACTTCCATCGATTCAATTTTAAATTTATTGTAGATTTCTTTTCCTAGTTTGGTTTCGCAATTATGAAATGCCGGAAGGCAATGCATGAACTTCACGTTTGGATTTTCGGTTTGTTGCATCACTTGGTTGTTAAGCTGGTAGGGCATGAGCAGTTTGATGCGTTCCTCCCAAACTTCATCGGGCTCACCCATCGACACCCAAACGTCGGTGTACAGAAAATCACAATCCTTAACGGCATCGGCAACATGCTCAGTAATGGTAATTTTAGCACCCGTTTGTTGAGCAATTGACCGAGCTGCGTCGACTAACGCTTCAGCCGGTTGACAAGTTTCAGGGGCTGCAGCTCTGAAGTCCATGCCCATTTTTGCAGCCCCAATCATGAGCGAATTTCCCATGTTGTTTCGTGCATCGCCCAGGTAACAAAATTTAATTTCGCTCAGTGGTTTATCCGAATGCTCTTTCATGGTTAAAAAGTCGGCTAGAATTTGGGTCGGGTGAAATTCGGTGGTCAAACCGTTCCACACCGGAACGCCGGCATACTGCCCCAATTCCTCAACAATATCCTGACCAAAACCACGGTATTCGATACCATCGTACATACGGCCTAAAACCCGGGCCGTGTCTTTCATTGACTCTTTGTGCCCAATTTGAGATCCGCTGGGACCAAGGTAAGTGACGTGTGCCCCCTGATCAAAGGCTGCCACCTCAAACGCGCAGCGGGTGCGGGTCGATGTTTTTTCAAAAATTAAAGCGATGTTTTTTCCTTTCAGCAGTTGCTGTTCCGATTTGTTGTATTTGGCTGCTTTTAGTTTTTCGGAAAGTTCGAGCAAGTCAGCAATTTCTTCCGGAGTAAAATCCAGTAATTTCAGGAAACTGCGATTTTTCAGATTTGGTATCATTCTGCAAGTTTTTGATTATCGTAATTCATAGTAATTTTCGATCCGTAGCTTTTGTCTTCCAGCTTGGTGGCCTCGGTAATCACACTTTTCAGGCCTCCTTCTTCAATAAACTTCAGGCAGGCTTTTATTTTAGGGGCCATGCTTCCCTCGCCAAAAGTACCATTGTTCAAATATTGAATCGTTTCAGCATAGTCCAGAAATTCTAACTTTTTCTGGCTTGGAAGACCAAAATCTTTGTAAATAAACGGCACATCGGTCAAAATATAAAACTCATCCGCATGAATGGTTGAAGCCAGCAGTGCTGAAGTCATATCTTTATCAATCACTGCATCAACTGTCCGCACATTCTTTTCTTCATCCAGATAAACCGGAATGCCTCCACCGCCCGCGGCAATGACAATGTTTCCTTCGCGAACCATGTTCTCAATAATTTCCTTGTTAAGAATATCAATTGGAGCTGGAGACGGAACAACCCGTTGCCAGCCACCCTGATGCTTGGGGCTGGGTTTAAATTGCCACCCTTTTAATTCGTTCAGTTGGTTCGCATCCGTTTCGTTATATATTTTTCCGATCCGTTTGGTTGGGTTTTGAAAAGCTGTATCGTTAGGGTCAACAGTAACCATACTGATTACCGAGATGATGTTTTTATCGATGCCATGTTTGTTTAAAACGTTACGCATCATGCGTTCAATCATATAGCCAATTCCTCCTTGCGAGTCGGCTACGCAAATATCCAGCGGCATAGGCGAAATATTGTACAGGGTTTCCCCTGCATCGTTCCGCATCAGAATGTTTCCAACCTGAGGACCGTTTCCATGCGTTATCACCAGGTTGTAACCATCGTTTATCAGGTGAACCAGGTTTTCGAGCGTATCGGTTGTGTTGCGCTCCTGTTCCTCAATGGTTCCGGTTTCAGTGTCGCGTAGCAAGGCATTTCCTCCAAGGGCAACAACAGCTAGTTTTTGCATCATAGTCGTTTTATATTAATCAGCAAGGCAAACAAACATAGAAAAAACCGGGAGAAAATAGCATGATAGAATGAACTGTTTTGCTGTATTTAATCTGTTGTAAAACAGTAAGTTGTTATTTTGTTTCAGATTGAAATCAAGATATGACTTCTACTGATGAATTAACTTTTTTAGAGCGACTTCTAGTTTTAATTTGCTGGCACACTGAAATATTCCAATTTTATTTTGTTCGTTTTACAATTGTCGCGTATCCGAATGATCACAATAAAATCCAGATTTTTTTGACAATTTAAGGCTTGTTCAGGGCACCATAAGCTGTCTAAATTTCGTTAACTTTGCAGTCGAATTTTGAAAATTACCTATGGCAAAGAAGACCCAAAGAAAGCAAGTGCAGAAGAAAAAAAGTACATTTAAGCGAGTCCGATCTTTTTTCACAGGAGAGAAATTCAAGTATACCATTGGGTTGCTTCTGTTTGTATTTGGGCTTTATTTATTAATTGCCTTTATTTCTTTTTTGTTTACCGGACATGCCGACCACAGCAAGTTGGATTTGTCATGGCGCGAGTTGCTTGCCGATACTGATATTAAAGTTCAGAATAAAGCCGGTAAAACCGGTGCTTATTTAAGCGAAGCCATTATTAACCGGGGATATGGAATTTCCTCCTTTCTGTTGGTTTTTATGTTGATTGTAACCGCTTTCCAGTTTTTCAACCGTCCCTTGTTTCGTTATTGGCGGACAATGCTTTTGGCTTTTGCAAGTATGATCTGGATTTCCTTGTTCATGGGCTTACTTTTGATGGATGTGAATACTGATACATTCCTTTATCTTGGGGGCGAAAATGGTTACTTTTTAGCTGTTTGGCTGAGTTCCCTGGTTGGTTATGTAGGTACATTTTTTATTCTGGTTGTCAGTTTGTTTCTGATCGTTCTGTCTACTTTCGAAAACTTTATTCCTTTGCTTAAACGTGTGTTTAGACGAAAGGAAACGGCAATTTCGGCTGAGCAACAAAGTCATGTCGATCAGCCGAAGGAAGTGGTGCCGGAAGATAGTATCCTGAAGGTGATTGATGAAAATGACAGGCTTGAAACGATTTTTAATCCGGACAGCGAGAGCATGGAAATGGATGATTCCCTTGACCGGAGAAGAATTCAGGCCAATGTTAAAAAGCAACTTTCCGGGAATAGTAACGAGCAGAAGACCGATGAAGATTTGGAAATGACCGTGGAAAAAGTGGAGGAAGAGACTGATGAAAATTATGAGCATGAGGCGACCGAAGATTATGATCCGACTTTGGATTTGTCGAACTATCAGTTTCCGTCCATCGATTTGCTGGATGACCATTCATCGGGCAATGCAGAGGTGAGCAACGATGAGTTGATTTCAAACAAAAACAAGATTGTTGAAACGCTCCGTCACTACAAAATAGAGATTACCAAAATTCGGGCTACGATTGGCCCAACCATTACGTTGTATGAAATTGTTCCAGCTCCTGGAATTCGGATAGCCAAAATCAAAAACCTGGAAGATGATATTGCTTTGAGCCTGGCTGCTTTGGGCATTCGGATCATTGCCCCTATTCCAGGGCGCGGAACCATCGGGATTGAAGTGCCCAACCAAAACCCCGAAATTGTATCGATGCGTTCCATCATTGCATCAAAAAAATTTCAGGAAAGTACGGCCGATCTGCCTGTGGTATTGGGGAAAACGATTTCGAACGAAACATTTTTGATCGATTTGGCCAAGATGCCCCACATTTTGGTTGCCGGGGCAACTGGACAGGGGAAGTCGGTTGGATTGAACGCCATCATTACTTCCTTACTGTACAAAATGCATCCTGCCCAGTTGAAGTTTGTGTTGATCGATCCGAAGAAGGTGGAGATGAGCTTATATTCATCCATTGAAAAACATTTTCTGGCAAAGTTACCCGATGAGGAAGAACCGATTATTACAGATATTCAGAAGGTGAAATACACCTTGAATTCCCTCAACAATGAGATGGATAATCGCTATGATTTGTTGAAAAAGGCGCATGCCCGTAATATTAAAGAGTATAATAAGAAATTTACCGAACGCAGGCTGAATCCAGAAAAGGGCCATCGCTACCTGCCTTATATTGTAGTTGTTATTGATGAATTTGCTGATTTGATTATGACCGCCGGCAAAGAAATCGAATTGCCAATTGCCCGAATCGCGCAGCTGGCAAGGGCTGTGGGAATTCACATGGTTATTGCCACCCAGCGTCCTTCGGTGAGTATTATTACTGGTGTAATCAAAGCCAACTTCCCAACGCGGATTGCATTTAAAGTGGCCTCGATGATCGATTCACGAACCATTTTGGATACTCCCGGAGCCAACCAGTTGATTGGAAAAGGCGATATGTTGATTGCAACCGGAAGCACGATTTCTCGTTTGCAGTGTGCATTTCTCGATACTCCCGAAGTAGAACGGGTTTGTGAACACATTGCGAAACAGCAAGGTTATCCTACGGCTTTTCTGCTGCCCGAGTATGTTGGTGAGGACGAAGGAAGTGCACCAGGAGCTGTGGATTTGGGCAACCGTGATGAATTGTTTGATGATGCGGCCCGTGTCGTGGTTGTCAATCAAATGGGATCAACGTCTATGATTCAGCGGAAATTCTCGATTGGGTACAACCGGGCCGGTCGAATTATGGATCAATTGGAGGCTGCCGGGATTGTCGGGGGCAGCGAAGGAAGCAAGGCTCGCCAGGTCTTACTTCAGGATGAATATAGTTTGGAACAATTATTGAATAGCTTGTAGAAATTTACAATATTGAGATGAAGAGACTAATAATTTTAATGACTGTAGTATTTTGCTGGACTGCAGGGCTGGCCCGGCAAGACGAAAAAGCCAAAGGTATTTTGGAAAAAGTGACCAGCACCACCCGAGGGTATTCAACCATAAGCGCATCGTTTAATTACGTGTTGGAAAACAAGGCCGAAGGAATTCATGAAGAAAATAAAGGTAAAATTTTAATGAAGGGCGACCAGTTTCATCTGGATCTTTCGCAGTTGGGCATGGAGATTTTCAATAATGGGAAAACCGTTTGGACTTACATGAAAGATGCCGGAGAAGTAACTGTTGCTGACGCCGATGACGAGATGAACGAAATGATGGATCCCTCGAAATTATTTACCATTTACGAAGAAGGGTTCGACTATCAATTCATTGAAGAGAAAACGATGAATGGTGTTTCCGTCTATATCATCGATTTAATTCCTGATAACGAGGAAATTGAATACTCCAAGATCAGAATTCAGATTGATAAAAACCGCATGTTGATTCGGCAGGCTGAAATGATTGGACGCGAAGGAAACAACTACATTGTATTGGTTGAAGATTTGAAAACCAATGTTCCGGCAACTGCCGCTGATTTTGAGTTTGATCCGAAGAAGCATCAAAATGTTGAAGTCATTGACTTACGATAAAAAAAAGGAGTTTAAAGCTCCTTTTTTATTGCTGTTATCTCGTTTATTTTTTCTCTTTATAGGTCAGGCGATCAACGGTTGAAATTTCCATAAAGGTTGATCCGCCGCCAATCCCAAAGCTTCCTCCAACGTACACAACCATATCGTTTTTGTTGAGTTTGCCTGCTTTTTCAAGCATTTTGAGTGAAGACCGAACAACCTTAAACTTGTTTTTCTTCGGCTCAATGAGTACGGAACGGACGCCATACGACAGGGCCAGTTTCCGCGCGATGCTCATGTCGTAGCAACTTGCAAAAACCGGTGTTTTTCCGCGAAATGCAGCCAGATACCGGGCCGTTTTCCCAGTTAGGGTATTGGTCACAATAGCTTTGGTTTGAAGTTCATCCGATGCTAAAATGGCTGCTTCCGCTAAATAGGCAACAACTTCGTTGTTTACAGCAGGTAAGGTAATGTCGTTTCGTTTATCCTTGCTTCCTTCCACCTGGTTGGCGATGCGGCTCATGTATTCCACTGCTTCAACCGGGTATTGGCCATACGCTGTTTCTCCACTCAACATCACAGCATCGGTTCGGGAGTAAATCGCGTTGGCCACGTCGCTGACTTCAGCTCTTGTAGGCCGTGGATTTTCAATCATCGTGTGCAACATCTGGGTTGCAATGATCACCGGCTTTTTACGCTGAACTGCTTTTTTGATCAACTGGCGCTGGATTCCCGGAATTTTTTCGGCTGCAATTTCAATTCCCAGGTCACCACGGGCAACCATAATTCCGTAGGCATAATCGAGAATTTCATTAATGTTGTTTACCCCATCCAGATTTTCAATTTTAGCGATAATCTCTATCGGACTATTGAATTGGTCTAATTGCTCCTGCACTTTCAGCACATCTTCTTTGTTTCGAACAAAAGAATGGGCAATAAAATCCAGCTTGTGCTTGGTTGCAAACTCAATAAATGCCTTGTCTTTTTCCGAAATTGAAGGTAGATTTACGCTGAAGCCGGGCGTATTAACACTTTTCTTATTTTTGATTTCACCGGCGTTTTCAACCAGGCACAAAACGTGATCGTGAAACTTCTCCTGCACAGATAGTTCCATGTCTCCATCATCAATCAAGATAATTCCGTCGTCGGGAATCTCGACATGGAATTGATCGTATGAAACCGTCAGAACTTTTCTGCCTTTTTGGCTTGTCCTTACCAGACCTGACACTTCAACCAATTCCCCTTGCTGTACTTCCAAGGGAAGATCGAGATGACTCGTCCTGATTTCCGGTCCTTTTGTGTCAACCAGAATCGCAATTGAATCTGACACCGACCGGATATTATTGACCATCATTAATGCTGTCTCCTCAGTAATGTGGGCTGTATTCAGCCTGGCAACATTCATCCCTGCTTGATATAAGGCTTTTATGAACTCGGGTTCGCACCTTTTATCCGATATCGTAGCGACAATTTTGGTATGTTTCATTGCTGTAATTTTAAATTAAGGCCGGCAAAAATAGACTTTTTTATTTACCGCGGGAGAAATCTGTCTTTCAACTCTGTTAAATGATTCTAAAGTTAACCTTGACGAAAACTCTCAAGCCCCAAACGGTAGGAATTAAGACCAAATCCCATAATACTTCCTACACAAACAGGTCCAATAATCGATTCGTGCCGGAAGCTTTCGCGAGTCAAAATGTTTGAGATATGCACCTCAACAACAGGAGTCGTTATGCCGGCAATAGCATCGCGGATGGCCACCGAAGTATGCGTATAGGCGCCGGCATTAATAATAATGCCATCATGATCGAAGCCAAATTCATGAATCTTATTGACAATTTCGCCTTCAATGTTTGACTGGTAATACATTAAATCGTGCTGTGGATAAGCGTTTTGAAGGGTCTTGAAGTAGTCATCAAAGGATAAATCACCATAAATATTCTTTTCACGTTTGCCTAAAAGATTTAAATTTGGTCCATTGATTAACAATATTTTCATTTTTATTGTGTTTAAATTAAAAATTTAGTAACTTTCGCAAGTCGAAGGACGTAGTGATAATTATGTATTCTTGGGGAAGAAACTATTTTATCGTTTACGTCTGAAAACAACAGAACCAAAATTACTAAAATTGATTTGAGAACAAATTTAAATGCTTTTAATTATGAAATGGGAAGATAGCAAAAAAGGTTTTGAGAATTATTTGAGACTGGAGAAATCTTTATCTCAGAATTCCATCGCGGCTTATGTGAACGACATCAATAAGCTAATGGTTTTTTTGGATGGAAGTTTTAAAAAGTTGGCACCTGAAAAGGTGAAGTTAAACCACTTAAGAAGTTTTGTTGAGCACCTGAATGATCGGGGCGTTTCGCCAAGAACCCAGGCGCGTACAATCTCAGGGATTAAATCATTCTTTAAATACCTGCTGATTGAAGGGAAAATTCAAGGGGATCCAACAACACTACTGGAATCACCGAAAATTGGCCGTAAACTTCCGGACGTTTTAACCATGGAAGAAATTGACACCATTATTGATGCTGTTGATCTGGAGAAACCGGAGGGGCAGCGTAACAAAGCCATGCTGGAAACTTTATACAGCTGTGGATTGCGCGTGTCTGAACTAGTAAATCTTAAGGTTACGAATTTATTCTTTGAACAAGGCTTTGTTAAAGTCGAAGGAAAATCAGAGAAAGAGAGATTAGTTCCGGTAAGCGAAAAAGCCGTCGTTGAGATTAACAAATATCTTAGTGGATATCGGAAAACGTTGAGAATTAGTCCGGAAAGCGAAAATGTTTTATTCCTGAACCGCAGGGGTAAAAAGTTAAGCCGTGTGATGATTTTTACCATCATTAAAAATCTGGCCCAAAAAGTGGGGATGGATAAAAAAATTAGCCCACACACTTTCCGTCATTCCTTTGCTACTCATTTAATTTCTGGGGGAGCCGACTTGCGGGCTGTTCAGGAAATGCTTGGACATGAGTCAATTCTGACGACAGAAATTTACACGCATTTGGATCGTGACTATTTAAAATCAACGATTAGTCAATTCCATCCAAGATCTTAAGAAATTAGCTGGTTCTGTTAATGATTTCTTAACATTTTAAGTTTGTAGATTATTCGACAATAAAACACTGTAAGACAGCGTATTGCTAAATGCGCTGTCTTTTTTTTTTGATTTAATTTTGAACTTATTGTGATTTCAATTTCCTTGGCGAGGCTCATCGGAAAAAAAAATTATTTTTGTCTTCCGAGATAAAAAAATAGTTTGTTGGAACTATTCAATTTTTGTTGGAACTATTAATTTTTAATTGTTGGATATGAAAAATTTAGATTTGTCGAAGTACGGCATTGTTGATGTTAGTGAAATCGTACATAACCCTTCTTACGAACAGTTATTTAAAGAAGAAATGAATCCTGCTTTGGAAGGATTCGAAAAAGGTCAGTTAACGGAGCTTGACGCGGTTAATGTAATGACTGGTGAATTCACCGGTCGCTCTCCCAAGGACAAGTTCATCGTAATGGATGAAGCCACAAAAGACAGCATGTGGTGGACTTCAGAACATGCAAAAAACGATAACAAACCGACTACTCCTGAAGTTTGGACTGAGTTGAAAGAGCTGGTTGCAAAACAATTGTCAGGTAAACGATTGTTTGTTGTTGATACGTTTTGTGGCGCTAACGAAGATACACGACTGAAAGTACGTTTCATTATGGAAGTTGCATGGCAGGCACACTTCGTAAAGAACATGTTTATTCGCCCGACTGCCGAGCAGCTGGAAAACTATGGCGAACCTGATTTTGTTGTCATGAACGGTTCAAAAACAACCAACCTTAACTGGAAAGAACAAGGTTTGAATTCTGAAAATTTCACCGTTTTCAATCTGACTGAAAAAATGCAGGTTATTGGTGGTACGTGGTATGGCGGTGAAATGAAAAAAGGAATGTTTGCCATGATGAACTACTATTTGCCAAAAGCAGGTATGGCTTCCATGCATTGTTCTGCTAACGTTGGTGATGAAGGTGATGTTGCTATCTTCTTTGGTCTTTCGGGTACCGGTAAAACGACACTTTCAACTGATCCAAATCGCCAGTTAATTGGTGACGATGAGCACGGTTGGGATGATGATGGTATCTTCAACTTCGAAGGTGGATGTTATGCGAAAACGATCAACCTGGATAAAGAAGCTGAACCCGAAATTTATGGTGCAATCAAACGTAACGCTCTTTTAGAGAACGTAACTGTTGATGCTGATGGTAAAATCGACTTCAATGACGGTTCGGTAACTGCAAACACTCGCGTTTCATACCCCATTTACCACATTGATAACATTGTTAAGCCCGTTTCTAAAGCTGGTCACGCAAACAAAGTTATTTTCTTGACCGCTGATGCATTTGGTGTGTTGCCTCCGGTAGCTAAATTGACTCCAGAACAAACTCAATATCATTTCTTGAGTGGATTTACTGCTAAATTAGCTGGTACTGAGCGTGGTGTAACTGCTCCGCAGCCTACTTTCTCAGCTTGTTTTGGTGCTGCTTTTCTTTCACTTCACCCAACGAAGTACGGTATGGAATTAGTGAAAAAAATGGAAGAGCACGGAGCTGAGGCTTACTTGGTAAACACGGGTTGGAATGGAACTGGCAAACGGATCTCTATTAAGGATACTCGTGGTATCATTACTGCAATCCTTGATGGTTCTATAGAAGGAGCTCCAACTAAAAACTTGCCGATATTCAACTTGGAGATTCCTACTGAATTGAAAGGTGTTGATACTAAAGTTTTAGATCCTCGCGATACTTATGCTGACGCTGCTGAATGGGACACAAAAGCAAACGATTTGGGAGCCCGTTTTATCAAAAATTTTGAAAAGTATACTGATAACGAAGCTGGTAAAGCATTGGTTGCTGCCGGTCCTCAATTGTAATTTAATGGATTTATTTATAATGAAGCCTTGCACCCTGGTGCAGGGCTTTTTTTATGAACAAGCGTACTTCGGTGTAATTCTTAATCGATGATTTGATCGAGGCATGATTCGATCGTGGGATGTTGATAAGCAAATTTTTGCATTTCCAGCCGTTTGGGGAGAACAATCGGATTTTTCAGAATCAAGGTTGATGCTTTGCCAAAAGCTAATTTTAGAGCCACAGCGGGAACTGGAAGTATGGCCGGACGATTGAGCTTTTTAGCTAAAGTTCGGGTGAACATTTTGTTGCTGATTTGTTGTGGCGCCACCAGGTTGTAAATGCCAAAATAGTGTTTGTCAGTAACGGCTGCCGCAAAAGCCTGCACCAAATCGTTCACATGAATAAAAGGGAAAGGTTGTTTCCCGTTTCCAATTTTTCCACCCAGGCCCATTTTGAAAATGGGTAAGACTTGCTGTATAAATTGGGAGTCTTTGCCCAAAACAACGCCAATTCGAAAAATGACCTGCCGAATGGTATCCGGCAAATCAACCAAGGCATCTTCCCAATCGTCGGTTACCCGGGCGGCAAAGTGGTTGGCAAATCTCGAACTCGTTTCGTCGTGAACCAAATCCTCGCGGTAAATCCCAACAGCCGAGGCCGAAATAAAGGTTTTAGGTTGCATTTCTTTTGGCAGAATGTTAATTGCCTTGCAAAGGTTTTTAGTCGTTAAAACACGACTGTTGTAGATGATCGCTTTATTTTTCGAAGTCCAGCGCTTGATAATCGGAGCTCCTGCCAGGTTAATCACGACATCGGCCTGGCTGAGTTGCTCAGCTAATCGATTGGGGTCACCGTATAAAAGCTTCCGGTTGATACCAATAATTTCAGTGGATGGATTGTGGAGTCTGTTAATTATGTTTTGGCCAAGGTAACCGCTGGCACCTGTTATCATTACTTTCATCGAGGGATAAATCTTAATATTTATTCTAAAGACAAACTTGTTAATTGAAAAGTTCTTAGTCGTAAGTATTAATTTGAGGACTCATTTCGTTTTATTTATCTAATTTTGTTTTTTTTATCCAGATGAAAATGACTTCAAAGAATTCAAATAAGATACAAGTTAACAAGCGAAAGCCGGCAAACAAACGACGTAAAAGTAACGCAAAGCGAAGGAAACGGAGAATATGGGTCATACTACTGCAATTTTTTGCCGTGGGAATAGTCTTGTTTTTCATCTTCTTTATGGCGGTGTACCTGGGGCTTACCGGGCATGTTCCCAGTTCCAAACAGCTCAACGAAATTAAGAACCCTCAGGCTTCGGAAGTTTTTTCGGAAGATGGGAAACTGCTGGGGCGTTATTATGTGGAGAATAGGAGTAATGTCCGGTTTGATGAGATATCGCTCAATGTGATTAATGCCTTGATTGCTACTGAAGATGCCCGTTTTTATGAACATCGGGGAATCGATGAGATCGCTTTGATGCGCGTTTTTTTTAAGACCATTTTACTGCAAAACCGCAGTGCAGGTGGTGGCAGTACTTTAAGTCAGCAAATAGCCAAAAATTTGTTTCCACGAAATAATATGTGGGTGTTTAGCATGCCGGTTAATAAGTTGCGCGAAGCAATTATTGCCTATCGTTTGGAACGGATTTATACCAAGGAAGAGATCCTTACCCTGTATTTGAATACGGTTCCTTTTGGTGAAAATATTTTTGGAATTGAAGTGGCTTCGGAGCGGTTCTTCAGCAAAAGTCCGCGTAACCTGATGGTGGATGAGGCGGCCGTATTGGTTGGCATGCTCAAAGCCAATTACACCTATAATCCAAGGATCAACCCTGATCGGTCGGTTATACGCCGCAATGTGGTTATCAGCCAGATGGTTGCCAACGATTTTTTAACAGAGGCTGAAGGTGATGTTTTTCGGGCAAAACCATTGGAGTTGAAATACCGCCGTATTTCATACAACGAAGGTCCGGCTCCGTATTTTCTGGAAATGCTTAAGCCCGAATTACTGGAGTGGTGCGCCAATCATACCAAGGAAAATGGTGAGCCATACAATTTATATACGGATGGGCTTAGAGTCGCATCGACGGTTAACTATGATTTTCAGTATTTCGCGACCCAGTCGGTTTTGGAGTACATGCAAAATCTTCAAAATGTATTTGATAACCACTGGAAGGATGCAGATCCCTGGCGTGGCGATGCCAGTATTTTGCAGCGGGCAGTTAAACGTTCAGAACGCTACAAAGCGATGATTGCGAATGGAAAAACAACCGATCAGATTGATGCGGCTTTCAATCAAAAAATAAAAAACACCCTGTTTACCTGGGATGGTTTGAAACAAGTGGAAACAACACCGATGGATTCAGTAAAACATTACCTGAGGTATTTGAATGCCGGTTTTTTAGCGATTGAGCCTTCAAGCGGGAATCTGAAAGCCTGGGTGGGAGGAATTGATTTCCGGTTCTTTAAATACGACCATGTGATTTCGAGACGCCAGGTTGGATCTACCTTTAAACCATTTGTTTATTTGGCTGCTTTGGAAAACGGCCTGAGTCCTTTTGATTATTATCCAAACGAGAAAAAGGTTTACGAAGCGTACCAGGATTGGTCACCAAGTAATTCGCATGGCGAATATGAAGGCTTTTACTCAATGGAAGGTGCGTTGGCCCAGTCGCTGAATACCGTGGCAGTTGACATTATGGTACAAACTGGCATTGAAGAAACCATTTCGACCGCGAGAGAATTGGGTATTGCAAGTGATTTACCCGAGTTTCCTTCGCTGGCCTTGGGTGTGGCCTCTATGAGTTTGAAAGATTTATTGTTTGCTTATGCTACTATTTTAAATCGTGGTATTCGCGTTCAACCCAACTACTTGGTTTCAATAGCTAACAACCAGGGTGAAATGCTCGAAGAGTTTCTTCCGAAGCCGGCAGAACCGACCAAGCTGAATGCAGTGAATTGTCAGATTGTGACTCGCATGATGCAGGCGGCGGTTGATAAGGGCACCGGCGGCTCCATTCGGTCGGTTTATCATGTTCCGGGTGATTTTGCCGGGAAAACCGGAACAACACAAAATCAATCAGACGGCTGGTTTGTAGGGATGACACCCGAGCTGGTCACAGGTTGTTGGGTGGGGGCTGAAGATCCGGGAGTACACTTCCGCACGATTACTTATGGACAGGGAGCATACATGGCCTTGCCAATCGTGGGAAAGTTTTATCACAAACTGTATCGCGACTCCCGGTACAAAAACCTGCAATATGCCGCTTTTCCGCCTTTGGATGACGAATTGATTGCCGATCTGGATATTCCGCATTACAAGGAGTTGTTTGAACTGGAGAGGGAGGATAACTTTATTGAGCGCTTATTTGCCGGGCAGTCGAAAGAAGATAAGTTGAGGGAGGTCAGGGATCCCGAACAGTCAAAAGAAAAGCCAAAAGTTTGGGAAACGATCAAAAGTATCTTTAAAAAGAAAAAATAGTTTCAATCCTTATTTCGATTGCCTTTTATTACTTTTGCGCTCAAATGGAAAATAAGCTACCATTCATTGTGCGGTTTCACCGTTGGCGTTTACGGCACCTGAGCGAACGTCGTTTTGTGGTGATTCTAAGTGTGGTTATTGGTATTATTGCCGGACTTGCTGCTAC
>JAGXIR010000163.1 GCA_024635605.1 Sunxiuqinia sp.
AACTCGTCCTTCGACCGTATTTTTTTATTGGAAGAAAAGAATCGGGAGCTCCATGAAATTTGCTAGTCGTTTAATTGCTCACATGCAAGCGGCTTCCCGACAGGTTAACCCGATATTGTTTTAGCGGTTCGGCCGATGGCCCGCTGATTACGTAGCCACCATCCAGCAAGTTGTATTGTGTGTCGCAGCATGGACAAGTTCCGATAACATCATGATCGTCTTTCAAACGGCAATTAAAATCAGTTTCGTACGGACAAGTCATATCATACGCGTAATACGACACGCCATTGTTAATAACAACAATACCACCATAGCCCCCATTAAAATACTCGGGATAGCCTACTGTATAAAGCGAATTATGATTGACTAAATTGATATAAAAATTCACGTCAACATAAGGGATCGAGGAGTCAAAGTCATCATCGCACGACAGACCAAAAACCAGTACAAGAAGCAGAAAAAAACTAAACCTCCGGGAGAACCATTTTATGCCATTCATTTTTTATATCTTTATAACTCTTAAAACAACAAAAAAGCTAAGTTATTTTGCTTTGGTCACAACAAAATTAAGATAAAATGGAAGATTATATATTTATTCTTATCGCCATTGTTCTTTCAATCTTCGGAGCGATCAATCAGAACAAAAAGAAAAAAATGGAGCAAATGAGGGAAGAAGAACCGGAACCGGAACATGAATCTTCTTTCTTTGACCAGATTTTCGATGATCCGATGTTCAGCGAAGAACCCAAACCAAAGCCCGTGCGGGAACCTGTCGTAGTGGAAAAACCAAGAACTGTTCATGAACGAAGAATACCTGAACCGAAGCTGCAGCGGCAACCACTTCGGTCATCTATTGTGAAGAAAACAGAAATTGGCGATGCGATTCATAAAGATAAAATTGCATCGACTGCAACAGCGAAGGAAGCAGAAACCAAAGATGCCCGCTATTCAATTATGAGCGATTTCTCGCTACGGAAAGCAATACTTTACTCTGAAATTCTGGAAAGAAAATATTAGAACGATTTCATAAACAATATTTTATAAGCTTTTCGGAAGTTTAACACTCGCAAATACCAAATATTTTATATAGCTTTGTGAAGCTAAAGGGTTCCACTCGTTCGGAATTCTTTTTTCTTTTATGTAGTCACATCAAAAAAGTGAAAAACAATGGGAAAAGTGACCTTTATTACCCAGGAGGGATTGAATAAACTAAAAAAAGAACTTGAGCGCCTGATGAATGTCGAGCGTCCTTCGATTTCGAAGCAAATTGGGGAAGCCATTGAAAAAGGTGATATTTCAGAGAATGCAGAATACGATGCAGCAAAAGATGCCCAAGGTATGCTTGAAGCAAAAATAGCTCAGCTCCGTGGCAAAATTGCCAATGCGCGTATCATCGATGAATCAAAAATTGATACCTCGTCTGTGCAAATTCTGAACAAAGTGACCATCAAAAACAAGAAGAACAATGCCACCATGCAATACACCATTGTATCGGAGCATGAAGCAGATTTGAAGTCAGGTAAGATCTCAATTGAAACACCAATTGCCCAAGGATTACTTGGCAAAAAGGTAGGCGATTCGGTAGAAATCCAGGTACCATCAGGTATCATTCCGTTTGAAATTATCGACATTTCACTTTAAGCTATGGCAAGCCTGTTTACAAAAATCATTTCAGGAGAAATCTCAGCCTACAAAGTCGCTGAGGATGACAACTTTTTAGCGTTTTTGGATATTTTCCCAACAGCTGAAGGACACACCTTGGTCATTCCAAAAAAGGAAGTGGACTACCTGTTTGATCTGGATGATGAAACCTATACGGGTCTGCACCAATTCGCCAAAAAAGTAGCTGTTGGTTTGAAAAAAGCCGTTCCTTGTCAAAAAGTAGGTGTGATGGTTCTGGGCCTTGAAGTGCCGCACGCACACATCCACCTGGTCCCGATGCAATCAGAAAAGGATTTGCTTCATTTTTCAGACAAAGTAAAAATGAGTCCGGAGGAATTTGAAGCCCTGCGGAAAAAAATTGCTGCAAAAATTGATTAAGAGAATCAATTAAAAGATAGCGCTGGCCATTCTGTTTTTCAGGATGGCTTTTTTTTCGAGCAAGCATCCTGTATCAAACATCCAGTATCCAGCATCCAGCTCTCACTTCACCCGACCGGGGTTCTTTTTGACAAAATCGCCCCAGCCTTTATACGATTTCCCTTTTAGCGGGCTTCGGAGCTGCAGGTAATGACAAACCGCTACCGCGAGTGCATCGGTCGCATCCAGTTCCTTGGGCAGCTCATCTTCTTTAAACATGTTTCGTAAAAAGAAAGCCACCTGTTCCTTCGAAGCGCGCCCCATGCCGGTAATGGCTTGTTTTACACGCAGCGGTGCATATTCAAACACTGGAATATCTTTCTCCAGTGCGATGCCCATCACAATTCCCTGAGCGCGTCCAAGCTTAAGCATCGCCTGAATATCTTTTCCGTAGAAAGGAGATTCAATAGCCAGCTCATCGGGCAGGTATTCATTCATTAGATGTTGGGTCCGGATAAAAATCTGTTTCAACTTCAGGTAATGATCTTTAAGCTTACCGGTTTTCACCACCCCCGTATGCAGAATCTTCGGATTGTTATCCACAATTTCGATCAGGGCATAACCCATCACCACCGTCCCCGGGTCGATTCCTAAAATTCGTTTCGATGTAATTCCCATTAATACGCTCCTGTAATTTCCTGCAACCCGCGTTTCAAAGGTAATCCTTGTGGTTGAAGTTGAATTGATTTTAAGGCAATGACATCGTTGCCACGAATGATATCGAGTGCGGCTTTTAAACAGGCTTCCTCCGGATTTCCCCACCCACGGAAAACATCATCAATCACTTCATAATCTGCCTGAATTCCATTGAAGTAATCGCCCTGGTCGTTCGCATTTAGCAATTTAAAGGTAACCGGAGCCAAGGCTATATTGTATTCTTCCGATTCAAAAACACTCATCCCAACGGGCTTTCCCGCGGTTGTCGTTCCAATGGTAACGACCTCCTTAAAGGGAAACATGCCATTGATGACCATTTCGCTGGCCGAAGCCGATGCCCCGGTGGTAATAAAAAACAGCCGATCCACATCAACCGATAATTCGTTGCCTTCGGTTCCGAAATCAACGTTATCAGCGGTGTGATTTTCATTGTAGATGATGCGGCCCAGTAACTCATCTTCAATCGCGCTGCCTCCAATCAGTTCTTCCAACAGGAAGGCGATGCCCAAGCTTCCACCACCATTGTATCTTAAATCAACAATCAATTCTTCAATACTCTCCGACTGGAAATAGGAAAATACCTCACCCAACTCAGCCGCTGATGGCGCCAAAAAACTTTCAAAGACCAGATAACCCACCTTTTTTCCTTCCAGCTCAAGCACGCTCCGGTGCAACACAGTATTCATCTGATAATCGGTCCGGCTCATCGAATGAGAAACCGTGTCATTTTCGGTGGTTACAAACGTGAACTTCACTTCCGAATCGGTATCGAAGGCTGCTCCCAAGTCTGGAATATCTTGCAGGGGAACATCGTTAATTTCGATGAACTCCCAACCGCGATCCACTCCGGCCAATCCCATCGGAGACTGTTTGTATGTGAACCTGACCATTAATCGTTGATCGGGTGTTACCGCCATTCCAACGCCAAAACCTTTGGTTTGCGCTTGTTCAAACAACGCTCGATAGGCATCCAGATCAGTCACAAAACTCCAGCGATCCAAGTCATCATACATCAGAGCATTCACCAAACTTTCGTTAGTGGTGTAATTGTTCGGGTCAAGTTCGGGGAGCTTATCGAGCCAAAAATACCAATCCTGAAAAATATCGTAGATGTAGGTCTTACTGTTTTCAACAGTTTCTTCCTCTTCCATCTCAATCTCCAGAATCACATCTTCTTTGGAACAGGAACTACCCAAAAATAACAGGGACAAGAGAAAAAGGCTTAACAAGCCATTTAATGATCGTTTTTTCATTCGAAAAAAAATTAAATAATTAATTGTTCGTTTTCACAGCGTGTGCGTTTCATTGGCTGTCATCTGGTCATCTAAACAAAAACTGATCCTATTTTTAATCCGTTACCGGATCCGCCATCTTTTCACTTTTAACTGCTGAACAAAGATGCCAAAAATTATAAAAGTCAAACCCAAAAAGGTAGTCAGATGGATCACTTCATTCAAAATAAAATGGATAAATATTAAAGATAAAAACGGTGACAGAAAAATAAAATTGCCTGTCACTGCATTGTTCTCGCTGTATTGCAAGGCTTTCATCCACACCACATACGTAAGTCCCAGCTCAAACAATCCGATGTAAATGGCAACAAAAAAATGGGTATTTAGTTGCACCTGAAAGCTTGCGCCAGGCGCAAACATTCCGTATATCGCCAAGTAGAAGATCCCAAAAATAAAGTTCCAAAAAAAGACCACCAGTTTATCCCGCTTTTCCTGTACGCTAAAAATCCAGTACAACGACCAAATGACACTACTTGCCAAGGCCAGCAGCGCGCCGGTCAAATCGGTTTTATAAAAGCCCGAAACGCTTCCCTGCGACGCGATAAAAACCACTCCGACAAAGCTCAACAGAATTCCCCAAAGATTGCGCAAACTTATTTTGTGCCCCAAAAACGGTGCAGACAACAAAGCCAAAACAATGGGCCAAACCATGTTTAGCGACTGGGTTACCTGTGCGGGATTCAAATCGTAGGCTTTGAACAATACCAAATAATACAAAAACGGATTGAACAGTCCCTGCCCTGCCGAAAGCAACAAGCTACGCCGGTTGACGATCAGCAAAAGTTTGAATTTTCCCTGAATCAGAATCAGGATAAAAAAAGCCAAAAACGAAGTAATGGAAGCCACAAAAATGAGCTGAAAAGGGCTTAAACCCTGCAAAGCAATTTTAAAAGCCGATGCCACAGTAGACCAAAATACAACAGCCAGCAAGGCCCACAGAATAGCTTTTTGTTGATTCTTCATCTAGTTGATCTCGGGGTCAATGAATGAGTTCTCTTCATCCACCGATGTTTCGCCCCGGAGGCGGCGATAGCGTTCGCGGGCATCTTCCACATAAATACTTCCGGGGTATTGAGTCAGCATTTGCTTGTACAATTCGCCGGCTTCCTCTAGCCGATCCAGCTTTTCCTCATACAGTTCGGCCAGCAAAAACAAAGCATCATCGGCTAGCAAATCGTAGGCAAAGCCATCTCTTATTTTTTGCAGAAAAGTGGCTGCCTGCTTATAATCGCCCCCATTGATCAAGGTTTTTGCCTTGCGGAAGTATATATCATCCAGCAAGCTATGGTAGCTGTAGCCCGCTTCAATGGAATCTAAGGTAGCCCAGGCCAGCGAATCCTGCTTGCGAAAGCTGTACAAATCGGCTTTTGCAAATAGCTGCATCGGCACTGCGGTCGTATCCAGTGCCGTATTGCTGCTGATGAAAATCGAAAGCTCCAGCGCGTCGTTGGCAATCAGCTTTGAGGTACTGGCTTTCAGAACATCCAGTTGCGCCTGCGCCCAACTCAAGTTGCCCATATAATAACCGAGCTTGGCTTTCTTCAGTTTGACTTCATCGCCCAGCGGATTATTTTTGTTAGCATCAATTACCTGCGAATAAAGCAAAACCGCTTCCCACAAATCATCTTTCAATACCTGTATATCGGCCATTTCGTTTTTTAGCTGGTCGCGTTGCAAAGCGTTGATTCCTTTCACGGCCATGTGGTTTTGCAACACAGCCGTCGCCGAATCAATTTCATTTTGATAGAACGCCAGAAAATGCGCGTAATCAATCACCAGCGAAGTCGTTTCGGCATGAAAACCAACAACCTGAAACGTTTCTTCAAACTGTGACTGCAACTTTTCTTCGCCAATATTTTGCTCCGGATAATGAATAAACTGATGGTAATACATCTTCATTTTCCCCTGATGAGCTTCGGTATAAAATTCTCCATTCGACCCTTTTTCAATCAGATAATCGTAAGCTCGGATGGCTTCCTCCACCCCATCGTTTCCTGCTGCTATTCGTGCCAGGCTGGCAATATTGGC
Organism: Sunxiuqinia sp.; assembly: GCA_024635605.1. Classification (GTDB taxonomy): domain Bacteria; phylum Bacteroidota; class Bacteroidia; order Bacteroidales; family Prolixibacteraceae; genus Sunxiuqinia. The sequence continues at coordinate 6,057 of JAGXIR010000163.1, forward strand.
ACCGCCCGCGCCAATGCGTTTATCTAGCGCAATGGCCTGCCGCAAAGCTTGCGAAAAGCGTTTTTCCTGAATGAACAACCAGATCAGCAGGTGATTGTAAGCAATCACATCCGGATCTTGCTGAATACGCCGGAGCAAAGAGCTTCGGAACTCATCGCGCAAGGAATTTTCCACATCCATGCGAAACGCAGTCAGTATGCTGCTTTGAACCCGCCCCAGGTTGCTTTCGTCAATCTTCAACAGATCGAGGTAGGCCTGAAACATCCGTTCATAGTCGCGCTGATACAAATAAACCCGCGCCAGCTCATAATGAAACGACTCGTTTGGCAACTTTTGGCTGCCCAACTGGTACACCCGGCGGGCAAACTCATATTGCTGCCGCCCCAAAAAAGCGCTGGCGAGCCTGATATAATCATTTCTGTTGTTCGGAATAACCTGCAACGCTTCCTCATATTTCTGCGCGGCTTCTTCGTCCCGGCCTTGCTGCGAGAACAGAAAACCCCACTGCACATAGAGGTAAGCGTCGTTTTTCCGTAGCCGCAACTGTTTTCGGATCTCTTCTTCTGCCTGAGTAAAATCTTTCAGTTCCAACAAACAATTCAGGTACAAATTAAAGTAAGGATCGCTTCCCGACGTATCATAAATCTCCCGGTACAGCACCGCCGCCTTTTCAAAATCCCTGTTCCGGTAATATTGATTAGCCAGTTGCAGTTTATTGGTGTCCATCTGTAAAACCTGTCCCGTGCTAAACTGTGGAACAAGCAAGGTCAAAAGCAACCAAAAAATCAGCCATCGTATGTTCGTTTTTAACTTCATGGTCTACAAAAATAACAATCCGCCCGGTACTAATGCTGAAAGGTGATAAAAAATGATTCCGCATACTTACCAATTAGTATTTTTGTCAGATACTTTATTGAATCCGTATTCTGACATTCTGTTGTTTCCGTTTCCCCTTCTGACGGAAATAACTAATTTTGACTGAAAATTTCCAAAAATCATGAGCGACTCGAATCAAGTCCGGCCCCGCCTGCCACGATGGATGAAAATGAACCTACCCAAAGGGGAAAACTATTCGAAGGTGAAAAACCTGGTGAACCAACACCAACTACACACCATCTGTACCAGCGGCAACTGCCCCAACATAGGCGAATGCTGGAACCGTGGCACCGCTACCTTCATGATTCTAGGAGCAATCTGCACCCGCAACTGTAAGTTTTGTGGGGTGGCCACCGGAAAACCGCTGCCGGCAGATTGCGATGAACCACAGCGTGTCGCGAAATCCATTCAATTGATGCAGCTTAAGCATGCCGTCATTACTTCGGTTGACCGCGATGACCTAGCTGATTTGGGTGCAGGAATCTGGGAAGAAACCATCCGGGCCGTCAAGCAACTCAACCCTACTACCAAGCTGGAAGTGCTGATTCCCGACTTTCAAGGGAACAAAGAACTGATCGTACAAGTGGCTAACGCCAAGCCTGAGGTGATTTCGCATAACCTGGAAACCGTAGAGCGACTGACGCCGAAAATCCGAAGTGCAGCCCAATACCGCCGCAGCCTGGAAGTGATAGCAACCATTGCCGAAACCGGCGCAGTACCTAAATCGGGAATCATGCTGGGCCTTGGCGAAACCGAATCAGAAGTCCTTCAAACTATGGACGACCTGTTGGAAGCCGGCTGCAAGGTGATGACCATCGGCCAGTATCTGGCGCCTACCAAAGAGCATCTGCCGGTGACAGCGTACATTCACCCCGGACAGTTTGAAAAATACCGAACAATCGGGCTCGAAAAGGGTTTTTCTTTTGTTGAAAGCAGTCCGCTGGTACGCTCCAGCTACCGCGCCGAGCAACACGCAATGGCCTGAATAATGACAGACACAGCACCTTAAACTCGAAACTCGATCATGGCAAATTTTAATTACGAAGACATTGGTCTGAAAGACTATAAAGCCTGCTGGGATTACCAGGAAGAAATTCTGGCAGCGGTGCAAGCCGATAAAAAAACGAAAGATGCTCCCAGCAAGATCAACCGCTTTTTGCTGGTTGAACACCCCCATGTTTACACCCTGGGGAAGAGCGGCGACGAGGACAACCTGCTGATTCATGGAGATTTCATGAAAAAGATTCAAGCCACCTATTACAAAATAAACCGTGGCGGCGACATTACCTATCACGGCCCCGGGCAGTTGGTGGGTTACCCGATCATCGATTTGGAATACTATAAAATTGGCGTGCGCGAATACATCCAAAAGATGGAAGATGCCATTATCGCTACGCTGGCCCATTATGGATTGACCGGCAGCCAGAAAGAAGGCGCTACTGGCGTTTGGCTGGATGCTGAAATCCCCGCAAAATCCAGAAAGATTTGCGCTATTGGCGTGCGGGTGAGCCGCTATGTTACTATGCATGGTTTTGCATTGAATGTAAACACCGACATGCGCTACTTCAGCTACATCAACCCCTGTGGATTTATCTCATACGGCGTCACTTCACTCGAACGCGAGCTGGGCAAAACGATGGACATGCAAGAAGTAAAAGAAGTGGTCAAGGAAAAATTTAACGCGATTTACTGATTGGATAATTAGTCATTAGATGATTGGTCAATTGTTAATTGGTCATCAGATAATTGGTCATTGGAAGAAAAGGAAAACAAAAAAAATAAGAGCATGATTGACATTGATTTATTGGACGAAAAATACAGTATCGAGGGCGAAGTCGGGTTTATGGAAATGGAGGGCGAACTGCCTTTCATCAGTGTATCCAACAAATATGCCCAGGCCGATATCTGCTTGTATGGCGCCCATGTGATGAGTTTTACTCCACATAAAACCATGGAAATGCTGTGGATGAGCCCAGCCAGTTTTTCGGAAGAAGGCAAAGCGATCCGCGGTGGAATCCCGGTTTGTTTCCCATGGTTCGGACCGCATCAATCCGATCCGCAAAAGCCACAGCATGGCTTCGCACGGCTGATGTACTGGGATGTTGTGGAGACCAAGTCTGAAGCGACCGGCGAAACGTTGATCCGCTTCCAACTCAACGCTTCCGAACAAACCAAAGCCTATTGGCCGCATGATTTTTCAGCTGAGCTGTCCATCACAGTGGGAAACAAATTGCAGGTTGCCCTGAAGGTGACCAACACCTCTCATGAACCGTTTGAATATAGCAGTGCCCTGCATTCCTATTTTAACT
>JAGXIR010000164.1 GCA_024635605.1 Sunxiuqinia sp.
GCCACATTTTATAAGGAGTGATGGAAAGGGAAAAGATGATGTTTCCGATTTGCAGCATTCCAAAACCCGAGATGAGGCGTAGTCCGTTAATGTCGTTGTTGATTCGGGAGATTATGGAGCCGGATGAATTTTCATCATAATAATCCTTCCCAAATGAGGAAAGCTTTCGGAACATTTCGCCTTTTAGCTGCCGTTCAATCAAGCGTGCCGGGATGAAAATCAGGATTCGGGAAAACGTTCGCACCAAGATTAGCGCCACGGCCAGCCCAACAATGATCAGTACATTTTTGTGGAACTCCGCTTCGTTTCCAGCGCGCCCTTCGGCAATCAGGTCAATACTTTTCTGAATGAATTCAGGAATGGTGACCGACACCCAAACAGTAAGCGCCAAAAAAAGAATTCCCCCGGTGTACCACCAGCGGTATTGATGCATGTAGCTGAATAAGAATTTCAGTTTTGAAAACATGAGCTAAATTGTCGTTAAAAGGCTTTTATTCATTCGGACAGCTCTGCAATTGCAACAGTTGCCAGTCATTTAACAGTTTGATTAAATTCTTATCGTATTGATAATCATAGCTGTGGAGCACCCGTTCGGCCTGGGTAATTCCACTTGCCGTAATTTCGCGAACCGGTTCCAGATAACGACTTTCGTCCACGCTGCAGCAGGTTACCGAACGACGGATGAGGCCGCCCAGCGAGATTTGATAAAGCTGCCTGGCCACGCTACCGGCATGAATATTTCCGCTGGTAGCCTTCAGCCCCTTTCGGGGAACCTGGGCGCGTACTTCCTGCATGGTTTGTATATTCCAGTTTGAAATCAGCGCTTCGGCTTCATCCAGACTGTCGCCATCGTACAGCAAGCCAACCCAAAGGGCCGAAAGCGCAGCGATGTGTCTGGTGCAACTGGCATCGGCTCCGCGCATCTCAATGAACTGTTTTAGCCGCACATCCGGAAAAACGGTGGATACATGAGTCTCCCAATCTTCCATGGTGGGCTGGAGCTGATGTTTTCCATTCATAAAATCGCGAAAGGTCATGCCGCTGGTTGGCAAGTATTTTTCATTCCGGTAGATAAAATACATGGGAATGTCGAGCAGGTAATCAACCCAGCGTTCGAAGCCAAACCCTTCATCAAAAATAAACGGTAAAAAGCCGCAGCGATCCGGATCCGTATCTTCCCAAATTTGGGCCCGGTAGCTTAGGTAACCGTTTGGTTTTCCACCCGAAAATGGCGAATTGGCAAAGATGGCGGTGACGATGCATTGCAAGGCTTGGGCAACCCGCATTTTCCGCACCATGTCCCGTTCGCTTGAATAGTCGAGGTTGACCTGGATGGTGGCCGTATTGGTCATCATATCCAGTCCGAGTTTGCCGCGGGTGGGCATATGCTCTTTCATATACGTGTAGCGCTTCTTGGGCATCCAGGGCAGCTCGTCCACTTCCCAAAGGGGGCCAACCCCCATGGGCAGACTAAAAAAGCCAAATTCCTGGCAAATGGACTTGAGCTCCTCAAAGTGCTTTTTTGTTTCGATATAGGTTTCATGCACCGTCTTGAAATTCTTGCCTGAAAGTTCAAACTGGCCGCCCGGTTCAAGTGTGATGGAAGCACCGTTGTTTCTCAGTCCGATGATGTTGGTGCCTTCCTCGATTGGTTCCCAGCCATTGACTTGCATGTGCTGCAAAATGGTTTTTATGCCCGGCTCGGTGTCGTAACCAAGCCGTTGAAAATTCGTTCTGTTGTAAAGAAACTTTTCGTGCTCGGTGCCAATACCCCAGTCTGTTGGGGGCTTGCTTCCCCGCTCAAAATAATGAACCAACTGGGCCTTGTCCAGTATTCGTTGTTGTTTTTCTGTTTCTGTCATCTTCTTACTAAAGTTCTTTTTGGCGATTTTGTTTTAGGTTGAGTGGAATTATTTTTAGGTTTTCAGCCATTGGTGGCCGCGAAAATTGAAAAGGCTTACAAGCTTATTTCGAATTCAGGATGCAGTCTAAAACATATTTCTCCACATGACGGTTTTTGCCGAGATACGGAAAATTGTGCATGGACAACATGGCCGGCGCGTTTAACTCGACTACGATGTAATTTTCGGACGAGGGGGGAGCCAGCAAATCGTTGATGATGATGTCGATCCCAGCCAACTTCAACCCTGCTGCCTGGGCCGATTTAATGGCCACTTCGCGATAATAGTCCGGCATTTCGTCGGTCATGTCAATGCTGTCGCCTCCGGTACTTAGATTAGAGTTTTTGCGTAGGTACACTTTTTCTCCTTTCTTCAGAATGGAATCCGGATTTAGCCGGAAAGCCTTTAAATGCCGCAACACTTCTTCATCAATGACAATCTTCAGCAAGGGATGCCGGTAGTCCGTTCCACGCCCTGCATTTTTCTGCTCAATCAATTGCCGGATGGTCAACTCACCATCTCCGGTTACATTGGCCGGTTCGCGATAGGCAATGGCCCGTACCTTGTCGTCAATCACCAGGAACCGGTATTCGCGGCCAGGGAAGTAGGCTTCCACAATCACTCTGTTTGCATGCAAAAAGGCATTATTAATGGCTTCCAGAAGCTCGTCGTGGTTTTGCAGGTTGGTGCTTACGGCAATGCCGTGGTCGGTGTCAACCGGCTTCACCACAGCCGGAAAACCAACCTTTTGAAGGAGTTCCGGAGCGAAGCCACATTCGAGTAGCATCCCTTTGGCCTGGCTGATTCCTTTGCGTTTCAAAAATTGGCGGGTCATCCACTTGTCATTCGAAACCCAGTAGGCAATCAAACTGTTGGCATCCGAAATGGTTCCTTCATGAATAATAAATTCTTTGTCGTCGTGTGTCACCGCCAGTAGGTTTTTGCTGGCATCGATTATTTCAAAAGGGAGTTTCCGGCGCAGGATTTCAGCCAGGATGATTTGGGTGGTGGCCTCAAACTGCTCGTAACCCGCTAACGGGACGAAATTATAACTGCTGTCTTCCATTGCTGCAATTCTAAATTTTTAAGAAAACTCAAAATTAGGAATAAACTGGTTAAATAAAGGAATTGAACGAAGGAATCCGGTAGGAGATATCAAAAAGGTTGTTTGCAGTTGGTTTTTTCAGGAATAGTCATTGACTAAAAGTAATATCGTTTGATTCGTCCAGAAATCCCAAATGTAAGCGTTTATTGGACCATTGACAGCCATTGTGCAGACTTCGGATCAAACCGGACAAACGCGCCTTACGTCAACAGCCAAAGGTTTAAGCGGGGGAGTGGCCCATTCGGACTAATAAGTCCACCTGCGCGTAGTTCGCTTTTTCAGACTTTTAAACGTTGGAAAATTTTATTCGGTACGGTTAATAATTGTTGGCCTCCCGCGAGTTGATCGAAACATTTATTTTCTACTTTTAGTCCGGAAAAATCAACGCATTAGAATCAACGCAACTAACAATTAACAACCAACTGTAGAAACAATGAAAAAGCTGCTATTTACCCTGGCTGTCCTCTTTGCCGTCATGCAGAGTTATGGGCAAGATGACATGAGAGAAATGATCATGTCGTACACCGATTCGACACAGACATTGATTGAAAATGGTCGAAAACTAATTGTGAAACACATCATCGATCACAATTATACGGAGGCCGATAACGTGTTGAACTACCTGAAAAAGAAGGCAGGAAGTAGCTATGTGGTGCTCTATCCGGGTGAAGAAATTCTGGCAACCATCGCCATCCGTAACTTTCAACTATTTCTCTACAACGCCAGAAACTTTGATACTTTGCTTGAGGGGAAAAAGAAATATCCGCGATACGACGATATTTCTACCGATCTTCACGCAAACATCAGGGCCGAAATGACGGCTATCCAGCAGGATCTGGACATGGCTAACCTGTCGGAGCCCGACCGGCAATTGGTGCAGCTTTACCTGGAATACTACAACGGGGAAGATAAGATTGCCCTGCGAAAAAAACTGAACAATTACGCGAGCCAGTTTCCAGACAGTGAATACCAGCATTTTTTGAAAGAAATTAAGTCAAACGCGACAGCCGGGAGATTCAATTTTGGATTCGGCTATTTAAATCAAACGCTTTCCGGAGAAATCACGAACACCATTGATCCGAACATTTCGGGCATGTGCATGGAAATGGATTTTGTGGTAAACCGAACCTATGTTTCACTGTACTTTGGTGGAAACATCAACAGTTTGTATTCGAAAACCGATTTGCCAATCCTGGATACCGACTGGATGTATCTGCAAGGAAATGAAGTGGGCACCATCAGCTATGGTCTTAAGGTGGGTTACATTGTGTTTCGCAACAACCGCGTGAAAACCTATCCTTACGTAAATATCGGCGGATTTTCAGTAACCGCTCAAGCCGACGACATTGACATTGATGACAAGAATGAGCTGATGGGATGCTTTGCGCCCGGATTTGGCATTGCATCTGAAATTAACCTGGTAAGCTGGAATTCCGCATCAATGTATGGGCCAATGGCATTTTTGTATCTCAAGCCCAATGTTGGGATAGACTTTTTGACCACCAATAAAGAGCAGTTCAAAGGGCAAAGCGTAAGTTTGTCGCTTACTTTGGGAATGGCCTTTGGTAACTTTTAGCAGAGCGATTGTTTCCGGGCTTATTGATCGGATGACTCGAAGTCATCAGATCAATAAAAAAAACAGCGAAAGTTTGCTCGTTACCTTTTCCAAAATTCAAAACTTTGGAAAAGATGACTACACAAGTTTGTCCAAAAAGTATCATAATACTAAAATACGCGTTTCAACCACTTTATTACCAAAATTTTATCCTGAAACGAAGTCGTAAATTGCACATTATCAACAACAAATAGGCAAGAAGCAAAGTCGTTTTTATTATTTAACTTGAATAAGTCAAAATCAATAAAACAACTAAAAATTGATTGCCATGAAAAGTATGTACGTTGTAGATGAGTTTCAAAAAGTAAGGCATGCATCGAATCATTTAGGTGAATTTGAGAGTATTGAAGGAGTTGAATCTTATTTGAATAATTTTCGCAATTATCCTGTTAGATACAAAAATGAACCTCCTTATCCGCATGTGATGGTCCGAAAAGAAACAGTCACAGATGACCTAGTGAGGGAGTGGTTTGTATTCTGCTATTACGCCGAATGGTCTATCTAATTTGGTGGTCCGAAATGAGAGGAAAAGTTACTCCTGCGAAGGGAAATAACTTGAAATGAAATAACTTTGGTGGATAGACAAAAGCTTCTGCTTTAATGCGGAAAACGAAACCACCGAATGATGAGTTTAACTTTAAAACTGGCCAAATGAATTTTTCAAATGTGTTAAATGGATTGTTGACTCCATTGATTGCAATTATCGCTGTTTATATCGCATTTCAGCAATACCATTCCAACAAAAAGCAAGGTGAACTTAAATTGAAGCTGGATTCCAATAATTCCGAGCTTGAAAGAAAGAGATTAAGCTTGGAGGAGTATAGGGTAAAACTGGATTTATATAACAAGCGGTTTCGAATTTTTGAAGAGACCAAAAAGGTGTTACATAAGATCGCTCAAGAAGGACACATAAATTTAATTGAACTACGCGATTTTCGATTTAGCACAAATGAAAGCAAATTTCTCTTTGATGACGAAATTTGTCAACTTTTGGAGGAGCTGAAAACAAAAGCGATTGAATTAAATCAAGCAGGAGAAAAACTAAAAGATTTAAGTCAATATCCAGTTGATTCACAGCAACGAGCAGAGAAAATTGGAGAGTGTAGTGGACTGAATTCCTGGTTTAATACAGAGTATGATCACCTCGAAATAAAATTTGACAAATATTTGAATTTTAAAAATTTATGAATCGGATGGCCCTTACGGGAAAATTAAAAACGCAAAATGAATATACCAGAAGTAATAATTAATACAATTAAACAATCTGACATAAAAGAGTTGGCAATTGAGAACTCGGAAGTAATAATAGATGATCTGTTGGATGACGGACTACTAAAAGATATCCCTATTATTGGTAATCTATTTAAAGTTTATAGTGTTTCAAAAAGTATTTCTAATAATATATTCATTAGAAAAATTCTCCGATTTTTTGACGAATTGAATAATATCCCCGAAAAAGAAAGAATACAGTTTGTTGATAGACTTGATGCAAATCCGAAATTCAGAAATGAAGTTGGAGAGAAATTGATGTTATCAATTGAAAAACTTGATGACTCGAAAAAGGCCGTTTTTTTAGCGAAGGCTTTTTCTCTATATATTACTGAACAAATACCATATAAAGATTTTCTGATATTATCATATATGATAGATCGTTTTAATCTTGCATATCTTGCAGAACTAGTCGCGACTTTTCGATATAATATCGGCGGCATGCCAAATGAGGTTTATGATCACTTTATTAATTGCGGTATTTTACAAAGCAATAGCGCGCGCGAAAATGAAATACTGTATAGTAGACCGAGGGTTTATGTGGCGAACATAGGAAAGATTTTTGCGGAGCGAATAGTGGCATCTAGTGACAATGAAATTAAAGAAAGCTTTAGTGAACACATCCTTGATGTAGAAATTTCAGAATCAATTGGGGATTATGAAAAAGATGTTCAAAGGTTCAATTCTAGACATAAAGCAAAGGAATTCTTACTAAGTCTGGATATATCCCATTTCAATGGCTCTTATATTGGAGGGAATCAGTTTATCGACAAAATGGAAAATACACGATTTCGGAGAACTGGAATAGATGATTATGAATTTATCAATGTTTCACAAAAATAGATTCTACCCAAAGCAGTCTCCGCCAGCGCACATTAATACTTCCTGCTTTTCCATTTCAAAACTAACACTACGCATAATCAGACCACTCCCGAGTTTAGCTTACAGATCCCGATTTCCATAGGGATGACGGCTTTTGCTGGGGTGCATCAAAAGTTGGAGTCGGCTTAATGAGCAGCTGACTCGAAGTCACCTGCTCAGTATAAAACGCAATCGTAAATAGTCCAATCGTCAATAGTTAAATCGTCAATAGATCTAGCTTGTCTTTCGGTAGCGCCAAATGGACAGTGCCAAAAAGGTGATGCCGATCATGGTGAGGGAAACAAATTCTTCGATCAAATCGAAAAAGCCGGAACCTTTCAGTACGACCATCCGCATGATGCGCATGAAGTAATAAATGGGGTTGATGCGGTTGAGGTCCTGGGCCCATCCAGGCATACTTTCGACCGGGGTAAAAATGCCGCCCATCAAAATAAAAATCATCATGAAAAAGTAGGTGACGAACATGACCTGCTGCTGCGTTTCGGTAATGGTCGAAATAAAGAGGCCTAGCCCAAGCACACCAACCAGGTAGAGCGCGGCAAAACCAAACAACAGGGGCAGGCTGCCCACAATGGGCATGTTGAATGCTACCCGGGCGATGACCAAACCAAAAGCGAGGTCGAACAGGGCAATGACTAAAAAAGGAACGAGCTTGCCCAAAATGAACTGGTACTTTTTAATGGGGGTCACATTGAGCTGTTCGATGGTGCCAATCTCCTTTTCGCGCACCAGGTTCATGCCCGACAAAAACATGCCGATAATGGTGACCAGAATTGCCAGGATGCCGGGAGCCATGTACCATTTGTAATCCAACTCAGGGTTGAACCAATAGCTGTCCTTCACCTCGATGCGCCGGGGAGGGTTGAACTCGGGCAGGCTTTTCCATTCGGCAATCACTACTTTATTGAAGCCTTTGAGAATGCCCAGCGTGTACGAATAGATGAGCGATGCTTTGTTGCCATCAATGGCATTGATCAGCAGTTGCAGCTTCGCTTGATCTTCCCGAATCAGGTCGCGTTCAAACCCAGGTGGAATGAGCATCACAAAATCGGCTTCCTCCCGATTGAAGCTGCTCTCAGCGTCCTGCACGTCAAATGACGCATCGTAAATATTGAAAAAGGGCGAGGCTTCGAACCTGGACACCAGCTCGCGCGACGTTTCCGACAGGTCTTGGTTTACTACATAAATATTGACGTTTTTCAGTTCGTAGGTGGCCGCAAACACCAGCATGAGCATTTGTATCAATGGTAATAAAAAGATCATCGGCAACATGGTTTTATTCCGAAAAACCTGGATGAACTCTTTTTGAAGGATGTAGCGAATGGTGCGCATAGTTTTCAATTTTAGTATTCAGTCGCAGTCACAGCCGCAGTGGCTCGTTCTGACGGTGTATTTGGTTTCATTCGTTGTTGTTGTTACATCCAAATTTGCCGGGATTGTGTTTCATGTAATTAATCAACTTTCCAATCTCCCCGGTTTCAGAATACAATCTTTCGTGTTCGTCTTTGGAAATATAATCACATGCCACCGCAAAATCCAACCAAACCGACGTCTCACTGTTTTCGGCGTCAGAATCAGTCAGCTTGCTGATGAAATTTTTCATATACAATCGTTTGCGATAGGCCTCAGCCATATTTGCACAAACTGATCGGGATGACCTTCGAATTTGATCTGTCAATGAATAAGTTTCCTCTTTTGGAAATCTCTTTGATATTTTGTAGATGTCCATCGACAACTGAAATGCCTTTTTGTAGGCTATCAAATCTTTAAAATCCATCGTTAGTTATTTTGAATTATCGGTTGCAAACTTTTACTGAACACTGCGACTGAATACTGCGACTGCGACTGGCAAGCTATTCCAGCCTCACTTTAAACTTTCGGACGGCAATCGCGGTAAACACGACAGCCATGGCAAGCAAAATCAGGGTTTCTTTCCATACATAGAGTAAGCCGGTTCCTTTGAGCATGATGTTTTTCAGGATGACAATAAACCAGCGAGGCGGCATCAGGTTGGACAGGACTTGCAGCGGCATGGGCATGTTCTCGATCGGGAAAATAAAGCCCGAAAGCAAGATGGTCGGCAACATCAAACCGATCATGGAGATAAACATAGCCACCATCTGGCTGTTGGCGATGGACGAAATGAGAATTCCCAGGCACAGGGCCATCAAAATAAACAGGATACTTTCTCCCATGAGCAGTATCCAACTGCCGTGAATGGGGACTCCGAAAGCAAAGTGTCCGATGAGCAGAATGATTACGGCATTGATGACAGATAGGGCGAGGTATGGCGCCACTTTTCCGAGGATGATCTGCACAGGCCGCAGCGGCGAAACCAGTAAAATTTCCATGGTTCCCAACTCTTTCTCTCGGGTGATGGAGATGGAGGTCATCATGGCCGAGATCAGCATCAAAATCATGGCCATAATGCCCGGCACAAACAAGTGCACCGATTGCAGGCTTTCGTTGTAGTACATGCGTACTTCGGGTTTAATTTGCATGGGGAGTTTTAGTTCACCCATTTCTTTCAGCATGTAGTCGTTGATAATTCCGGAGGTGTAACCAGCCAGCAACTTACCCATGTTGGGGTCGGATGCATCGGCAATGACCTGTATGTTGGCTTTTCCTTCGCGTTCGAGGGTTTGTGCAAAGTTGGATTCAAAAATAAGCACTTCTTTCACCTGCCCTTTTTTGAAGATGGCTTCCACATCTTCGGTGCTTTCCAGGTACTGATCGAGTACAAAATAGCTCGACGACAGCAACTTGGCAGTAATTTCCCGCGTCACCTCATCTTTCGACTGGTCATAAATGGCAATGTGGGCATCTTTGATTTCGTTGGTGATGACCGTCCCAAAGAGCAACAACTGGGCAACCGGAATCCCAAATAAAATAATCATGGTCCGCACATCGCGGAAGATGTGTAGAAATTCTTTTTTAACAAATCCCCAAAAGCGTGACATAGTATTGAGTATTTAGTATTGAGTTGCGAGTCAAGAGTAGCGAGTTGACCGTTACTTTGTATTTATCGAATTTTGTAATCCGGTTATCATGCGTTGTATTTCATCCAAGTCTGAAGTCAATAAATTAAAATCTGCTTGCTCAAGATAACCCAAATTGAGTCCAATGGTTAGTTGAGTTTCAAGCTCAAATGAAGATCCTCTGGCAATATTCAGAAAATGCTTAAAGTCACCCGGAGACATTCTCCCGGCACCCTCGGCGATATTTGATGGTATTGAAACTGCGGCCCGTCGAATTTGAGAGATCAATCCATACATTTCCTGCTTGGGGAAAGATTGTGTGTTTTTATATACAACTGTGACAAGTTTTATTGCTTTTTGCCAAACCTTTAATTCTTTAAAATTATTCATGACTTTCTGTTTTTGTTAATCCTCTTTTTACTCTCTACTCCTGACTCACTGCTCCCGACTCTTCTAGCCAACTTCAGAAACACCCCATTCATATCTTCCGACTGAAACTGCTTTTTCAGCTTATCAGGAGTGTCGAGGGCAGCAATGCGGCCCTCCACCATAATGGAAACCCGGTCGCAATACTCGGCTTCGTCCATGTAATGCGTGGTCACAAAAATGGTTTTTCCTTCGGCAGCCGCTTCGTAGATGAAATCCCAAAACTGGCGTCGGGTAATCGGGTCAACGCCACCGGTTGGCTCATCCAGGAACACGATCTGCGGATCATGGAAAATAGCGATGGAGAAAGCCAGTTTTTGTTTCCATCCCAATGGAAGCGAAGCGATCAGCTTGTCGCGCTCCGATTCCAGGTTCAGTTTTTTGAGCAGCAGCTGTTCCTTTTCCTTTCGTTGTTTGACCGAAATCCCGTAAATGCCCGCGTAAAACCGGATGTTTTCGGCGATGGTCATGTCCTCATACAAAGAAAACTTCTGGCTCATGTAGCCAATGTTCCGTTTCACTTGCTCCGTTTGCGTGTACACATCGAAACCACCCACGGTAATCTCTCCGGAAGTAGGAGCAGACAATCCGCACAAAATGCGCATGGCGGTGGTTTTGCCGGCTCCGTTGGCTCCCAGAAAGCCAAAGATTTCTCCTTTGTAAACTTCGAAATTCAGGTGGTTGTTAGCCGTGAACGAACCGAACTTTTTGACCATGTCTTTTACCGTTATTACCGGGATTTGTTGATTCATTTTTATTTTGGTTTAATATTTTTCAATTTTAACCACAGAGAACACAGCGTTGAGCACTGAGTTTCACGGAGTGCATTTAAGGATGTTGAAACTACTTTATCTATTTCCATTTCCATTTCGTTTGAATTTTAAAACTCTGAGTTCTCTGTGTAAACCCCCCGTGTAACTCGGTGGTTAAATACTACTCCCTGTATTCAGACATCAAACCCATAAACACATCCTCAATTCCCGGATTGGTTTCAAAGACTTGCAGTTTTTGGTGTTTTTTGCTCATCAGGTAATGCTCCAGTTCAACGGCTTCCATCGCATCGTCAACTGGTGTAACATGTGCAAATTGTCCAAAAGCATAGGCCGTTTCCACTTTTTTCCAGGCACGCAGGTCGTTGATTAACCGGTACATCTCTTCGGAGCGGGCAGCCAGCAACTTTCGGGGGTAGTTCTCCACAATGCGGGCTGGGCTGTCTATTCGTAGGATTTCACCTTTTTGCATCAGCGCCACACGGTCGCAAAGGCCGGCTTCGTCCATATAGGGTGTAGAGACCAGAATGGTTATTCCCTGATTTTGCAGTTTTTTCAGCATGTCCCAAAATTCTTTACGCGAAACGGCATCCACGCCTGTGGTTGGTTCGTCGAGAACCAAAATTTCAGGTTTGTGGATCAGTGCACAGGACAGTGCCAATTTCTGCTTCATACCACCAGACAGTTTGCCAGCCAGACGATTCTTAAACGGTTCAATTTGCACGTAGATATCCTTGATCAATTCATAGTTCTCGGCAATGGAGGTTCCAAAAACCGTCGCGAAAAACTCCAGGTTTTCCTCCACAGTCAAGTCCTGATAAAGTGAAAAGCGGCCGGGCATATAGCCGACGAGCCGGCGGATCTTCTTGTAATCCCGAACCACATCAAAGCCGCTCATTTCCGCTTTCCCCTCGTCCTGAATAAGCAGGGTCATCAGGATCCGCATGAGCGTTGTTTTACCAGCCCCATCCGGCCCGATCAGTCCGAAAAGCTCTCCTTTTTTTACTTCGAGGGAAATGTTTTTCAGTGCCTCGGCTTTGTTGTAGGCTTTTGATATGTTTTTGACTTTAATCATATTCGCTTCTAAATTTCAAGTTCCGAGTTTCAAATTTCAAATTCCCTTCGCTAGCTGGCGGATCAAGTTGACAAAGGGCTGCTGGCAGCTAGCCACTAGCTGCAAAGGCCACTGCGACTGATCACTGGTTACTGGAATCTCACTTCGCCGGGCATGCCGATTTTTAGGCGGCCATCGTTTTCAACAGCCACTTTCACCGCATAAACCAGCTTCACCCGTTCTTCTTTGGTTTGAATGATTTTGGGGGTGAATTCTGCTTCTGATGAAATCCACCTGATCTTGCCGTTTAAGCTTTGATCTTCCGTTTTATTCTTGTCAATCACCACTTCAACCTGCTGCCCCAACTGAATGGAGGGGAGTTGTGCTCCGCTGACATACACGTGCAGGTCAAGTTCCGATAAATCACCAAGCTTAACGATGGCTTTTCCCGGTGCGGCCATTTCACCTAACTCCACATATTTTTCGAGCACCACACCAGTCATCAGGCTGGTGATAAATGATTTTTCCAGTTGGTTCTGAGTAATGGCCAGCTGTGCGTCGAGCACTTCCAGCTCGCTGTTGATAGATACAAACTGTGTATTCAGGCTTTCCAGTTGTTTCTTCATCACCTGCATTTGGCCGTCCACATCGTCCACCTGCTGCTCGGTGGCTGCTTGGTCGGTAAAAAGCTTGTGAATGCGCTCCTGCTGTATTTTCAGGTTTTGGATCTGCTCTTTTTGGACTTCAACCTGTGCCTGAAGGTTCACTTTCTTGGTTGCTACTGCCCGCTGTTGTGCTTCCAGTTGCTTAATCTGCAAACTCAGTTGGGTGGTATCCACCACAGCCAGTAAGTCGCCGGCTTGGATTTGGTCGCCCAGTTCAACCGACAAGTCGATAATCTTGCCTGCAACTTCTGACGAAACAATGATTTCATCGGTCTCGAAGTTGCCATATGCGTCGGATTGGGTGTCATTGTTGTTGCACGACAGTAGAGTGAACATTGCCATTGCAAATAGGTATTGAAGTTTCATGCTTTTCAGATTTAATTGTTATTTCCCAAAATGTTCCGGTAATTAATTTTTGTAGCTTCCAACTGCACTTTGTGGGTCTCGAAGGTGATCCGGGCGGCTAGTTCTGCATTCAAGTCTTGCAAATAGTCTGAGGCTGTAATTGTTCCGTTTTCAAGCTTTGAGGCAGCGCTTTTCGTAATTCGCTCCTGCAGTTCAATGAGCTCCCTGTCACTTTCGAGTAAGTTTTGTATTTGCTGAATTTTACGGAATTCCCCGTCCAGTGCGATGTTGATTTGACGCTCGAACTGTTGCTGTTGCGTGATGACCAGTTGTTGCTGCAATTGAATCACTTCGTGCTCACGCTTGGTGCTTTTCCAGTCAAAGACGGTCCAGCTGGCACCAAGTCCAACTAGGTAGAAGGAATCAAATTCATCGTTCAGCATATTCAGCCCGGGACGTCCGTAACCTGCTTGTCCGAATCCAAACAGCTTTGGGTTCCGTTTCTTTTGCAACAGGTCTGACGAAGCTGCCAGCACATCGGCTTGTTTTTCAAACAAGATCAGTTCCGGCCGGCTGAGCTCCCCGGCGAAGCTGATGTCATTGATTTCGATCACCAGAGTTTGCAAATCGTTCAGGTCCTTCCCGGTTAAAATGGCCAGCGCTGACAACGCGGTTTCGCGATGCGACTGCAACTCAATTTTTTGTTGCCTGATTTTGACCAATTCCGCCAAAATCTGATCCAGCTCCGTTTTTAACAGCGTTCCGTTTTTAACCGCCGAGTCCATCTGTTTTTTTCGTGCTTCCAGTGTCTCCTGCTTTTTGTCCAGTAAATCGAGGTTCTGCTGAACCAGGAAGCTGGTAAAAAACAGGCTGTTCACTTGCTTTTTTACTTTGTAAAGTTCCACCTCCACTCCCTGCTGATTCGTTTCTTCTTTTGCTTTCTCCAAATTCTCATTGGCTTTGGTGAGCCCGCCATTCCAAATGTTCTGTTTCACATCCAGGTAGAGTTTATACTGGTCTTTGGCAACTTTGGGAATATTGACTGATGGAAGGCTTAATCCAATTTCGGTAACATCTGATTGATAGGTGGCCTGCGCATTCAAGTTGAGCTGGGGCAGATAATTGGTACGGTTGTTTTCCAGCTTCAGTTCCAATATTTGCTGATAAATGGACTGCTGCTCCAGCAGCGGATGGTATTCCCGTGCCCAGTTCTGGCAATCAGTCAATGTCACCTGTTCTTGAGCCAGCACGAGTTGAGTTGGGAGTAACAGCCACAGCCACAGCATTAATTGTTTTCCAATCTTCATCATTTTTATGGTTTTATTTCATTTTCAATATCGAATAAGAAATCTGGAACAACGAACAAGAAATTTTGTAGCGTCACTTCCTTATTCCTGTTTTCTATTCCGGTGAAATTGCCCGGATAACAAATGCTTTTACTTCCTGTTTGCGTTCCTCGAAAAAGGCTTGGGTGGCTTGTTTATCTTCGTTGAAAAGGACAAAATTGATGACTGGTTTCGCGGCAAAAGGGAAAATGCACATCGAAAGCACATGTACCACCAAGTGCTGTGGATTCATCCGGATAATCTCGCCGCGGTCCATTGCTTCAGTAACAATTTTGAGAATGGGGGCGATGGAGAATCCATGTTTCAGCACCAGTTTGAAAAACATGGAAGGATCGCGGTTCACCTCTTTCAAAATAAAGGCAGGCAGGTAAGGGTGTTTCATCAGTAAATCCAGATATGTATCGATAATCTGCTCCACCTTCGATACAAAGGGTTGGTCGGCCTGAAATATCTGACCAATTTTTGGAAAGGCCAAGCCAATAATTTTGCTGAAAATAGCATCAAACAGTTTGTCTTTGCTTCGGAAGTAGTAATGTAGCAGCGCTTTGTTGATGCCTGCTTCATTAGCTATTTCCTGCATCCGGGCACCCTCCATGCCTTTTTTAATGAAGACATTCTTGGCTGCATCCAAAATTTTGTCTTCTGTGTTGTCTTTTTTTGTATTCATTTGATTTGAGTTTTACGATTTCAACAAAGAGAAATTACTGTGATTTGACCAGATGGTTAAACTGTGTGGACAAAAGTAAATGCTTCAAGAATAAAATGCAACTATTTTACCCAAAAAGTTTAACCAGGTGGTTAATTTATTTTGACGTGTTTTGGTTTTGCTTTTTTTCGTCTGTTCGCATTTTCGTGTGAACCAACAAAAATTAACTCACAGGTATTCCATATTTTATTATCTTCACGACTCAACTAAAATTACTACGAATGAAAAAATTAAGTTTCCGAAAACATGGTTTGCTGCTGCTTTTTGCAAGTATGTTGATTATTGGCGCATGTCAACCCAAAGAAGAAGAAAAAGGTTGGATTCAGCTTTTCAATGGAAAAGACCTAAACGACTGGCAAATAAAAATTGCCGGACATGATTTGGGTGAAAACTACAACAATACGTTTCGGGTTGAAGATGGCCTGTTAAAAGTTCGTTACGATGAGTACGAGAGTTTCGATGGTGAATTTGCCCACCTGTTTTACAAGCAAAATTATTCGCACTACAAAATGCGGATCGAATACCGCTTTGTGGGTGACCAAGTCACTAACGGACCGGGCTGGGCTTTTCGAAACAGCGGAATCATGATTCATGGGCAAAGCGCTGAAAGTATGGAAAAAGACCAGGATTTTCCAACGTCGATTGAAGTGCAGTTGCTTGGCGGAAACGGAACCGATGAGCGTTCGAACATGAACCTGTGCACGCCGGGAACGAACGTGGTGATGGATGGGGAATTGGTGCTTGACCATTGTATTAATTCCAGTTCACCAACCTTTCATGGTGACCAGTGGGTTACAGCTGAAATTGAAGTTTGTGGCGATTCCATCATCAAACATATCGTTGACGGTGAGCTGGTGATGCAGTACACGCAGCCACAGTTGGATGAACGCGATGCTACTTACCAGAAGCTACTGCCGCCGGACGGAAACAAATTGCTACAAGGCGGTTCCATCTCGCTGCAAGGCGAAAGCCATCCAGTTGATTTCAGAAAAGTTGAATTGCTGAATCTGGGTGATGACTGCGAATAGATTCGTTTAGTACGCCAATTGCATAACGATACAAATCCATTCAATCAAGCTACCGTAAAAAATGAAATTCGTCTTTTACGGTAGCTGAACATTGAACTCAATTCTTATCATTTTTTAACAAACAAGTTCAGGGACGTCTTGTTAGGTTATAGACAAAATTGCGATATGAAGATTGAAGTCAACAAAAAGGCACCGGCCTTTCACGAAACACAGATTTTGATCCATGCACCGGCTGAGAAAGTTTACAAGGTGCTTACCTCGGTTAATCATTGGCCGGTTTGGCAAAATGACGTAACCGAAGCCCATTTACAGGGGGCTGTAGCTCCTGACAAGCGATTTGTATGGAAAGCTTCCGGATTGAAAATCAAATCTAAAATCCACACCGCCAATCCACCGTCAGCGTTAGGATGGACCGGCAGAATGCTTTGGATTAAGGCGATCCACAACTGGACTTTGGTTGCTGAAGGACGGTCAACGCGGGTGATTGTTCAGGAAAGCCTGGAAGGATTTTTGGCTGGCTTGATGCAAAGAACACTCACCAAGGGCATGGCACAAAACCTGTACGAGCTTAAGTTGGAAGCGGAAAAGCCAGATTAATTAATTGATCAACAGACTCTTTTGCCTGAGCTGACGATTTGCTCTGCGGTTCGAGTAGTTCAGGATCAACAAAGCAGAAGCGATCACCAGCATTCCTAATACCGAAACCAGGTCTGGCGATTCGTCGGGAATGATTATCCAACTTAGAATCGCTCCCGCAACCGGAATCAGAAATTTCCAGGTGTTGAGCACCGAAACTTTTACACCAGGACGCTGCAACAAGCTAAACCAAATGGTAAAAGCCGCAGCCGATAAAAAACTCAACCAGCCCAAGGCTACAAAATACTCCACCGATACCGCTTTCAGTCCAAAACCTTCGATTGGAATGGAAATAAAAATCAGGCCGATTCCACCAAACAAAAGCGAAGAAGAGCTCAATACTGTTGGTGCAAGATTTTTTGGTTTTTTTGCCACCCACACATTGGAAAAACCTGAGGTGAAATTATTCATCAGCAGCAAAGCAATCCCCAGCAAGCTGATTTTAACACCTGAAGGCAGCTCGCTCCGACTGAGACTAATGACAGCTACTCCAATCACTCCAAGCAGAATACTGGTGCTTTTTAGCCAGTCCATTTTGTCATCATGAAAACTGAAATGAGAAACGACCGAAATGAACAGGGGTGATGAACCTATAATCATGGCAGCGATAGAAGCCGGCAGCAAGGCAATTCCGGAATAGAAAAACATGTATTGTATCACGGTTTGCAGCACCGCAATCAGCAAAATAAACCGCCAGTGTTCCACCAGTTGCTTCCGGTAATTTCCGTAGTTATTGAAGTACAGCAGCAACAGGAGGCCCGCAAGAGTAAACCGAACGCCGGCAAATTGAAAGGGGCTGTGGTATTGCAACCCAATTTTTACTCCGACAAATGCAGAAGACCAAAGCAGGCTGGCCACAATGGCCAGAAAGATGGTGTTGGAAAATAGATTTTTCAGCTGATTCTGCATATTAATGCGGTTTTTTTGAGAACTAAGCGCCGGCAATCACTGTGTGAAATTCCGATTCAACGAAATATTGCCGGGCTAATGCCTGTAATTTTTCAGGCGTGATGCTCATCAACGTTTGATAATACTGCTCGTGGAAACGATGATCCAGCCCAAAATCGGCTACCGAACGAAACGACTGTGCCTGAGCAAAAGGCCCGTCAAAATCGCGGATAAATTCGCCCAGCAAATACTGCCGTACGCGTTTCAATTCCTTCGCCGAGACTGGTTCTTCACGCAATCGCTTCAATTCAATAAACACTTCAGCAATGGTGTCTTTCACGTAAGCCTGATCCGTTTCAGTGGCAATCACGAGGTAGCCGGCCTCATTTAAGCTCATGATCGAAGAGCCTATGCCGTAGGTATAACCTTTTTCTTCGCGAATATTGGCCATCAGCCTTGAGCTAAAGTAGCCTCCCAAAATGGTAGTCAGCACCTGTAAGCTATGAAAGTCCGGATGATCTTTCTTCACCATCAGGCGGCCAATCCGAATGGCCGATTGTATCGCGTCTTTCTTTTTGACCTGGTGCACTTTTTTGTCGGAAGCCTGAATCGTAAATTCGGGTCGCACCATTCTTTCGCCCTGCCAATCATCGCTACCAAAATGCTGGTTTAGCATGTTGGCCAACTGCGGATCGGTGTTGCCTGTTGCTAAAATCCGGCAATTGCCCGACCGATAGAATTTGGTGTAGAAATTATACAAATCATCCCGGCGAATGGCCTGAAAATCTTCTTTACTGACCTTTTGCGAATAAGGATGCTGATTTCCGAAGAGAGCTTCTGAAATTTTTTTTTGACACAGCACTTTCACTTTTTTATTTTCCAGCAGAAAACGCTGTTTACGTCGGTTCATCATGGTCTCAAACTCGTGTTCTTCGAATGATGAGTGCTTGATTAAATCTTCGACAACCGGAAGCAGATGGGGGAGATGTTTATTCAGACTGATCAAGCTGATTGTTCCAAAATGATGATCAATCACAAACTGGATGTAAGCACCGCGGAAATCCATTATTTCGGCAATCTGCGCTCCCGAATAGCGTTCGCTTCCTTCCTGCATCATAGCATTGGCGAATGCCGATTGCAAGGGCTTGCTTTCATGCCAAAGCCCGGCATCAAAAATAAAATCGAGTCGGGTAACTTCCTGCGTTCCTGCATTCAGGATATGAACCGGCAATTCGTTGTCTAACTGAATGGCTTCCGGCACCAAAATCACTGGTTTGGCGGCTTCGGTTATTGTAGGTTGTATGGTGCGGTCAATCATTTTTTCGCTAAATAATTTAATTGTGAGCAATTGGGTTCCTGAAAAAGCTGTTGAGCTTGCCGCATCAAATCGGCACTATTCACTGAGCGGTAAAGATCCACTTGTTCATTGATTCGTTCAGCCCGGTCAATATTTTCAAAATTAGCCAGCTCCTGTGCAATGTTTAGGTAGCTCATTTGCGAATAGACCAGGTTGGCTTCCAGCTTATTCTTTATTTTTTCCAGTTCGACAGTCGAAACCAATTCAGTTTGCATGATTTTTAGTTCCTTCCAAATGGCCGACTTGGCGGTGTCAATGCTCACACCATCAGCCAATTTCCCCGACACAATAAATAAACCCGGGTCATGATCGCCCGAAACATAAGCATCCAGCTCAACAAACAGTTTTTGTTCCTTAATTAGCCGCTGATATAAACGCGAGCTGTTTCCGTTGGATAGCACGTCCGAAATCAGGTCGCAAACATAGTATTCGTATTGCCGGCGATCAGGCATGTGGAAGGCCAGGTACAAGGCTGTATCCGGCACGTCGCGCTCCACCGTTTTCTCCCGGAACTCCGTTTGTGTGGGTTCCTGCGGAAGGGGTGCTTTGCTCACTTTTCGGTTGGGAATCGATCCAAACCACTTTTCGGCCAATTGCAGACAAGCGTCTGGGTCAACATGTCCGCTTAAAATCAGGGCCGCGTTATCAGGCGCGTAAAACCGGAAGAAGAAATCCTTCACCTCCTCCAAACTGGCATCGGCAATGTGGCTGATTTCCTTGCCAATTGTTTGCCACTGGTACGGATGAACTTTGTAAGCCAATTCGCGCAACAGCGGCCACACATCGCCGTAGGGTTGGTTCAGGTTACGTTGCTTGAATTCTTCAATCACCACATTTTTTTGGATGTTCAGCTTTTCTTCCGAGAAGTCGAGCTCCAGCATCCGGTCCGATTCCAGCCAAAAACCCGTTTCCAGATTTTCCTTTGGAATGGTGAGGTAATAATTCGTTAAATCGTTGGTGGTGTAAGCATTGTTTTCTCCGCCCGCATGTTGCAGTGCTTCATCATAGTCCGGAATGTTCTTGGTTCCACCAAACATGAGGTGCTCAAACAAATGAGCAAAGCCGGTCCGGTTGGGATTTTCGTTTTTTGCTCCTATGTGATAACAAACATCCAGCGCCACCATGGGTGTGGAATAATCGGGATAAATGAGTAGTTGAAGCCCGTTTTCGAGCTGGTAACGTTGAAATTTGATCATAAATTAAAATGAGAAATTTGCACCTTCGACAAGCTCGCGGCGCACTTGTTCATATTCGGAAATGATTTGTTTCATTAATTCAGAAACTGTGGGAATATCCTCGAACTGTGCCGAAACCTGGCCGATTTCCAGTTCGCCTTCTTCCAGATCACCCTCAAACATGCCGCGTTTTGCTCGTCCTTTGCTCAAGAGCAGTTTCAGTTCTTCGGAATCAGCTCCACGCAATTCCGCTTCGTTTACCTGGTTGAAAAAATCATTCTTCACCAGTCGAACCGGAGCCAGCTTTTTCAACGCCAGTTTGGTGCCACCTTCCCCCAAGCCAGCGACAAGTTGCTTGAAATTTTCGTGTGCCGACGACTCCTTCGTCAGGGCGAAACGTGAGCCGACTTGAACGCCGTTGGCGCCCAGTGCCATTGCCGCCAGCATGGCCCGTCCGCTGCCAATTCCGCCGGCTGCCAATAGTGGAAGTGTTGTTGCTTTCCGTACCGATGGAATCAAGCTCATGGTTGTGGTTTCTTCCCGCCCGTTGTGGCCGCCTGCTTCAAAGCCTTCGGCAACAATAGCATCAACACCGGCCTCTTCGCATTTAGCAGCAAACAAGGCGCTGGAAACCACATGTGCCACTATGATTCCGTGTTCCTTTAACCAGCTGGTCCACTTTTTCGGACTTCCGGCAGAAGTAAAAACAATGGGGACTTTTTCAGCTACAATCACTTTCATGATCTCCTCAATCTGCGGGTAAAGCAGTGGTACATTTACCCCGAAAGGTTTATTGGTTGCTTTTTTTGTCTTCTGAATGTGTTCAAGCAAGGTTTCCGGGTGCATCGATCCGGAACCAATAAGCCCTAAACCACCGTTATTGCTAACTGCCGAGGCCAGTTTCCAACCACTGCACCAAACCATTCCACCCTGTATAATCGGATATTTTATACCGAAAAGTTCTGCTATTCTGTTTTGCATTTTTCGTTTACTTTTTGATTGAACCTGACAAAAAAGAAGCAGGCCGCCTATAAAAGCGCAAAGGTAGTACAAATGCTGCTGATAAGAAATGATGAGTGAAATACCTGGATGAAATGAGTCCGAAGAGATCCAGCTCAATCAAAATTCTTTGTTTTTAAATGCAGATCGCGTTGAGGGAATGGAATTTCTACTTTTTGCTCACGGAATTGATGATCGATTTCAAAGCGCAGGTCGCTTTTAATATTTTCAACCAAAAAATCATTGGCTGTCCAAAAGTACAGTTCAAAATCCAGCGAAGACTCTCCGAAATCTTTGAAACGGACAAATGGCGCAGGGGTTTTTACAATCATCGAATGATTTTTCGCTGCTTCCAGGAGGATACGTTCGACCAGCCGGACGTCGGAGCCATAGGCAACACCAACCCCCACATAAAAGCGGGTAACATCGGCATTGTGACTCCAGTTAATCACATGCTGCCCCGTGAAACGCGAATTTGGAACAATGATCACAACATTGTCACGGGTTAGAATCTTGGACACCCGGACGCCGATTTCCAACACCCGGCCAACGACCCCTTCCATCTCCACAACATCGTTGACTTTAACCGAACCATCGAACAAAATGATGATACCCGAAAAGAAGTCATTGAAAATATGCTGCAAGCCAAAACCAACACCAATCAGCAAGGCCGAAACACTGGCAACCAGCAAGGTCACTTTAAATCCCAGCGTGCCGATCACAATGATGATTCCGATCATCCAGATCAGATACTTAACAATTTGAAGAAACGACTTGCCCCGGCCAATTTCCAGTTTTTTGCTTTCAATTCGTGAATCGAACCAATATTCAACAGCGAAAGATAAGCCACTAATCACATAAAGGATGATTAGGATAATCAGGATGTTGTAAATTCGAAACCGGAACTTTTCGTCGCCGTACAGTTCGTATCCAAGCACGGAAGATACCTGGACATCCAGCACTTTTAGAATCAGCAGGAAAAAGATTGTCCACACCAGCAGCCGACCTCCCTGGAATAAGAAGCGCGTAAAGCGTGATGGCAAATGTTTCTGGGTGCTCAGCTTTCGTATCAGCCGGCGAATAATTTGCATCACAAAAAAACCGACCACCAGCAGTGCTGCGATCAATATTAAATCGAGCAGATTGAACTCAAAACTGCCGGATTGAAAGAAGATTATATTTTTTAGGCTAGTCAGCATCGTCAAGGTCAATAATAATGTTTTCCAGTGCATTACTGAGATCGATAACCGAGATGTTCTGCATGAGCCTTCCCGTCTGGGCGATCGAAATATGTCCGGTTTCCTCAGAAACAACAATAGCAAAAGCATCCGTATTTTCTGTGATTCCAACCGCAGCGCGGTGTCGTAATCCAAGTAGAGGGTTCAAGTCCTCCTTGTTGGTTAAGGGCATGATACAGCGGGCCGCAGCGATTTTGTTCCGGTTAATAATCACTGCTCCGTCGTGTAATGGCGTATTTTTGGAGAAAATGGTTTCCAGTAAAGCATCCGAGATCCGCGCATTAATTTTTTCGCCGGTGCGGACGTAATCTTTCAGTTCCGAATTTTGTGCAATCACAAGCAGAGCACCTGTTTTGGTTTTGGCCATATTTTCGCAAGCCCGTGATATCATTTTCAGATGCTGTCCGGAAGCGGATTTGGCTTTTCCTGAAGTAAATAATTGCTCGATACTCAAAAAGCGATTTACCTGCGGATTGCTTCCTATGAGCAATAAAAACCGACGTATTTCGGGTTGAAAAACCACAATCAGCGCCAAAATACCAACACCAATAAATTGGCCCATAAACGAACCCAGAAGCTCCATGTTGAGGGCGCGAACCAGCAACCAGAAAAGGTAAACCAGAAAAAGACCAATGAAAATATTGAAGGCTACGGTTCCCTTAATCAACAGGTAGAGCTGGTAAAGCAGAAATGCGACCAGCAGAATGTCTAAAACATCCAGAAACCGTAAAGTGATAAATAAACTCATAAATCAGCTACTTCTTTTAGCTTGGTAAAAATTCGAACCGACTCAACGGCTTCTTTTACATCGTGTACCCTTAAAATATCTGCGCCGCCCAATAAAGCCATGGTATTGGCTGTAATTGTGCCACCCAGGCTTTCTTCTGCGGAAACGTTCAGCAGTTTTTGAATCATGGACTTTCGGCTGACACCAGCCAAAACCGGTAGTTGAAAAACTTTGAAGGCATCCAGCCTGTTCAGCAGGTCATAATTGTGATCAACCGTTTTGCCAAAGCCAAAACCCGGATCAAGAATCACATCTTTAACACCCGCTTTGGTTAGTTTGCGTACTTTTTCAGAAAAATACTTCGAAATGTCTTTGATAATGTCCTCGTATTGCGGATCATCCTGCATGGTTTGTGGCGTTCCCTGAATGTGCATCAAAATATAGGGCAAACCCAACTTACCTACAGTATCAAACATGTGGGCATCAAAATCGCCGCCCGATATATCGTTCACGATGCAATCGCCGCACTCATCAACCACACGCAAAGCCACCCACGAGCGGAAGGTGTCAATGGAAATGGCGGCGTCGGGAAATCGCTTTCTAACGGCTGAAACTGCGGGTAACAAGCGGGTCAGCTCTTCCTTGGTAGACATGATTCCGGCTCCGGGGCGCGTTGACACGGCGCCAATATCGATAATGGAGGCGCCCTGCTCCAGCATTTGTTCAGCGCGTTGCACAATCGCATCTTCAGTAGCATATTGGCCGCCATCGAAAAAAGAGTCGGGGCTGACATTTAAAATCCCCATCACAATGGGATTACTTAAGTCGATCAGGCGACCATTCAGGTTGATCGTGTGTTTTCGTTTGAAAAACTTACTGGCAGAACTAGTGATCAACATAGAACATAAAAATTTGATGAGTTCGACAATGGTTCTTACAAAAGTAAGATAAAGCCAACAAAATACGCATTTAATTTCTATTTTTATGGCTCAATTTTAAAAGCTGAACATGGAAAAAACCATTCAACAATACAATCACGTCATTGAAATTTGCGAAGATATCTTTTTAAAGAAAATGAGCGATTACGGTGTGGCTTGGCGGATATTGCGGCCCAGTTCAATGACCGACCAGATTTTTATTAAAGCCCAGCGCATTCGGAGCATCGAAATGAAGGGAACCATGAAAGTGGACGAGGACGCCCGATCAGAATATATTGGCATTATCAATTACTGCATCATGGCGCTGATTCAACTTGAAAAAGGCATTGCAGATGACGACGACCTGACGAAGGAGGACACCCACAAGCTTTATCTGAATTATTTCAACCAGGCCAA
>JAGXIR010000165.1 GCA_024635605.1 Sunxiuqinia sp.
GAAATCCTGTGGCGGAGAATCAAATATCAATGGTTACCTTTTGAAGCTTATCTCAGTTTTCAGAATCTCAAAGAACGCTTGTCGTACGTTTTGAATAATTTTGGCCATAAATACGACATTATATTTTAACCGTTACTTATTATTTAATTTAATCCACGAAAATCAACCCTTTAAAATTCGTATGAAAAAAGAGCCTTTCAGAGATCATTGTATCCCAGTCAAGATTCATCTTTATAATCAACCCACCAAAACGTTTAGCGAACAAATGCTTTTGTCTGATTTTGATCGACAAAAAGTAGCCGACAAATCCCAAAAAGGAATGGTAAGAAATGAAAAAATCATGCTTGCCCATGAAAAGTTCGAGCTTGGTGACGAAAAATTCGAGACTGGGATCGAAAAGTACATGCTTGGAGGCCAAAAGCGAGCGCTTGTTATTGAAAAACTCTCGCTTAATGATGAAAAGTTCGCGACTGGTATTGAAAATTCGAGCTTGGGGACGAGAATTTCGCGGCTGCGATTGAAAAGTACAAGCTTGGGGACCATAAGTTGACGGCAAAAACCTAAATGAAATCTTCAAAATAAAATTAACAAACTAAAACTTAGCAATTATGGCAAACAAAAAAATCACGAAAACATTAGGAGGTTACCAATTAACCCTAACCAATGCGACTGATCCTGACATTCTGGAAGCAACTCAAGCTTTCAATTACGACACCGAACGAATTGCGGAAGGCACTACCCTCTTACAACAAGCTCAACAGCTTAATATAAAACAAGAAAAAGAATACGGCGAACAATACTCGGCCACACTATTGATGGAACGTGTTTTCGACGAATTTAAAAGCGCCACTTACATGCCCCATGTCAAATTGGCCCGCAAGTTATTTGCCAACGACAACGGCATGCGGGAAATGCTTGGCCTGAACGGGCAGCGAAAATGGAGCTACGACGAGTTGGCCAACCAAGCCCGGATGTTTTATGAAAACGCTCTGTCCACCCCACAGGTTCTGAGTACATTCTCCGCGCTTAACATCACGGCCGAAACACTACAGGCAGGCTTAGATCAACTAGCCAACCTAGGCTTGTTGCGTGCCGCTCAAAAGAAAGAAAGCGGCGAAGCCCAACAAGCCACCGATGAACGAGATCAAGCCATGGACAAAATCAGCGAGTGGATGAGCCTCTACTACACGGTAGCGAAGATTGCCCTGGCCGACAAGCCCCAACTGCTTGAAAAACTGGGTGTAAAAGCATAGACGAACCAACAACAAAAATCACTCTCTTAATAAAAATCAATTAATGTCACTTAATCCTTTAAACATGAAAAAAGTTTTATCATTGGGGCTCGTTGCCTTGTTTTTATTAACGTTTTCGAACTGTGCTACAATCATTCACGGGTCAAAACAAAGTGTATCGATTTCAAGTAACCCAACGAAAGCGTTGGTTGTAATCGATGGTCGTAACGAAGGACAAACACCGGTCACCGTCGATTTGTCGAGAAAAGATCATCACTCCGTTGAGATTAACCTCGATGGTTATCTGCCGTACGAAACGAAATTCACCCGTAAGGTCGATGGCTGGATTGCAGGAAACATCGTTTTTGGAGGATTGGTTGGATTGGCTATTGATGCCATTACAGGTGGGATGTATAAGTTAACACCCGATCAGGTTCAGGCGGACATGAAAAATGGAAACGCGATAGTTCTAAATGACGATAGCAGCTTATACCTGACGATTGTTTTGCACCCCGATCCGCAGTGGGAAAAAATCGGTCAACTTCAGAGTCGCAGATAATTTCGTAAAGCTTTACCTGTAATTCATGAATTAAAATTACCAAACCACACCAGTCAGCTGATTGGTGTGGTTGTTTTTAAAAAAAGATTCAACCAACCAATTATCGTTATTTCACCCCAATTATTCCCGATTTCCGGCTTTGCCTCAGCCCAAAAAATGTTTACTTTCGTTTAATTTTCAAATTTACTTTATATCGTGATGGGAACTTCCCACTGATGCTTGAAAACTATAATGTTATGCCAAACCTCTATATCATAGCTGGGTGTAATGGAGCAGGTAAAACAACTGCATCCTTTACTGTTTTGCCTGAGATGTTAGACTGCGATGAATTCATAAATGCTGATGAAATTGCGCGTGGCTTATCACCTTTAAATCCTGAGAAAGCAGCTATTGAAGCAGGCAGATTAATGCTTACAAAAATTGACAAGCTTATAAAAGATCAAAAAGATTTTGCGTTTGAAACGACGCTATCGACTAAGTCATATGCAAACACGATTCAAAGAGCAAAAAAGAATGAATTCCACATAACATTAGTATTCTTCTGGCTCGATTCTGTTGAACTGGCCATTGAAAGAGTCAAGAACAGAGTTTCCGAGGGCGGTCATGACATCCCAGAATCCACCATTTTAAGAAGATATTACTCTGGAATCAAAAATCTCTTCCAACTTTACATCCCGATTTGTGACTATTGGATGATTTTTAACAATTCGAAATCTCCTTCTGAACTAATTGCTGAAGGATATAAGAAAAACATTCAAGACATAAAAAATATAAGTAACTTTGACACCATAAAAAAGCTTTCCCGCTATGAAAACGAAGGATAATCCAATCAGAGAAAAAATCATTAAAGGACTGGAGCTTACGCATAAAAAGTTAATCCAGTCGAAAAAAGAAAGAAACCTGAATCTGATCATTTCCGTTAAGGGCAAGGTGGTACACCTAAACCCGAAAGATTTGTAGAACCAGTTCATTTCCCCGGCAGGGGATATCGATCAATAGAAAGAGTAACCTGCAGCCCCGTATTCCCCGACAGGGGATCAACCAACCAAACATCATTATTTCACCCCAATTATTCCCGATTTCCGACTTTGCCTCAGCCCAAAAAATGTTTACTTTTGCAGGTCTCAAAAAGACTGACATTCTCAAATTCAGTTTAAAGCAATACAATTATGAAGATTTCCTACAAGTGGTTAAAAGACTATATAAACACTGATCTGACTCCACAGCAGCTGGAGGGTGTACTCACTCAAACCGGCCTTGAAATTGGTGGAATTGAAGAAGTTGAAAGCGTGAAAGGCGGACTTCGTGGCCTGATGATTGGCGAAGTGGTGACCTGCGAAAAACATCCCAATTCGGATCACCTCAGCAAAACGACAGTGAATGTTGGTTCCGGCGACAATTTGCCCATTGTTTGTGGTGCACCAAACGTAGCAGCCGGGCAAAAAGTGGTGGTAGCCACCGTAGGAACAACGCTTTACAGCGGTGAAGAAGAATTTGTCATTAAACGGGCAAAGATTCGTGGCGAAGAATCGCAGGGGATGATTTGCGCTGAAGATGAAATTGGCTTGGGGACCGGCCACGATGGCATTATGGTGTTGCCAGCCGATGCGGTTGTTGGAACACCGGCCAACCAATATTTCAATGTTGAATCAGACTACTCCATCGAAGTGGATCTGACCCCAAACCGGATTGACGGTGCGTCGCATATCGGCGTAGCCCGCGATTTGGCGGCTTACCTCAAGCAGGAACAGGACATTAGCTACACCAGACCATCGGTGGAGGATTTTAAGGCCGATGACCACAGCCTGGAAATTCCGGTTGAAGTACGTAATCCGGAAGCTTGCCCCCGGTATGCCGGCGTAACGCTGACCGGAATTGAAATTAAGGAATCGCCCGAGTGGCTGCAAAACCGGCTCAAGGCTATTGGCCTCCACCCCATCAACAATGTGGTAGACATTACCAACTATGTGTTGTTTGAAACAGGCCAGCCACTGCATGCCTTCGACGCGGACGAGATCACCGGCAACAAAGTGGTGGTTCAAACCCTGCCTGCCGGAACCAAATTCACCACCCTGGACGAAGTGGAGCGGGAACTGAACGAAGATGACCTGATGATTTGCAACACCGAAGCTGGCATGTGTATCGGTGGTGTTTTTGGTGGCATTCAATCGGGCGTGAAAGACACAACCACCAGTATTTTCCTCGAATCGGCCTGTTTCGACCCGGTTTACATCCGGAAAACAGCCCGACGTCACGGCTTAAATACCGATGCTTCGTTTCGCTTTGAACGTGGTACCGATCCCAACGGTGTAATTTATGCCTTGAAACGTGCAGCCTTGCTAATTAAAGAAGTAGCCGGAGCCAGAATTTCTTCGGAAATCGTGGATATCTATCCTGAGCCTATCGAAGATTTCAAGGTCGATGTGAGCTACGCCAGTATCAAACGACTGATTGGCAAAGACCTGGGAGCAGACCGCATTAAACTGATTTTGGAAGGGCTGGAAATTAAAATTGAGCAAGAAACCGAAACTGGCCTGTCGCTGGCGGTGTCGCCTTATCGGGTGGACGTTAAACGCGAAGCCGATGTGATTGAAGAAATCCTGCGAATTTATGGCTATAACAATGTGGAAATTCCGACCAAGGTGAATGCATCCTTGCAATATTCGGCGCCCCACGACCCAGTAAAAATCCGCAACCTAATGGCTGACATGCTCACGGCCCAGGGCTTCAACGAAATTTGGTCCAACTCGCTCACCAAAGCGTCGTATTACGAAAACGGGCAAACATTAAGCGACGAGCATACCGTTAAACTTTTCAACCCGCTGAGCAATGACTTGGGAGTGATGCGTCAAACCTTACTTTTCGGAGGACTGGAGGCCATTGCTTACAACGCCAACCGCCAGAATGCCGACCTGCGGCTCTACGAATTTGGCAACTGCTATTTCCACAACGGAACCGACTTAAAAGCCGATGTAATGAAAAACTTCCGCGAGGAAGAACACCTGGCTTTGTTTATCACCGGTGATAAGGAAAAAGAAAGCTGGATGGCATCTCAAACGGCAAGCAACTTTTTTCAACTAAAAGGCTACGTCGAAAATCTGCTGGCTAAAATGGGATTGAAAGCGGAAAGTCTGAACACCGACAGTTTCAGCAACGAATTGATTGCTGAAGGCTTGGTTTGTTCAACCCGCAACGGCAAAAAATTGGTTGAATTCGGAATCGTTCATCCTAAACTGAAAAAGCAGTTTGAAATCGATAATCCGGTTTATTATGCCGATTTGTCGATGGACAATATAATTCTGGAGCAGCGCAACAACAAAACATTGTTTACTGAACTATCCAAATATCCGGCTGTGCGCCGCGATTTGGCCTTGCTGCTGAACAAAGATGTGCAGTTTGCACAAATTCGCGATTTGGCTTTCAAAGTTGAA
This sequence comes from Sunxiuqinia sp., assembly GCA_024635605.1. Lineage (GTDB taxonomy): Bacteria > Bacteroidota > Bacteroidia > Bacteroidales > Prolixibacteraceae > Sunxiuqinia. Next base: position 5,223 of record JAGXIR010000165.1, read on the forward strand.
AAGAAACTGTTGCGCTCAGTCGACTTGTTCGACGTGTACGAAGGACAGGGAATTCCGGAAGACAAAAAATCGTATGCGGTAAGCTTTAGCCTGCGCGACGACGAAAAGACATTGAACGACAAGCAAATTGATAAAATCATGCAAAAGCTGATCTTCCAGTTTGACCGGGAGCTGGAAGCGAAACTGAGGTAGCACGAAGAGAGCCGGAGCATAATTGCAATGGGCAAGATCGAGCAATCCAGCCGAGTTTATCTTTAAATTTTGTAGTTTTGTTCAGGCAAAAAAATATAAATGATGGGAGCAGTAGTGATAAAATCGGACAAAAAAAGCTTGAAGCTTATTACTGAATTGGCCAAAAGGCTTGGTGGCGATGTCGTAAAACTCAACGACGAAGAATTGCAAGATTTTACTTTTGGCGAAATGATGAAAGAAGCCAAAACCAACAAAACCGTTAGCCGCGACACCGTCATGAAGAAATTGAAATGATTGTTAATTTCGACCGCGCTTTTAGCAAAAGCTTGGACAAGCTTACCGACAAGCAGATTCGGGAAAAGATTCGCGCTACCATCATAAAATTTGAACAGGCTAAAAGCATGAATGACTTGACTGGCGTTAAGGCGATGAAGGGACATCACGGCTTTTACCGGCTCCGTATTGGCGACTACCGTCTTGGATTTGAGTTAACCGCGCCAGGTGAACTGTTACTGATTTTGGTAGCACACCGTAAAGACATTTACAAGCGTTTTCCATAAATAACAGTTTACAGATCAGTCACAGCCACCAGTATCGAGCATCAAGAATCTTAGCATCAAGCAATGACCGACAACCAAAAAGGCATTTCATATGCCATTGTCACGGCTTTCTTTTGGGGTTTTCTGGCTATTTTTCTAAAAATAGCGGTTCAGGAAGTGGCACCGCAAACTATCGTATGGTTTCGCTTTGTCGTAGCATTTACCCTATTGGCTGGCTGGCAACTGGTCAGGCATCCCAAAAGCCTGCGCATTCTTGTTCGCCCGCCGCGCTTGCTCATTTTTGCGGCCATCGGCTTATCGTGGAACTACCTCGGATTTATGCTTGGTATTCATTATACCAGCCCAAGCAATGCCCAACTGGTGATTCAAACAGGGCCGATCCTTCTGGTGTTAGCCAGTGTCATCTTCTTCAAAGAGAAAATCAGGAAAGTGCAGTTGCTTGGATTTTTCATCGCTGCCATCGGATTTGTATTTTTCTACAGCCAGCAAATTAAGCTCATGATTGGACAGGAAGGCCAGTATAACATGGGCGTGTTGCTCACCTTTAGCGGCGCCCTGGCTTGGGCAACCTATGCTGTTCTGCAAAAACGTCTGGTACTTTCGCACGCCACCGGAACCTTAAATTTATTTCTGTTTGGTTTTCCGGCCCTTATTTACCTGCCTTTTGTTGACTTCGCCCCACTGCTGCAACTGAGCTGGATTTGGTGGGCCATCCTTATTTTTCTGGGAGTCAACACACTGGTTGCCTACAGCTGCCTGGCCCAGGCTTTAAAGTACACTCAGGCGAACAAAGTCAGTATCATCGTCATCCTCAACCCCATGATTACCTTCGCAGTGATGGGCATCCTCTCCAAAATGAATGTCAGCTGGATTGAAGC
>JAGXIR010000017.1 GCA_024635605.1 Sunxiuqinia sp.
AATTATTTAACATAGATTGGAAGTATGCTTTCACAGCATGATTGCATACTTTTTTCTACCTTTATGCCGGCAAAACAGATTCTTAAAATGGATTAAATTCTGCGAATGTTTAATTTGCAACTTCGAGTCTGCAATGTCGTTATGTAAGAATGGTCAAAAAATAGATAACAGGTCAATGACTTTAAATAGGAAGAGATGAGTAAAGAACAAATATGGTTTCACGGGGGGGGCTGGTTAGTTGAAAAAGATATTAGAGCGCATGCTTCAATAGATATTGCTGAGTTTTATGCGCATTTCCATACCCATCCGGAATGGTGGAAGGCGGTTTTTGGTTTTCTAAGAAGTGATTTGAAAGCGATGGCTGCCGGAAAGTATCCAATTGTTGGCGATCAGGTTTTTGCCATGGTGTCGGAATACTCAACCAAAAAGCCGGAAGAAGCTAAATGGGAGGCTCACAGGAAGTACATCGATTTGCAATATATGATTGATGGTGAGGAAAAGATGGGGCAGTTGCCGCTGGCCAATGCTGTTTCACCACAGGCCTATGATGAAGATAAGGACTTAGTCTTTTTCGACGATCAGGATGGGGAATATTTCACAGCCAGTCCAAATTGTTTCTTTTTGTTTTTTCCTGAAGATGTGCACCGTCCGGGAATATTTATAGAAGAATCGAAACCCGTAAAAAAACTGGTGGTTAAAATCGCGGTGTCTGAATAGAAATCAAACACGTTAAAAATCACAAAAATACCAACCGTTTTGCGTCGAGCTGACGTTAATAGTACCGCTGGCTCTTCAGGGTTTCGTAGATGGAGAGGTTCATTAGAAGCAACAAAAACAAATAGCCAAAATCTTCCACAGGGATGGTGAATAACCGGATATTGAATATGTGGCTGCTATGATATTCGACCACTGGCATGGCTGTCAGTACACCGTTAACTAGTAAAAAGGGGAGCAGCGAGATCAGGTAGGTACCGTAAAACTTGGTCAGGTGGCGCTTGAAACGATTTCGGAAGATGACATAGCCCAGAAAGATGGCTGCAAACAAAAAGTTGAAAAAGGTATAAAGCTGGCCGCGGTTGAAAAAGCTGACAAGCGCAAAAATCACAATCAAGCCCAGGCTGATGGCTACGGAAACATTTGAAAATTCATACCGCTGAAAATAAAAATTAAGAACCTCGTAGATAAATATGCAGGCATAAGGTACAATCAGAAAAAACAGCCACTCTTCGAGCGGAAGTCCGTAAAAATACACACCCAAAACGTAGTCGTGGTTAAAACTCCATATGCCGGCTGCGGTAAACTGGATGTCCCAGTAAATAAATACAACAGCGGTAATCAGAATAGCCGGAAACAGGTATTTCCACTTGGTCCAAAAATGAACCTTTTTGTCGAAGCTCAGAGCCAGCGGAACGGCAATGGTTGCCAATAGCAAACCAGCATACGTGAATGCTTGTAAATCCATCTACAAAATATTAAACGCGTTTTTCAGATAAGCATTGGCCAAAAGATACATTTTTTTTGGATTGGAAACCCGGTAGCGTTTTTTTAAAATCTGCGAGGGATGTGCTTTTTTGATTTTTCGAAAAAGGCGTATGTAGTAGATATAAGCCAGGTAAACACCAAAGCGCACTTCTTTTTTCAGTGCTTTTAGTCCCTGAAAGGCGTCGGCAAAATCGCGCTCAATTTCGCGTTCAATTTGTGCTTTGGTTTCGGCATCAAACTGGTTGAAATCAATGTTCTCAAAATAGATGCGACCTTTATTTTCGAAATCATCCTGGGCATCGCGCAAAAAATTCACTTTCTGAAAAGCGGCCCCCAGCTTGCGGGCAGGTTTTACCAACTGGTCGTATTGGTCGGGTTCGTCGGCATAAAACACGCGCAGACACATCAGACCAACCACTTCGGCCGATCCGTAAATGTAGGTTTTCAGTAAAAGCGGATCGTAGGTTGTTTTATGCAAATCCATTTCCATGCTGTACAAAAACGCATGAATCAACTCCAAATCGATCTGGTAACGGTTAACAGCATCCTGAAAGCTGTCCAGAATTGGGTTGATGCTGAAGCCGCGTTCAATCGCCTTAAACGTTTCGAGTTTAAACTCGGCAAAAATCTCTTCTTGGTTTTGCTCAAAAAAGGTATCTACAATTTCGTCGGCATAGCGCACAAAACCATAGATGCTGTATATCCCGGGGCGGTATTTTTTATTCAGCATCCGAACACCCAGTGAAAACGACGTGCTGTAATTTTGGGTGGTGATCCGACTACAATCCAGATTATTTTTACGATAAAGTTCCATGGTCTTTTAAAATTCGTTGGGTTACTAATCTTGAGCTAATCACAGTCATTGGCAGACCGGTTCCCGGCACGGTTGATGCTCCGGCGTAATACAGGTTTTTAAACTCTTCGTCTTTGTTTGATGGCCTGAACCCACCTACCTGGTTGAGGTCGTGGGCTAAACCTAAACCACTTCCCTGATACAGGTTGAACGCGCTTTCCCAATCTTTGGGCGAATAAACAGTTCGTGATTCCGTGTGGCCGGCAAAGTCAAATCCGGTGCGTTCACCCATATCTGCGATAATGGCATCGGCAATTTCGTCGGCATCATCCCAGTTGGCTTTGTAACGGAGGTCAGGAACCGGACATAAAATAAACACGCTTTCTTTCCCTTCGGGCGCGTACGCCGGATTGTGCATCGACTGGATGTTGACGTAGTAATACGGTTTATCGAGCTTGATGGTGTTCTTGAAGATTTTTCCGGCGTACTCCTTGAAATTCCGTCGCAGAAAGTAGTTGTGATGATACATGTTGGTCACCTTCGTGTCCAGCCCCAAATAGATAGTTAGTGGTGCCAAAGTCCATTTTTTCTGATCCAGCTTTTTAGGGGAGTATTTTTTTCGTTCGAGAATTTGTCCGCGGAAGGACGCCGCATCGGCATTCACCACAAATAGGTCGGCCTCCCATTTTTTACCGGTTTGGTCATAAAAGGCGGAAATCTGGCGATTGGTTTTCTCAAAGCGTTCAATTTCCACCCCGTAATGCATCTTCACATTCCGCTGTTCAAGTTCCTTAACCATTCCCTCCACAATTTTGTACATACCGCCTTTTACATTGTAATAGCCATCGTGCACCAGCTCGGTGTAGTTGAGCATGGAGTAAACAGCCGGAGTGTCGAAAGGTGTGGCTCCCAGAAAAAAGCCAACCAGCGAGAAAATCACTTTCACTTCAAACGAGTCGAAGTTCTTTTCCATTTCGCGCCACATGGAATAAAACATTTTGGGTGCATGCTTGATCGGTACCCGGGTAAGCTGGAGTAAATAGCCCAGCACGCTGTCAAAATTTTGCTTGATGACAATGTTTTCCGTGTCATGAAAAATCTCGCCAGCCGATTTCAGAAAACGTTCCAGTTTTTTTTCCAGCCCGGGCTCAATGGCTTTGAACTCTTCGGCCAGTTTTTTCAGGTTTTTGTGGATGAGATAAGAACGATCATCGCCCTCAAAGTGGACGGAATAAAGCGGATCCAGCTCGACAAACTCGAAGGGCATTTTAATCTTGCAATAATTGGCCAGCTCTTTGAACTCGTAGCTCATGCTGAAAAAAGTAGGAGCCATGTCAAATTTAAACCCGTCTTTCTCCAATAAATTCAGGCGACCTCCCGGGCGATGGTATTTTTCAACCATTTCAACTTCGTAGCCGTCAGTCGATAGCCTCAGTGCTGTGGACAGCCCCGCTAATCCCGTTCCGATAATCAATACTTTCTTATTCATTCGTTTGTTTAAGTATTTTTATAATTCTTTAAACAATTTAGTCGCGAAATGTTTTAAGTAATTGAAAGTTTTTTTGCTTGCCGAAAGTCGACGAGCTATTTTGATGTTGAATTTGAAAGGCTAACTTGCTGATGAAAAAATAAATTCGAAAGTCGCCTTTCCATTAAAGTTACGAATAAATGAATAAGAACAGATCAAAAGCTGCTGTTATTGGCGCAGGAATCGGTGGATTGGCTGCTGCCATTCGTTTGGCACGCTTAGGCTTACAGGTTGATGTGTTTGAGCAGGCTGCTTACCCGGGTGGAAAAATCAGGGAGTTCAGGCAGGCGGGTTTTCGGTTCGACATGGGGCCGTCGTTATTTACCTTGCCCGGTTTGGCTGATGAGCTGCTGGATGATGATTTGAAATTTGACTACCGGAAGCTGGAAGTCATCACGCAATATTGTTTTGAAGATGGAACACAACTAACGGCTTTTGCCGATGTGAAGCGGTTTGCTGACGAAGTGGCCCAAAAAACAGGTGTTCCGGCATCGCGTGTGCTGAACTACTTGAAGCAGGCTGAGCAGATCTACCAGCTGACGGCGCCCGTGTTTATCTTCAACTCCTTCCACCGGCTTGGGAAGCTGTTGACCTGGGCAAATTTAAAGCGGTTGCTTCAGTTTTTTCGGTTGAAAGCTTTTTCAACGCTCCATCAAATCAATGCAAAGGCATTTTCCGACGAACGCGTGGTGCAGCTCTTCGATCGTTATGCAACCTACAACGGATCCAATCCATACAAAACGCCGGGTACCTTGACGGTGATTTCGCATTTGGAGCACCAACTGGGAGCGTACTTTCCCAAGCGGGGCATGTACCAAATTGTGGATTCGCTCGTGGAACAGGCCATGCGATTGGGCGTTCAGTTTCATTTTAGCACTCCGGTCACCCAGCTTCTTGTCCGGAACGGTCAGTTGAAGGGGATTCGGTTGAATGGGATGGAGCGAAATTTTGAAGTGGTGGTCAGCGATGTCGATATTCATCAGTTCTATTCCAAACTTCTTCCGGATAAAAGGCGCTTGGATAAAATTAAGCGGATGGAGCCTTCGTCGTCAGCTTTGATTTTTTATTGGGGCATGAAAAAGCGCTTTCCGAAGCTGGATTTGCACAACATTTTTTTCAGCAAAAATTACAAAGAGGAGTTTGCCTGTTTGTTCGAAAAGAAAACCATGACAAACGATCCCACCGTTTATGTGTTTATCAGTAGTAAGGAAGTCAAAACGGATGCGCCGGCTGGAATGGAAAACTGGTTTGTCATGGTTAATGCGCCTGCGAATGTTGGGCAAGATTGGGAGAAGATGAAAACCGAGGTTCGCCGAACGATTTTAAAGAAGTTGAATCGGCTGTTGGGCGAACGGCTCGAAGAGCAGATTTTGTTTGAAGACGCGCTTGATCCGGTTAAAATTGAAGATCTGACAGGCTCATTTCAGGGGGCGATGTATGGATCGAGTTCCAACAGTCCGTTTGCGGCTTTCAACCGGCATGCGAATTTTCGGCACGATTTGCCGGGCTTATATTTTGTAGGTGGAAGCGTGCATCCGGGGGGCGGAATTCCGCTGTGTTTGTCGTCGGCCAAAATTGTAGCCGAAATGGTAGAAGAAAAAATCAAACGATGATGAAAGAAAATCCTGTCGTGATCCGTTCGGTCAAAATTCTGATTGCCATCCTTTATTTGGTAGGCATCCTTGGCTTTTCGTTTGAAGCTACTTACTCGCTTTTTGTTTTTCTGACTCCCGTGAATCTGTTGCTGACAACCAGCCTGCTGCTGTTTTTTCAGCAGACGTGGTCAGTTAAGAGTGCCCTGGTCTTGGCCGGTGTCGCCTTCATCGGATTCGTGACCGAGCTGGTTGGCGTAAACACGGGCTTGTTTTTTGGCGAATACCAATACGGGCCAGCGCTCGGTATCCAGTTGATGAATACCCCCTTGCTGATTGGCATCAACTGGCTGATTTTGGCCTACGGTGTGTTTGTCCTCTTTGGCAAAATCAACCTCCGCTGGTATTTTCCGCTCATCGG
>JAGXIR010000166.1 GCA_024635605.1 Sunxiuqinia sp.
AATGTTGGTGTTAACCTTTCTTTCTAACCTTAAAAATGAAAATGAACATGAAAAAATTTAGTTATATACTAATCTTTTTGCTGGCCTTCAGTTGGGGCTGCAACGATGGTGATTTTCTAGACAGGGAGCCGACCAATATTTTGCTGGATAACCAGGTTTGGAACGATGAAAGTTTGATTTTATCCGTTGTTTCAGACTTGTATTTTCGGATTCCGGAATACCAGTCGGTGAATAGCTGGTGGACTTATGCTGATTTTGACGAAGCCTTTGCCTCTAACTTTGGAGACTACTGGCGGCACAAAAATAATGAATGGGGTTATGGCGAATGGAGCTTGTGGAATTACGACTACATTCGCGAAGTCAATCTGTACATTCAAAAAGCCAGCTCTGAACTGACTGATGGTTTGGATCCGGCCGTGAAAGCCCGTTTTGTGGCTGAAGGCCGTTTTCTGCGTGCCGTGAATTACTTTGAGCTAGTGAAACGCATGGGGGGAGTTCCGCTAATTCTGGAACCGTTAACCTACGATTTCAGCGGTGACGCTTCTTATTTGGAATACCCACGAGCAAAAGAATCGGAGGTTTATGACTTTATCATCAGTGAATTGGATGATATCAAAGATGACTTGCCCAATAATGTGGATGTCAAAAGCCGTGCGACACAGGGATTGGTGCTGGCGATGAAATCACGGGTAGCGCTTTATGCTGCTTCCATTGCCAAATATGGGGTTAATACGCCCAGTGTGTCGTTACCCGGAGGCGAGGTTGGTATTTCAGCCAGCATGGCAGAAGGATATTATACGACAGCTCTTGGTGCTGCCGAAGAATTAATTGATGAAGGCCCTTATTCATTGTACAACAAGAAGGAAGATTTGTCAGAAAACTTCTCCAGTTTGTTTATTGATAAAGCAAATAACCCTGAAGTAATTTTTGTTCGCGACTATGTTCAAAGTGAACGTTGGGACGGACGCGCCAACCTGTGGACGCTTTGGAATCAACCTTGGTCGGGTGCCGAAGACCTGGAGGGCGGACGCACCAATCCTTCGCTGAATCTGGTTCAGTCGTTCGAAATGCTGGACAATACGTTCCAGCCGTTTGAAACGATGAGTGGTGGCGATTACATCTATTTCGACAGTCCGCTCGACATGTTTGCAGGTCGCGATGCCCGGTTGGCGGGAACAGTGCTATTACCAGGCTCGAAGTTTAAAGGAAAAGACCTGGATATATGGGCTGGTTATATTTTGGCTGATGGCACCATTTTTACTGGAGATGAGTTTGGTCAGCGAAAAGAACTTCCAGGAACCGACACTCCTCGTCAGGTGGTTGGATTTGATGGCCCCATTGACGGACGTGAGTTTAGCGCTCAGTCTGGGTTTTATGTCCGCAAATTTATGGATACAGCGACTGGTTCGGGACAACGTGGTTTGAAAAGTGATCGCTGGTGGGTGCGCTACCGTTTGGCCGAAGTGTACTTAAATGCTGCTGAAGCCGCTTTTGAATTGGGCGACGAAGATGCCGCTGCTGAATACTTAAGCGAGGTGCGTCGTCGTGCCGGTTTTGAAACCGATTTGACTGCTGCCGACATGTCGTTTGATCGCATTGTACACGAGCGTAAGGTCGAGCTGGCGTTTGAAGGACACCTGTTGTGGGATATGAAGCGCTGGCGTTTGGCCCATGTGGTTTGGAACGGTGAACAAACACCATTGACTGACCAACCCTGGAAAGCCGACGAAGTGAGTACCCGCGTATTTGGCTTGTGGCCATACAAATATTATGAACCAGGCAGTCCGAATAACGAAAAATTCGTCTTTAAGCAAGTCGTGCCCGGCCAGGTTACTGGTGCTGATCGTTTCCGCCTGGGTAACTACTATTCATTTATCAATGATGATATCAGAAATAACAATCCACAAATTGTTAAGAACCCGAACCAATAAAAACTTAGAAAGATGACTAAAATAAAATTAATCATATTATTGGGAGTCGTAGTCGGTTTTCTTACTTCGTGTGAGTGGGATAATTACGATGCCCCCGGATCCATGCTTCAGGGAAATGTTGTGTACAACGGCGAGCCCATCAATGTGAGTTACAACGATGTAATATTCCAATTATGGGAGCCAGGATGGCAGTTGGATATCCCCATCGACGTGACCGTCGATCAGGATGGTTCGTACTCAACGCTGTTGTTTAATGGTACCTATAAACTGATTGTTCCTTCGGCCCAAGGGCCTTGGCGTAATATCGTGAATTCAACAACGGGTTCAGACACCATTCTGGTTAATCTGAATGGCGATATGAACTTGGATATTGAAGTCGAGCCGTATTACATGGTTCGCAACGCTCAGTTTTCAGCAAGCGGACGCGACGTAACCGCCACTTTTCAGGCTGAGAAAATCATTACCGATGCAGGTGCCCGCGACATTGAGCGTGTGAATTTATATGTAAGTAAAACGCAATTTGTCGATTTTCGGGGATTTGTAGCCCAGGAAGAGATTGGTGGTGGCGACATAGCCAATCCCAGTTCCATTAGCATGAACGTGACCGTTCCGGCGCTTACTCCAACCCAGAGCTATGTTTATGCACGGGTAGGCTTGAAGATCGCAGGTGTTGAAGATATGATCTTCTCAGGGGTGCAGAAAGTTGATTTATAATCTTTTTTGTTGAAATAAAAGGGCCATCCGGAATTGAACTAAGATTCGCGGATGGCCTTTTTTTTATATTTTCAAAGTTCATTCCTTTTGGCGAAGAAGGGGCATATTGATTTCGAAAAGAATCAGGGGTGAAATATCATTGAATGCATGGTTTTATGTGAAATGTAAAATAACAAATAATGATAATGTTAAAAAAGATTAGCCTGTTGATTGTTGTGTCTGCCTTGTTTTGTTTCCAAGGATTTACTCAAAGTTCTGACATGATGCTCTTTGGCGACACTTCACGCCGGGGAGTTCCTTTTTCCAAAGATCCGCATGTGGTGAGGTTCAACGGAAATTACCTGATGTATTTTTCGATTCCTCCATTTGAAGACAATACGGATCCGATCAATGGCTGGGCGATAGGGATTGCCAAAAGCACCAATCTGATCGATTGGGAAAAAGTGGGAGAAATTTTACCGGCGGGCGATTACGAAAAGAAAGGTTTGTGTGCGCCCGGAGCCTTGGTGATTGATGGACGGGTACATTTGTTTTATCAAACTTATGGCAATTGGAGAGACGATGCGATTTGTCATGCTGTATCTAATGATGGAATCAATTTTGAAAGAAATCCAACCAATCCGATTTTTCGGCCTACGGGCGACTGGAACTGCGGGCGTGCCATCGATGCCGAAGTTATCCGATTCAAGGATCGTTATTTGCTCTACTTCGCCACCCGCGATTCCAGCATGAATATTCAGATGCAGGGGGTCGCCGCGGCTCCGCTCACCACCAATTTTAACCGCGAAGATTGGACACAACTGACCGATGAGCCAATTCTTGCACCGAAATACCCGTGGGAGGGGCGCTGTGTTGAAGGTGCTTCCATTACTCAGCGGGGCGACAGCTTGTTTATGTTTTATGCGGGAGCATACAACAATGCACCTCAGCAAGTTGGTGTTGCCAAAAGTGCTGACGGCGTTCGCTGGGAGCGGCTAAGCAATAAACCCTTCTTGCCCAATGGCGATCCTGGTGAATGGAACTCCTGCGAATCCGGACATCCGCACATCTTCGAAGATGAAGATGGCCGCACCTACTTATTTTTTCAAGGAAATGATGACTTCGGAAAAACCTGGAAGATTTCAAAGAAGGAAGTTATTTGGACTGAAAAAGGACCTGAACTGGACGATTAATGGCAGAATAGGACGTTTCAATGAGTAGTTGACAGGCTATAGTTGTACTTGAAATAGACCATAATTAAATCGAAACCGATACCAGTAAAATAAATCCTAATAAACATGAAACGAATCTTCTATTCTTTAGCCCTTTGTCTTTCAGTCCTGGTAAGCTTTTCATCCTGCGAGCAACAAGCTGCCAATGAACAAGCCACCGTGGTTGTTCACCCAGAGCTCAACCAGCAAAACAATTTTTACTTAAGCAACCAAGCCCCTTTGCAACCCGCTCATTTTATCAAATTGCCTTTGGGAAGTATTCAACCGAAAGGCTGGATTCTCAAGTTGCTGGAATTGCAAAAAGATGGTTTGTGCGGCCACTTGGGCGAAATCAGCGCCTGGCTCGATAAAGAAAACAATGCCTGGCTGTCCGAAGGTGGCGACCACGGCTGGGAAGAAGTTCCCTATTGGCTGCGTGGTTATGCCGATATGGCTTTCATTTTTGATGATGAGGAAATGAAGCACGAAGCCATTGTCTGGATTGAGGCCATCTTGAACAGCCAGCAGGAGAATGGCTGGTTTGGTCCCGAAGTACGTTCAGGGAATGGAAATCTTGACTACTGGTCGAATATGATTGTGCTGTTTACTTTGCAAAACTACTACGAATATAGTGGCGATGAGCGGGTGATCGATTTCATGACCAAGTATTTTCAGTTTGAATTGACTGTTCCTGATGAGGAATTTTTGTCCAGTTACTGGGAAAACAGCCGCGGGGGCGACAATCTGTTAAGTGTTTACTGGTTGTACAATCATACCGGCGATGCTTTTTTGCTTGAACTGGCGGAAAAAATCCATCGCAATACTGCCGATTGGACGCAAAAATCGAGCTTGCCCAACTGGCACAATGTGAACATCGCCCAGTGTTTTCGTGAGCCGGCTACCTGGTTCGTGCAGTCGGGCGATTCGGCTCACTTTCACGCTTCTTACAATGTTCATGACCTCATTCGCCGTACTTTTGGTCAAGTGCCCGGCGGCATGTTTGGTTCCGACGAAAATGCACGGATGGGTTATATCGATCCGCGCCAGGGAACCGAAACCTGCGGCTTTGCGGAGCAAATGACTTCTGATGGAATCATGATGCGCATCACCGGAGACCCGTTTTGGGCCGACAATTGCGAAGATGTGCTTTTCAATAGTTTTACGGCAGCTTTCACCACCGATATGAAATCGCTTCGGTACATTACTTGCCCCAACGGAGTAACAGCCGATGCTGAAAATCACCACCCGGGCATTGACAACCGCGGCCCCTTCCTCACCATGAATCCGTTTAGCAGCCGCTGCTGCCAGCATAATCACGGACACGCTTTGCCATACTATCTGCAAAACCTGGTGATGGCTAGCAACGACAATGGCTTGGCAGCCATCATGTATAACTCGAGCATCACCACGGCCCAGGTGGGCAATGGCACCGAAGTCATTTTGAATCAGGAAACCAATTATCCATATGAGGAAGACATCCGGTTCAGTTTGGCGATGGAGCAAAATGTGGTTTTCCCATTTTACCTGCGTATTCCTGGCTGGTGCGAAAATGCCTCGCTTAAACTGAACGGAAAACCAGTCAATGTAAGCGCTCAAGCGGGTGCATACATCAAAATTGACCGCGAGTGGGCCGATGGAGATCAACTGACTTTAAGCTTGCCTATGAGCTTGTCTTCACGCACTTGGGCGGTGAATCAGAATAGTGTTTCGGTGGATTACGGTCCACTGACCTTTTCACTGAAGATTGATGAAGAATACAAAAAAATTAGCAGTATCGAATCTGCAATCGGCGATTCAAAATGGCAAAAAGATGCCGATCCGGAGAAGTGGCCGGCTTATACCATCGATCCGAAAAGTCCTTGGAATTACGGGCTGATACTTGATCAGGAAAATTTGGAAGCCTCGCTGAAGATTGTTCGCAAAGAATGGCCGGCCGATGACTATCCTTTTTCGCTGGAAAATACGCCAATTGAAATTCAGGCGAAAGGCCGGCAGATCCCTTCGTGGAAAATTGACCAATACGGATTGGTTGACGTTCAGCCCAGCTATCCGGTACAGACCAGCGAACCTGTGGAAGCCATTACTTTGGTTCCGATGGGAGCGGCCCGCTTGCGGATTTCTGCTTTCCCATTCTTAAACGAATAGAAAATAAATCATTTGCATGGAAAACCATAATAATAAAACAAATTTTATTCAATGGATTGATTTTTCCGTTGATCACTTCGGATTGTCACGTTTCCAGAGACTAATGACTTAAATAATGACAGAATGGAAAAATTTCGCACAATAATTGCTATTTGCACGCTCAGTTTTTTGACAATAACCGCCTGTGGCGAAGCGATCCCTGAAACGGTCCAGGAAAATCAACTGGCGAAGAACAGTCTTTCAGAACAAAACCTTTTGCGCGCAATAGAACTTGCTGATAACGCCGTTTCTGCGCACTTTACAGGAGAAGGCATGGCCATGGCCCGGTACTATAATCCTTACACCGATGTCCGTTCCGATGAGAAAGGGAGTGTGTGGATGTACACCAGCGCTATTGAAGCGGTCAATGCGATCCTTCATGCGCTCAAGGTGCAAAAGGAGCATGGTAACGCAAGGCTTTATACCGAGCATTTTGACCGGTATAAAGCATTGCTGCAAAACTTATACAACCATGCAGATTATTACCTGGGAACCTTCGAGCTGATCTCATACACCCAAACCAAAGAATGGTCGGTGTACGGTGTCCATCGGGCAGCTTCGAAAGGGGCTGCTAAAGTTGCGGGGATTGAAAATGTTTATGACGATCAGATGTGGTTGGTTCGCGAATTGCTCGAAGCCTATAAGTTGACAAACAACAGCGAGTATTTGGAAAAAGCGGAATATTTGACTGAATATGTGCTCGACGGATGGGATTGCACACGCGATACCAATGGAGAAGAAATTGGCGGCATTCCCTGGGGGCCGGGTTATGTATCCAAGCATTCGTGTAGTAATGGGCCCATGGTGAGCCCTCTGGTATGGTTGCATGAATTGTACAAAGATAAAAACGACGAGCTGACTTACCGCTACATTGATGCAGAGGATGGCAAAACCCGTAAAACAAGCCAGGTGAAAAAGAGCGACTACTACTTGCAGTTTGCCCAAAAAATATACGACTGGCAAAAGAAACACCTGTTACGTTCTGACGGCGTGTACGACGATATGATGGGTGGCTGCTCGCCAGGAAATCCGCAGACGGAGACCAGTAATGGAACAACCTATAGGAAGGGTACAACTTGCCGCGACCGGATTGGGCCGGCAATAACTTATAACAGTGGAACCATGCTTTCCGGGGCAGCCGATCTGTTGAGGGCCACAGGTGACGACCGGTACCTGCAAGATGCCGATAAACTGTCTGATGCGAGTTTTAATTACTTTGCAAAAGCCGGACAAACGAAAACGGGCTATTACACCTTCGATATCAGCGGCTTTAGAAATTGGTTCAATGGCGTGCTGATGCGTGGATATGTCGATGTGTATCCGGCGCGTCAAGATGTTGATGAGTATATTCACACGTTCCAGCAGAACCTTGACTACGGTTACGAGAACTTCCTGTACAACGGCTTTCTTCCTGCAAACTTATTGGTAGGCTGGAGTGCTGACCACAACGAAAACCAAACGGAGGGGATGTTCAGCTTTGCCTTCGCTGCCGAATATGCGGTATTATCACGATATGAGCTGGAGAAATAAGGATGAACGACTATGGGCAATTTTCCATCATACCGGTTGCCGGAGCGGCTGTTTTTTAATGAAGATGAACGGGCGGCGATGTTCCGGTTTTTCCTCCCCAACAATGAAAACTCGTTTATTGCTACCGATGCTTTTGATCGCGGATCGTTCGTAAAAATCATCCCCGAAAAGAACAAACCTTAAAACAAAACAAATATGAAACGTCGTAACTTTATCCAAACAGTTTCAGGTGGTGCGGCTGCTGCTTATTTGGCCGCGAATCCCCTGATTGGTTTTTCTTCGGGTCGCTCAGCACAAGAAGGCGAGCTAAGTTATCACACCATTGAGCAAGTATTAACCAAGAGAGTCAGGATTCAATACCCGCGCTTTGTGAGTAAAAACGCCATTCGTGGAAACCATGGCTGGGGTTACGACGAAACCATTTGTGAATTGGTGACCAATCAGGGCGCTAAAGGTTGGGGTGTCACCCTTTGGGGGCGGTCTGCAGAGGAAGCGTCGGCTCAATTGGTAGGCAAAAAAGTGTCGGAGGTGTTTGCTCCCGAACTTGGACTGATTGATCCGAAAGGAGCGTATGCCGACATCGCCCTGCACGATCTGGCTGGGAAAATTCTGAATAAGCCGGTTTATGAGCTGATGGGAGCAAGTCAGCCTGAAACGGCGGTGTGCTACAGCGGTATGATTTATTTTGATGATTTGACGCCGTTTTATAATCAACCAATGGGTGTGGATATCATCCTGAAAGAGTGCCAGTTCGATTATGATTTAGGTTATCGCCAGTTTAAGCTGAAGATTGGTCGCGGCTTCAAATGGATGCCCAAAGCAGCCGGGATTAAACGCGATATTGAAGTGACCAAACTGGTGGCCGAAGCTTTTCCTGATTGCGATATTTTGGTGGACGGCAACGATGGTTATCCGCTCGAAGATTTTGAACAATACCTGAGAGGAATTGAAGGTATTAAGCTTTTCTGGATTGAAGAGCCTTTTCGCGAAACCATTGAAGATTACACCAAACTACGGGCATTATTGAAAGAAATGGGCATTGAAACCCTCCTGGCCGACGGCGAAGCATCGCCCGATCAGGATTTTTTGCAACAGTTAATGGAAGCGAAGCTGATGGATGTGCACCTGACCGACATTCAGGATATTGGCTACACTGGCTGGCGTAAGCTCATGCCCGAACTTAAGCGGTTGAAGGTGTTTGCCTCGCCGCATGCCTGGGGCTCGCAAATTAAAACCAACGCTGTGGCTCATTTAACCGGAGCGTATGGAAATACGGTGACCATTGAGGGGGTGACTTGTATTTCGGATGATGTGGATTTGGGGAACTATCAATTGAAAAACGGAAAATTAATTCCATCTTCAGATCCTGGATTTGGGATGCAACTAAATAAATAACTATAGAAATGAATTTAAAAACTACTATTCTACTTTTCGCAGTCGCCGGTTTTCTACTCGGAGCGTGTCAGGAAAAAAAGGCGGAAAAATTACAAGTGCAGAATCCTTTGCCGGTTGAGTTCGGCGATCCGTACATTTTAAAAGCCTCCGATGGGCTGTATTACATGATTGGAACCGGAGGTGTCAATGACGGTTTCAAAATGTATTCTTCAACCGATCTTACCGATTGGAAAGATGAAGGACGAATCTACCAGGGAAATACGGATGACTCATGGGGAATTGCCAACTTTTGGGCACCAGAACTGTACGAGTTGGATGGAAAGTTTTACTTGCTTTTCAGTGCCGACTGGCGGATTAATCCCACCAATGAGCTGGAGAATTTCCGCATTGGTGTGGCTGTTTCCGATACGCCAACCGGCCCGTACACCGACCTGCACGATCGTCCGATTTTTGATCCGGGCTATCCGGTTATTGATGGCAACCTGCTGTTTGAAGACGGCAAAGTGTATTTGTACTATTCGCGCTGCTGTTACAAAAATCCGGTGGAAAGCGAAGTGGCCGACTGGGCCCGCGAGCAAGGCATGTTTGACGAGATTGAAGAAAGCTGGGTGTATGGCGTTGAAATGAAGCCGGACTTTTCAGGTATCGTGGGTGAGCCCGAATTACTACTTCGTCCGCCATTGCGTATGGATGATGAGCAGGCGGAGTGGGAGAGCCGATCGGTTACTTCGGGCGAAGTTAACCGCCGCTGGACGGAAGGTTCTTATATTTTCAAAGAAAAAGATACTTACTATATGATGTATTCGGCCAACTTTTTTGGCGGACAAAACTATGCGGTTGGCTATGCCACATCCGAGTCGCCCATGGGGCCATTTCAAAAAGCGGATAACAATCCGGTATTGGAGAAGAATGTGGAGCAGGGTGGGATTGTTACGGGCACCGGACATAATATGATTACGCTCGCTCCTGATGGAAAAACCAAGCTTTGCGTTTATCACGGGCGCACTTCAGAAACCGGCGAAAACCGGGTGGTTTTTATCGACCCCATGGAAGTGACCGAAGATGGCAAGTTAATCGTACATGGCCCCACAACAGGCAAAAAATAAATCATTCAGAATACTTATAAAAGCAAAAAATGAATCGGACAAAACTAATTTTTATTCTTTTGGCGGCTGCCTTCATCCAGGTAGCATGCAGTCCAAAACCTGCGGAAACAGAAAAGACTTGCGGAAACCTCAATGCCGAAGACTTTCAGACGACAATCAATGGTAAGGAAACCAATCTGTACTTCCTCCATAATGGAGAGATTTCAGCAGCTATTACCAATTATGGCGGGCGGATTGTCAGTTTGTGCGTGCCGGGAAATGACGGAGAAATGGCTGATGTGGTCTTGGGTTTCAGCAGCATTGATGGCTATCTGAACGCGACCGAAGTTTTTCACGGTGCCTTAATCGGCCGCGTGGGCAACCGGATTGCCAAAGGTGAATTTACTTTGCATGACGAAAGTTACACCTTGCCAATTAATAATGATCCCAATCACCTGCATGGTGGCCCCGAGGGTTTCCACAATGTGGTTTGGGATGTGAAATCGGTTACTGAAAACAGCATCGTGCTTACCTATCTCTCGAAAGATGGTGAAATGGGCTATCCCGGAAACCTGACTGTGGAAGTGACTTACACCTTAACACCCAATAACGAGGTGAAGATGGATTACAAAGCCACAACCGATAAAGCCACGCCAGTGAACCTGACCAATCATGCGTTTTTCAACCTGGCCGGCGAAGCGAACGGAACGATTAACGAGCATCTGCTTACCATTAATGCCGATTATTATACGCCAGTCGATTCAACGCTGATTCCGCTGGGCGAGAATGCCCCGGTTGAAGGCGCACCTTTTGATTTCAGAACAGCTAAACCCATCGGACAGGACCTACCAATGCAAGCTGATAACGTCCAGTTAAAAAATGGTTTGGGATACGACCATAATTTTGCTTTGAATAAAACCGCAGCAGGAGCAATGACTTTGGCAGCCACCGTGGTGGAACCGGAAAGCGGCCGAAAAATGGAAGTGTTTACCGAAGAACCCGCGCTTCAGTTTTATGGCGGTAACTTTATGGATGGTTCCGACACCGGCAAACAGGGGAAGACTTTCGATTTTCGGGAATCATTTGCTTTGGAAACACAGCACTTCCCCGATTCACCCAACCAGGAAGCCTTCCCGTCGATTATTTTGAACCCGGGCGAAGTTTACGAAACCAGTTCAATCTACCGGTTTAGCACGGTTCAGTAGTGGTACGCTCAAGATGAATGGGCTGACACGAATGCATTGACGTCTGCAACCTGATTTTGTTATCGAATTCGAATGAGGTCTCTCGTTGAGACGAAATATATTTTGATTATGGATTGTTTTAAAACCACACAACTCCTTGCGATTGGCGGATTATTTTTTGCAGGATGTGGTCAAAGCCCAACAATTGAACCGGAACGTCCCAACGTCATGATCATCATGTTCGATGACATGGGATACTCTGATCTGGGGTGTTATGGCGGCGAAATTCAAACGCCCAATATTGATAAGCTCGCCAGCCAAGGCATTCGCTTCACGCAAATGTATAATAGTGCACGGTGTTGTCCAACGCGGGCCTCTTTGCTTACCGGGCACCACCCACAGCGGGCCGGAATCGATGGCATGGGCGTAAATCTGGCAATGAATACGGCCACCATCGCCGAAGTGCTCAAAGAGAATGGCTACCATACAGGTATGACGGGTAAGTGGCACCTGTCGCAAACCAAGCCGATGGATAACCCCGTGGAGCAATTGCGATGGATGGCACACCAAGTAGATTACGGTCCGTTTTCACCCTTGGAAAATTACCCGAGTAATCGTGGTTTCCAAGAACACTGGGGAGTGATCTGGGGCGTGGTCAACTTTTTCGATCCCTTTAGTCTGGTGCATAACGAAGAGCCCATCAAAGAAGTTCCGGATGATTTTTATATGACCGACTTTATTACGGAAAAGTCAATTGATTTGATTGAGGAATACGGCAAGGACGAGAATCCCTTCTTCTTGTATGTTGCCCACACGGCACCCCACTGGCCTTTGCACGCATTGCCCGAAGATATTGAGAAATATAAAGACACCTATAAAGATGGCTGGGAGGCATTAAGAAAGAGTCGCTATGAGCGAATGGTCGAGATGGGAATCATCGATAAGGATAGTTACCCACTTCCTGAAAATTCATCGGGTAGAGTTTGGGATGATGTGGAAAAGAAAGAATATGAATCCGCATGTATGTCCGTCCATGCAGCCATGATTGACCGGGTTGATCAAGGAGTAGGGCAGATTATTCAAAAATTGAAAGAGACTGGGCAGTATGAAAACACCATCATCATGGTTTTGTCTGATAATGGTGCTTCATATGAGCGTGGTTATCCTGCTGGTTTCGATCGTCCCGGCTTTACCCGCGATTCAACCTTGATTGAGTATGGGGCGGATAAGCCGGGAGCCGAAACTACCTGGAATTATATTGGCCGGGCATGGGGCAGCGCTTCCAACACCCCATTTCGTTATTGGAAAATGGAGTCGTACGAAGGAGGAACGGCTACACCTTTTATTGTTCATTGGCCGGAGGGTTTAAAGGAAAAAGAAAATACCATCAATCGTGGGATGGCTCATGTGATGGATATTATGCCCACGTGTTTGGAGCTTTCCGGCGCCAACTATCCTGTTCAGGTTAATGGCTTGAAAACCATCCCGCTGGCAGGTAAGAGTTTGATGCAACTGCTCCGAGGTGACGCCGAAAGTAGTCATGATACGCTTTATTGGGAGCACCAGCGAGGCCGGGCCATCCGTATTGGTGACTGGAAAATGACTTCCCTGCCGGAGAAAGACTGGGAGTTGTTTAATATGGTGGAGGATCACACCGAGACCAATAATCTTGTCACCGAATTTCCGGAGAAAGTGGCTGCGATGGATGCCGCCTGGAAAGCTTGGGCAAGCGAACTGAAAATTATTGAATAACTACCCGCGAACGATTGACAAGTAAAAATCACGAGATA
>JAGXIR010000167.1 GCA_024635605.1 Sunxiuqinia sp.
CATCGGTAAGCAAAGCCGGATCAATGGAGCCCAGATCTGCCAGATGTCGGTTAATTAACTGTCCTGCTTCGAGGTTGGATAGCGCAGATACGCGCAGTGATTGGAGCGAATGTTTCATAGGGTTGATTGTTTTATGTTTAAGGATTGACACAAGTTATCACCTTATTCAGAAAAATAAATATTTAACTACTGATAAATTGATCTTTTTGGGTTGAGCAATAATATGGTGTTCAGCTGAACAGAAGCGGATGCTCGGCAGCCTGGCCGAGCATCCGCCAGACAGAATTGGCCGCTCGGCAGCCTGGCTGAGTTTCGGCTAACCCGAAATGAATCGCGGACAGCTTAACTGAGCCTCAGTTGGGCAGAAGTGGAAGGTAAACAAGCCGGCTGAGCATCAGCCAGCCAGAAGCGAAGCGTGGGGAGATCTTCTGAGGCTTGCGAGAAAGCCTAGTTTTTATGTTACCCGAATCGAGTACGAATGATTAACCGAATGGCTTCAGCTTGTTATCCGTTGGGTTCGACGATTTGTCGTTTGAGACAACAGACAGCTGCGCTCATGGGAGAGACGCGGGAAACTTCTCGTTGCAATTGCTAATGTCATTATTGCTCGTTAAAACTTGTATGTCAGCATTTTTAAAGGCTTCAAATAAGATTGACGGTATTGAAATAATATTACCTTTAGGTCATTCAAGAAACCGATAACAGCTATGCAAACCATTGAAATTTTGCTCGATGCAATAAAAAGCTTATCGCTGGTCGGCGATATGGCAGCTGTTACAGGAATCGTTAAAACGGCCGCCCGCAAACTGTTGAACGCCGATGGCGCTACCTTTATTTTGAGGGAAAACGATTTATGTTACTATGCCGACGAAGATGCCATAAGCCCCTTGTGGAAGGGTAAACGTTTTGTCATGGAAAGCTGTATCAGTGGCTGGGTAATGCAAAACCGGAAGTCGGCAGTCATTGGCGATATTGATAAAGATAAGCGAGTCCCGGTTGATGTTTACCAACCCACTTTTGTAAAAAGTCTGGCAATGGTTCCTATTCGTAGTGCTAATCCGCTGGGGGCCATCGGTATTTACTGGGCGCATAATTATACGGCAAGCCCCAGGGAGCTGGAACTGTTACAATCCCTGGCCGATAGTACTGCCGTTGCTATTGAAAATATTCAGGTAATTGATAAACTGAAAAAACAAAATGAAGCCATCGCAGTTAAGGTTGATGAACTAAAAAGGGCCAATCTGAAACTTGAGGCTGAGACCGTACTCCGCAACCAACTCCAAAAAGAACTGTTCGAAAGCAATGTCCTGTATCATACCACCCTGTGCAGTGTTGGCGACGCGGTAATTTCTACCGATGTAGAAGGGCATATCGTATTTATGAATGCGGTGGCAGAACAACTTACCGGATGGCCCTTAACCGATGCAAAAGGCAAGCCGCTTACTGAAGTGTTTCACATTGTTAACCTGCAAACACGTAAAACTTGTAAAAATCCGGTTGAAATTGTATTACAAAAAGGTGAAGTGGTGGGGCTTGCCAACCATACCACGCTGATTTCGAAAGATGGACATGAATACATCATCACAGACAGTGGTTCGCCCATAAGAAATGAAAATGGCGAAATTACCGGAACCGTTTTGGTTTTTAAAGAAGATACCGAAACGCACCGGAAAGCCGAAAAAATTAAAAGTTTTAACCGCATTTTTGAGGAATCGCTCAACGAGATTTATATTTTCGATGCCCTTTCCCTGCATTTTGTTTTTGCCAATAAGGGTGCTTTAAAAAATATTGGATTCACACTAAAAGAGCTTTCCAAACTTACCCCGGTAGATATAAAACCCGAATACGATAAAAAGTCCTTTTTAGAAGAGCTTGCCCCACTCGCTGATGGAACAACCGCAACTTTGGTTTTCGAAACTATTCACCGCCGGAAAAATGGTTCTACCTACCCGGTTGAAATCCATCATCAAAAATCCACCTTCGACAATAAAGAAGTATTTGTGGCCATTACTCATGACATTACCGAGCGCAAGTTGGCAGAGGAGGCCCTGTACGATAGTGCAGGCATGTACAGTTCCATCCTCGAAACAGCAATGGATGGTTTTTGGCTTACTGATTTGCAGGGGCGGTTTCTGCAGGTAAATGAAAGGTATTGCACAATGAGTGGCTATACTGAGCAAGAACTGCTTACCATGCAGGTATCAGACCTCGAATCCATTGAAACCGCTGACGACACCGCCGCACATATTAAAAAGGTAGTGATGGAAGGTGAAGACCGTTTTGAGTCGAAACACCGCCGAAAAGATGGAAGCATTTTTGATTTGGATGTAAGCGTTCAATACCAGAACTACAAAGGCGGACAGCTTGTTTGCTTTTTGCATGACATTACCGAACGCAAGCTGGCGGAAGAAAAAATTCGGGAAAAAGACATCCAGTTCAGAAAGCTTTCAGCAAACTTGCCCGACTTGATTTTTCAATTTACACGCAGACCTGACGGAACCTATCTTGTACCAATAGCCTCGGAAGGTATCCGGAATATTTTTGGTTGTACACCGGAAGACGTAGTGGACGACTTTACACCGATTGGCAGGGTAATTCACCCCGACGATGCAGCCAGGGTAATCAGCGACATTGAATACTCAGCTGAACATTTGACATATTTTACCTGTGAGTTCAGAGTGCAGATACCCGGCAAGGAGATCCAATGGATTTTCTCCAGGTCAACACCCGAAAAATTGCCCGATGGCAGTATTACCTGGTATGGTTTTAATGCTGATATCACCGAACGCAAACTTGCTGAAGAAAAACTTAAGGCGCTTGAGCAACAAAGCCGTACCTGGTTAGAGAATTCACCCGCGTGTACCAAAATCGTTGATCTTGATTTCAATCTGCAGTTCATGAGCACTGCCGGTATAGAAGATCTGAAAATCGACGATATTACACCTTATTATGGCAAGCCATATCCATTCCACTTTTATCCTGAATCATTTAAAACCAAAATGACAGGAAACATGAAAAAGGCGATAGAAACCGGGCAAGTAATTACCCAGGAAGCACCTGTTGTTGATATAAACGGCAATGAAATCTGGTTTCACTCAACCATTGTACCCGCAAAGGATGATAATGGGCAGATCGAATACCTGATCATCGTCTCCCTGGATACCACCGAACGCAAGCAAGCAGAAGAAGAATTAATCAAAGCCAAGAAAAAAGCGGAAGAAAATACAAGGGAACTGAAAAAGGCCCAAAAAACAGCAAAAGTTGGTAGCTGGGTTTGGTACATCAAGGAAAACAAACTTTGGTGGTCAGACGAAATGTACCGCATTTTCGATATCGATAAAAAAACATTTACCGGCGAACTGGACAAAGTTATTGAAAAAGCAATTCATCCCGAAGACCGGAAAAAAGTAGAACAATCTAACCTTTCTGTTATAAATGAAAACAAACCATTCCCGGTAGAATATCGAATTTTGTTGAAGGGTGATACCGTTCGGTATGTTCATGCAGAGGCAGATGAAGTGGTATTGGATGAAAAAGGGAATAGTAAAATATTAACAGGAATAGTAAAAGACGTTACAGATTACAAATTAATTCAAAACGAGTTAATACTAGCCAAAGAAAAAGCAGAAGAAAGCGACCGCCTAAAATCCGCCTTTCTTGCAAACATGAGCCACGAAATCCGAACACCAATGAATGGAATTCTTGGATTTACGAGTCTTTTACAAGAACCTCATTTAACTGGCGAAGAACAGCAAGAGTATATCGAGATTATTAAGAAAAGTGGCGACCGCATGTTAAATACGGTGAATGATATTATCGATATATCTAAAATTGAAGCCGGACAAATGACGGTTACCGATTCGGAAGTAAATGTTTCGGAAAAACTTAGAAACATGTATTCATTTTTTAAACCTGAAGCAGAAAAAAAGGGAATTCAAATCAGCCTAAACAATTCACTATCTGAACAGAAATCGATAATTCAAACCGACAAAGAGAAATTGAATTCAATTTTAACAAACCTGATCAAAAATGCCATTAAATATACCGATAAAGGGTCAATAGAAATTGGATATAAAATTGTAACGACGGAGCATGCTCCATCGCTTCAATTTTATGTAAAAGACACAGGAGTAGGAATTTCAGACGAAAGACAGGAAGCCATTTTTGAGCGTTTTATTCAGGCTGATATCGAAGATAAAATGGCCCGGCAAGGCTCCGGGCTGGGGCTGGCCATCACCAAAGCCTATGTTGAAATGCTGGGCGGCGAAATATGGGTGGAAAGCAAAGCCGGCGAGGGTTCCACGTTTTTCTTCACCCTGCCGCTCAGTGCGAAGGTTTCCGAAAAAACAGTGGAAAAAGAAACCTCAATTCCGGATGAAAAATCAAACCAAAGAAAGGATTTGAACATCCTGATCGCGGAAGATGATGAAACTTCAGCCCTTTACCTGCAAACGATTCTCAATAACGGGAACAATAAAATCGTATTAACCAAAAACGGGCACGAAACCGTGGAAGTCTGCCGCAATAAACCAGATATTGATTTGGTGCTGATGGATATTCAAATGCCCGGAATGAACGGCTACAACGCCACCCGCAAAATCCGTACATTCAATAAAAAAGTGGTTATCATTGCCCAAACAGCCTATGCGCTGGAAGGCGACAACGGAAAAGCATTGGAAGCCGGTTGCAACGATTATATTTCAAAGCCCGTTAAAAAAGACGAATTACTTGCCTTGATTCAAAAGTATTTTAAGAAATAAGAGAACAACAATTGAAAACAACAACAACAACTATGGATCACCTTACAATTCCAAATAAACTTTATGGTCGCGATCAGGAAGTTACTATGCTAATTGAATCGTTTGAGCACATTAGCAGTGGCCATGGTCAAATTCTTTTGGTATCAGGTTCTTCAGGTGTTGGAAAAACGGCTTTGGTACAAGAACTCCAAATGCCGATTAGGGACAGAAACGGTTTTTTCATAAAGGGCAAGTTCGAACAATACCAACAGAATATCCCATATTTTGCTTTTCGGCAAGCACTAGCCGAACTTTGCCGGAAATTACAGTCGGGTGATGAACAGGAATATTCAAGTTTTAAAGCCGAAATTCTTCAATCCATTGGTAATCTGGGTCAGGTGCTGATTGAATTTGTTCCTGAATTTGAATCATTTATAGGTACTCAACCTGCCCTTGGAGATATTAGCCCACAGGAAGCCAGACACCGGTTTGCCGATGTTTTTCGGAACTTCCTCAAAGTCATTTGCAAACCCGAACATCCACTGGTACTGTTTATTGATGACTGGCAATGGGCAGATGCTGCTTCCTGCGAATTGCTCAGGCAGTTACAGGTAGGGGTTACTTTGCGCTATATACAGGTGATCGTTTCCTATCGCGACAACGAGGTCGATTCCGGCCATCCGCTTATGTTGGCATTGAAAGAACTGCAAAGTAATAATGCCTCAATTGGAAAACTTCAGGTTAAGAATATTACCGCAAATGATGTACAGGAATTTGTGACAGACACGCTTAGTCCCGTCACTGAGAACGTTGAAGGCCTTACTGCTGTAATCCACAACAGAACCCATGGAAACCCGTTTTTTGTGAAGTCGTTTATTAGCTTCCTTCACGATTTAAAATTGATTTGGTTTGATAAAGGAAGAAATCAATGGAAATGGAATAAAAATATAACCGAAGATGTTGATTTGCCTGCTAATTTAATTGAATTATTTGCACTGAAACTACGAAGACTTGACACTGATAGCCGGAATTTATTCTCTTTAGCTGCCTGTCTTGGTAACCGATTCGAACTGGAAATGTTGAGCATTATCAGCGGATATTCATCACGAAAATGCATTTCGTTGCTTTTTACCGGTGAAGCAAAAACGCTGCTCTTGCCGATTGATAGTAGCAGTTCCACTGCTGAAGATATTCGGGTTTACGGGAAACCCGCATTTCTACACGACAGTGCGCAACAGGCTGCCTATATGCTGATTGAAACTGAACAACGTCCGGCTATTCTACTGAAAATAGGAAGGCTTTTACTCGGCAGGCTTAAACCAATACAGCTTGACGAAAGATTGTTCGAAGTAATAAATCATCTGAATGCAGGAAGCCATCTTATACAGGAGGAAGCTGAGCAAATGAAGATGGTGGAGTTGAATATACAGGCAGCAAGCAAGGCCAATGCTGCCACCGCTTACTTAGCGGCGCTTCAATATTACCGCGCGGCAAACACTTTTCTTGAGAAGCCCGAATTTGCTAAAATAATGTGGCTGGACCATCACAAATTAACACTGGATCTTTTTAAAGATTGGGCTGTCTGCGAATTTCTGGAAGGTGACCGCAGCGAAGGTGAAAATTGTATTCAAGAGGCTGTCGATCATTCCATAACTGCACTCGAGAAGGCACAAGTCTTGAATATCCTGATTATTCAATATACCCTACTGGCCCGGTATCCCGAGGCAATTGCTTCCGGGAAACAGGCGCTGGCCGCGCTTGGAATAAGCCTGCCAGAGGATAACTACGAGAAGGCACGTGATGTTGAAATAGCACTGGTTCGGAAAGAACTGAAAGGCCGTCAGATCGCCTCGCTTATTGAATTGCCGGTAATGACCAATCAGGAAATGCTAATGGCAGCAAAAATTCTAATCACGATGGGACCGCCATGCTACCGGTCGCACCAAAGACTTTGGAGTGTCATTGTCCCAAAAGTGGTAAATCTGACACTGCTTTATGGCAATATCCCACAGGTTGGGTACAGTCACACTGCATACGGGGGTTTGTTGGGCTGGGTTGATAATGACTTCGTTGCTGCAAAAGAGTTTAGTGAACTAGCCACTAATCTTATGACAGGTACGTTCCAGTCCCCGTCTGAACAAAGCGTATTTTATTTAATGATTGGCAGTTCCATTCGTCACTGGTTTAAGCACCTAAGCTATGGTTCACAGGATTATTTAGATGCGTATGAAATCGGACTGCGTTCAGGCAACCTGCAATACGCTGCTTATGCCTTTGGTCACAATATGTATTCCCGGTTTTATCAAGGTGTTCCTCTGGTAAGCCTTATACAAGAGTCGCAGTATTCGCTTGAATTCAGCCAGACACGACTGAATCAGTGGGCTATCGACCTATTACAAGGCGGGTTGAATATTTTTAGCACATTGTCAGATGAAAGCTCTGCTTTGGATGGAAATATCAATTGGTCGGATAACGAGTTTCTAAAACGAGTCGATGATCATCACAATATACAGGTCAGATGCATTTACAACGTACTTAAAACTTTTACTTTGCTTTTGTCGGGGAATAATGATGCTGCACTGCAACTGTCGGACGAAACAGAACCACTGATTTATACAGTAGGTTCTCAGGGGCTTTTGCCTTGGCCTGAGCATGTTTTCGCCCGTATGCTGATCCTTACCGCACTTTATGCAAAGGCAGAAGGTGAGCTGCAAACCAAATGGCGTGCAGAACTTGGCATTATGCTCAAAAGACTTCGCATTTGGGCAGACAATTGTCCCGAAAATTTCGAACACAAATACCTGTTGGTTGCTGCAGAACTGGCCAGAATTGACGGGCAAGCGGTTGAAGCCATCCAGCTTTATGATAAGGCGATTGAAGAAGCTCAAGCTGGCAAATTTATTCAATGGGAGGGCTTTGCAAATGAACGGGCATTCGGCTTTTGGACAGAATGCGGCAATGATAGCCTGGCATATGTTTACTGGAAGCAGGCCTATATCTGTTATAACAACTGGGGTGCCACTGCCAAAGTGAACTCCATGGAAAATGAATATCGGGTACGTCTCGCGAACAATCTCCCCGGGGATAATGGTAGTGGAGCACCAATAGCAAAGAAGGAACTGGAGATCAAAAATGATCTTTTGGACAAACAAATTAAACTTCTCCGCAATTATGCATTGCAAATGCAACAAACCAAACTGCTGATTGAGGCCGAAACTCATGCTTCAGAATTAGCTAATGCAACGCAACGGTTACGAATTGAGATTGCCGAGCGTAAACGCACCGAAAAAGCGCTGCGCGAAAGTGAGGAGCGATTTAAAAAGCTATTTATAGAAGCCCCAATGGGTATTGCTTTGATGGATTCTTATACAGGACAACTTATTGAGGTAAATCCAAAGTTTGCTCAAATTGC
Organism: Sunxiuqinia sp.; assembly: GCA_024635605.1. Classification (GTDB taxonomy): domain Bacteria; phylum Bacteroidota; class Bacteroidia; order Bacteroidales; family Prolixibacteraceae; genus Sunxiuqinia. The sequence continues at coordinate 8,152 of JAGXIR010000167.1, forward strand.
AGGCAGAACCATGGAGGAAATGAAACATATTGACTGGATGCAAATTACTCATCCGGATGATGTGCAGGAAGACCTGAATAATATGGCCTTGTTAAATGCCGGTAAAATTAAAGGGTTTCAGATGGAAAAACGCTATCTTCATAAAGATGGAAGTCCAGTCTGGATCAGCATGACAATTTCTCCGATTCATGTTGAAGACAAATCAAAGCCACGCCACCTCTGCATGATTGAAGATATTACCCAACGCAAACAGACACAGGAACAAATTAAACTTAAAAACGAAACACTTCAAAAAATCAATGCCGAAAAAGACAAATTCTTTTCCATCATAGCCCACGACCTGAAAGGCCCGTTTAATGGATTTTTAGGCTTAACGCGTGTTATGGCCGATGAATTACCCACCCTCACTATGGCCGAAGTTGGGAAAATTGCTGTAAAAATGCGCGAATCGGCCAACAACCTGTACCGCCTGCTCGAAAACCTTTTGGAATGGTCACAAATACAAAAAGGAGCCTTTCCTTTCAATCCCGAAATCATTCAGTTGGGTTTAGTTATCGGTAGTAGTATTGATATGATCCGTGAATCAGCCAAAAGTAAAGACATTGAAA